>JBARUT010000034.1:0-6792 GCA_049645885.1 Candidatus Macondimonas sp.
TCGGACGCAATATCGACATCCAGGCATTGGGCGCCATTCCAGAAAATTTCATCGTGGAGAATTTCGTTCCGCAACTGGAAGTACTCAAGCGTACCGATGTCTTCATCACCCATGGCGGCATGAACAGTCTGAATGAAGCGCTCTATTTCGGCGTGCCGGTCATTGTGGTGCCCCAGCAAATCGAACAGGCCTTCAACATGCGACGCCTGAAAAAAATTGGCGTAGCCCAGCCCATGCCAAAAGAGCTGACGCCACAGTCAATCCGGCAGACGGTCTACAGCGTGCTCGGCAATGATCGTTACAAACAAAACGCCAAAACCTACAGCGCCACGTTGCGTCAGGGCGGTGGTCACAAGGCCGCCGCACAATTGATCCTGGATTTCGTCAGATCCCGCACACTTGGCCAGAATTGGCGGCAAGCATCCTGATAGCCAAGGATGCGATCAGAACGCCGGCCGTCGCAGGTCCTCCTCATTGGCGCAAACCAGCCTGTAATTTACCGAAAACCCACGCCCGCATCCTCGCCGGGTGTGGGGCGCAGAACCCTGAGGCCTGACGGAGCGGTCATCCCAACTGGCCACGAAAATCGCCCTCAGCGTCTGTAGCAGACACGCGCGCCGATGGTTGAATGAAAAGCCAATACCGCCATTCCGACCTGATGCCGACCAGCGGGCCGGGAAACCAGCTTCAGACTTGCTCCGCTTGATCGATGACTTTGTCGCGGGTGTAATCGCCGATGCGGTCATTCCCGGTTGAGCAATGCGCACCCGCTGGCGCATTGGCAGGCTTTTGAAGTAAAAAAGAGCACGGGAACCGAATCAGGCCGCATGAGTCGAATGGCCCGTTCTCCATGCGCTCCAATGCATGGCTGATCACACATCCATTAGCCCAGTCAAACGCCCCACCCGTCGCTTGGGGCATTCAAGATTTCCGCTATCCAAAGGCTCGTCGTGACGCTATTTACCCGTCGACTCATGGTTGCGCTGCTTGCCGCCGCGATTCTCGCAATCGCCGCCTATGGCATTCACACTTGGCGCGCCGCCAAGCCGATTGATCTGCCGCTGGTGCGGGTCGAACAGGCCGATCTGGAGGAACTGATCACGGCCCAGGGCAAACTGGAGCCCAAGGAATACGTCGATGTCGGCGCCCAGGTCTCGGGCCAGCTCAGCCGGCTGCATGTGGAAATCGGCGACAAGGTGACGCGCGGCCAGCTCATCGCCGAGATAGACCCGCGCATCTATGCCTCCCGCGTGGCGGCGGACCAGGCGCGGCTCAACTCGCTCACCGCCCAGCTTGCCGAACAGAACGCCCAGATCGTCTACGCCCGCCAGGTGCGGGATCGCAATCGCCAGTTGATCGCGGCCCGTGCCGTGAGCCGGGAAGCCCTGGAGGAAAGCGAGTCGGCCCTGCGCGTGGCCGAGGCGCGGGCCGCCTCGCTCAAGGCCCAGATCGACGAGGCGCGTTCCACCCTGGCAGGGGACGAAACCAATCTCGGCTACACCAAGATCTACGCGCCCATGGACGGCACGGTGGCGAGCCAGACCGCCCGTGAGGGCCAGACGCTGAATGCCAATCAGACCGCGCCGGTCATTTTGCACATCGCAGACCTCGGCACCATGACGGTCCGCGCGCAGGTGGCCGAGGCGGATGTGCCGAGGGTGCGACCCGGCATGGCGGTGTCCTTCACCACCCTGGGATCACTGGAGCGGCGCTGGCAGGCGGTGGTGCGCCAGCTCCTGCCTTCGCCGGAAGTCATCAATGACGTGGTGCTCTACAACGTGCTGGCCGATGTCGACAACCGCGACGGCCAGCTCATGAATGGCATGAGTACGCAGATGTTCTTCCATGTCGCGCGCGCCGAGAACGTGCCCGTGATCCCCGCGGCGGCACTGGGGCGGCGCCGGCCAGAACAGGATACGGCGCAAGGGGAAGCCTATGAGGTCCAGCGCCATGTCGATGGTCGCCTGGTCCCCACCGTGGTGCAGGTTGGGCTGATCACCCGTACCCAGGTCGAAATCCGCGCCGGGCTCAAGCCCGGTGACGAAGTCGCGCTGGCGAATCCCAGCATCGCGCCGGCCGCAAAAGCCGCCGGGCCCGCGCCCCGCATCGGCCGCTGATCATGGCCCCCACGCCACTTTTGGAGCTGCGCGGCATCACCCGCCGCTTCAAGGCCGGGGATACGGAAGTCCGTGCGCTGGATGAGGTATCGCTCGCGATCTGGCCGGGTGAGTTCGTGGCCATCATGGGGCAGTCAGGGTCCGGCAAGAGCACACTGATGAACGTGATCGGCTGCCTGGACCGAGCGGACGCCGGCGACTACCACATCCTCGGCCGCTCGGTGGCCGGCTTGCCGCCCGACAGCCTCGCCAGCCTGCGCCGCCAGACCTTTGGCTTTGTCTTCCAGCGCTACAACCTGCTGCCGGGGGCGAGCGCCGCCGAAAACGTGGAAATGCCTGCCCTGTATGCCGGTCTGACCGCGACGGCGCGGGCCGAGCGCGCCAAGGCGCTGCTGACGCGCCTGGGCATGGCCGAGCGCAGTGGCCACCGCCCCAGCCAGCTTTCCGGCGGCCAGCAGCAGCGCGTGGCCATCGCCCGCGCCCTGGTCAACGATCCGCCGGTGATCCTGGCCGATGAGCCCACGGGCGCGCTGGACAGCAAGAGCAGCGCCGAAGTGATGGCGCTGCTGGCGCAACTTCATGCCGAAGGGCGCACCATCATCCTGATCACCCACGATCCCCAGGTCGCGGCGCACGCCCAGCGCATCGTGCGCATCACCGACGGCCGCATCACCGAGGATGGGCCAGCGCAACCGGGGGCACAAACGCTGCCGAGCGATCAACACCCCGCCGACGGTACCGGCATGCTGCCGGATGTGGGCGAGGCGGTGAAGGTGGCGCTGCGCTCGTTGCGAACCAATTTGCTGCGCACCGCGCTGACCCTGCTGGGCATCGTCATCGGCGTGGCCTCGGTGGTGGTGATGCTCGCCGTGGGTGAAGGCGGCAAGCAGAGCGTGTTGAACCAGATCAGCGCCATGGGGACCAACTTGCTGGTGATCCGCCCCGGCGCACCGGGACTGCGCGGCAGCGGCGACATCGTCACCCTCACGCCGCAGGATGCCGAGGCCATCGCCGCGCTGCCGGATGTGACGCTGGTGGTGCCTGAGCGCGGCGGCCGCCTGACCGCACGGGTGGGCGCCGTGGACTACCTCACCACAGCCCAGGGCGTAGGCCCCGATTTGCCGGCGTTGCGCGACTGGCCGCTGGTGCGCGGCAATTTCTTCACCCGCCGCGATGTCCGCAGTTATGCGCCAGTGGCTGTGCTGGGCCAGACCGTCGCGCGTCTGCTGTTTCCCGCCGGGGAAGACCCGGTGGGCCGCTTCGTGCTGATCAAGAATGTACCCTTCGAGATCATTGGCGTCATGGGCGAGAAAGGGGCCTCCAACTGGGGCACCGATCAGGACGATGTGATCTTCGTACCCCTCACCACCGCCCAGGTGCGTTTGTTCGGGCGCACCCACGTCAACGCCATTACCGTCAAGGTGGGGGATGTGAGCCGGGTTGATGGCGTACAGGAAGCGATCCGCCAATTGCTGCTGGCGCGCCATCGCAGTGAAGACTTCAGCATCCGCAACATGGCCTCGATCGTGGCCGCCGTTACCAGCGCCCAGAGCACACTCACCCTGCTGCTCGGCTCGGTGGCGGCTATCTCACTGATTGTGGGCGGTATCGGCGTGATGAACATCATGCTGGTGAGCGTCACCGAACGCACGCGCGAAATCGGCATCCGCATGGCCACTGGCGCGCGCCGGCGCGACATCCTGCTGCAGTTCAACACCGAGGCGGCGGTGGTGTGCACCGTGGGTGGGGTGATCGGCCTTACGCTGGGCTATCTGATCGGCTTTGGCCTGCGTTTTGGCGGCGTGGACATCCTGTTCACCGCGCCACCCGCCGTGCTGGCGTTCCTGAGCGCGGTGGGGACCGGCCTGCTGTTCGGCTACCTGCCCGCACGCAAGGCGGCCCGCCTCGATCCCGTTGTTGCCCTGGCCTCGGAATAAACCCATGCGGCATCCCCTCCCCGTCCTGCTGTTGCTGTCGCTGACTGGTTGCAGCTTGATCCCGGACTACCAGCGCCCTGAGGTACCGGTGCCCGCGCAGTGGTCACCGCAGACAACGCCAACCGCGGATCTCTCGCCTGATGCATGGTGGACCACATTCGCCAGCCCGGCGCTGGATGAGTTGGTGGATCAAGCCTTGGCCGCCAACCAGGATCTGGCTGCGGGCGTTGCGCGCATCCGCCAGGCCCGTGCCGTCGCGACCATCGCCAACGCGCCTTTGTGGCCCCAACTCGATGTTGCATGGTCCGCCATCGACACCGACCGCAGCGGCGGCGGCAATTTTTCGTCGACCACCCAAAACGGCACCCGCTATAGCACCCAACTCACACTGGCCTATGAACTGGACCTGTTCGGCCGGGTGAATGCAAGCCGCGAGGCGGCGCGCAACCGGGTCACCGTCAGCCAGTTCGACCTGGCCGCCCTGCACTTGCTGACCAGTGGCGAAACCGCGCAGGCTGCCCTCAATCTAGCCGCCACGCGCGAACGCTTGCGTCTGGCGCAGGCGAATCTGGAGGCTGTCCACGCTGTACTGGCGGTGCTTGAAGCCCAGTTCGACGCCGGCCGGATCTCGGCGCTGGAACGGGATCAGCAGCGCACCGTGGTTGCGACCACCGAGGCCAGCCTGGCCGCGTTGACGCAGACCGAGGCCAGCATCCGCAACCAACTGGCCTTGCTCACCGGCGTAGCGACCCCGACATTCCAGGCGCCTGATGTCGACTGGGCGGCGCTGACGCTACCTGCAGTCGTGCCCACCGTGCCCGCCGCCCTGCTCACCAACCGACCCGACCTGCGCCGGGCGGAGGCGGAGCTGATGGCTGCCGGCGCCGATATCGGTGCCGCCCGCGCGGCCTTGTATCCCAGTGTGCAAATCGGCTGGGACCGGGCCTGGACCCGCAGTCCCACGGCCACCCTGACCACCCTCAGCGCCTACGCACTGGCTCCCTTGTTCCGGGGCGGCGCACTGCGTGGCGAGGTGACCTACACCGAAGCCCGCCGCGAGGAACTGGTGGCCAACTATCGCCAGGCCGTACTGACCGCCTACCGGGAAGTGAGCGACGCCCTCGATGCCCAGCGCCAGAGCGCCTTGCGCAGCGCCGCCCTGGATCAGGCTGCGCTCGCCGCACAGGCCGCTTATGACGGCGCTCGTGCTCGTTTCGACGCTGGCGCCGTGGATTACTCGGTCTTGCTGGATGCTCAGCGCAGCCTGATCACCGCCAATGACGCCGCCGTCAGCGCGCGCCTCGACCGCTTCATTGCTGCCGTATCGCTCTATCGTGCCTTGGGCGGCGGTAGCGCCACTTGATTTTCATTGACACCATCCAGCGTTAGAATCGCTGGGCCTCAACGTTTTCTGGACCGACATCGCCGACCGCCCAGCGGGCCAGGAAGGCCGCCCCCACCGGGGTGTCAGGCAGACACGGCGCTGGCCGGCGTTGCTGAACGCCGCGCGGCCGCAAGGCCGCCTCACCCTCTGCTCAGGAGGTGCGCCATGTTGCTGTCCCGCATCCTTGAATCCGCACTCACCCACGGTCGGCTGACGCTCATCGATCCTCAAGGCCGCGCCCATCGCCTCGGTCCAGGCGGTGGACCCGAAGTCGCGATCCAGCTGCGCGACCCCGCCCTGCCCCGACGGCTGCTGCTCCAGCCGGAACTCGCCGCAGGGGAAGCCTACATGGATGGCCGCCTCACCATCGAACAGGGCACCCTGCGCGATTTCCTGGCACTGGCCAACCAGTGCGCCGAGGCAATCGCCCGCCGGCCGCTCCAGCGGGTGCTGGCAGCGGTCTGCCGTCCGCTGCGCTGGCTGCACCAGTTCAATCCAAGCACGCGTGCACAACGCAACGTCGCCCACCACTACGACCTGTCCGATGCGCTCTACGCGCTGTTCCTCGACAAGGACTGGCAATATTCCTGCGCCTATTTTCCGCACGGCAATGAAACCCTGGAGCAGGCCCAGGCGCTGAAGAAACGGCATATCGCCGCCAAGCTGCTGCTGCAGCCCGGCATGCGGGTGCTGGACATCGGCAGCGGCTGGGGTGGACTGGCGCTGGATCTGGCGCGCCACGACAACGTGGACGTGACCGGACTCACCTTGTCGGCCGAGCAACTCAAGGTGGCCCGTGCCCGGTCCGAGTCCGAGGGCCTCGCCCCGCAGGTGCGTTTTGCCCTGCGCGATTACCGCGAGGAGCCGGGGCGTTACGACCGGATTGTGTCGGTGGGGATGTTCGAGCATGTGGGCGTGGACCATTACCGGAACTTCTTTCGTGCGCTGGGTCGCATGCTGGCGCCCGACGGTGTCGCCCTGGTGCACGCCATCGGCCGCGCCGATCCGCCCGGCGACACCAACGCCTGGACCCGCAAGTACATCTTTCCCGGCGGTTACTGCCCGGCGCTGTCGGAGGTATTCGCGGCGGTGGAACACTGTGGCCTGTGGGTGACCGATGTGGAGATCCTGCGGCTGCACTACGCCGAGACCCTGCGGCACTGGTTCGAGCGCTTCCAGGCCCAGCGCGAGCGTGCCAAGGCGCTGTACGACGAGCGCTTCTGTCGCATGTGGGAGTTTTACCTGGCCGGCGCCGAGATGGGCTTTCGTCACGGCCGGCTGATGGTATTCCAGCTTCAGCTCGCCCACCGGCCCGACGCCGTCCCGCTCACCCGCGACTATCTTTACCAAAAGC
>JBARUT010000035.1:0-3499 GCA_049645885.1 Candidatus Macondimonas sp.
GGTCAGGGGCAGGCTCATGGGATTGCGGATACTCCCGAGAGGATGGCGGGGCGAGGCGGGAATTATCCGACATCGCGCGGGGGCTGTCGCGCGAGGTGGCTCAGAAGCACATGGATCACTCATTTGCCGGATCAGCGCGTGCCCCCCAGGATTGATAGGGGGCAGAAGCCGTGATCTGGTCGATTTGCCCGCGCCCTTGGAGCCCGGCGGCAGGCACCGGAATTCATTCCACGCCCAGTTTCTTGAGGCGGTAGCGCAGGGCGCGGAAGGTGATGCCGAGGGCGCGGGCGGTGGCGGTGCGGTTCCAGCGGTGGGCTTCGAGGGCTTGCAGGATGGTTTCCCGCTCGATGTGTTCCAGGGCGCCGTCAAGATCGGCGGGCGCCGGGGCGGCACGGGGCGACGGCGTATCGGGGGCGGGCCGCTCTTCATGGGCCGCCAGGGGCATGCCGGCCGGGGATTCGGCATCGGGCAGTTGCAGGTGTTCGGTGGCGATCACGCGGCCGTCGCACAGGGTGTAGGCGCGCTGCAGGATGTTCTCCAGCTCGCGGACGTTGCCCGGAAAGGGGTAGGCGTGCAGGGCGCGCCAGGCGCCTTCTTCCAATTTGGGTGGGGAATCGCCGGCGATCTGGCGCAGGATGTGGTCGGTGAGCTGGGGCAGGTCCTGGCGCCGCTCGCGCAGCGGCGGCACGCGCAGCTCGATGACGTTGATGCGGTAGTACAGATCCTGGCGGAATTGGCCCGTCTGGAGCATGTGTTCCAGCGGTTTGTGAGTGGCGGAGAGCAGGCGCACATCCACCGGCACTTCGCGATTTTCCCCGACCGGACGCACGGCGCGCTCCTGGATGGCGCGCAGCAGCTTCACCTGCATCGGCAGCGGCAGTTCAGCGACCTCGTCCAGGAACAGCGTGCCGCCGCTGGCGGCGCGGAACATGCCGAGATTGTCGCTCACCGCGCCGGTAAAGCTGCCTTTCTTGTGGCCGAACAGTTCACTTTCCATGAGCTCCGTGGGCAGGGCGCCGCAGTTGACCGGGACAAAGGCCGCATCCCCCCGGCTGCTCTGGGTGTGGATGAGGCGCGCCACCAGTTCCTTGCCGGTGCCGGATTCGCCACTGATGTAGATCGGGGCCTGGCTGCGCGAGACCTTGGCAATCATGCCGCGCAGCCGGCGCATGGGTTCGGAATCGCCGAGCAGGACATGGCGGGTGCGGCGATCGGGTCGTTGGGCGCCGTGGCCCTTGAGGGCGGTGGTGACCAGGGCGCGCAGGACTTCCAGATCCACGGGTTTGGACACGAAATCATAGGCGCCCGCCTTGAGCGCCTCGACGGCCAGCTCGACATTGCCGTGGGCGGTGATCACCGCAATGGGCAGTTCGCTGTTGGCGCCGCTGACCTCCCGCACCAGATCGATGCCGCTGCCGTCGGGCAGGCGCATGTCGGTCAGGCACAGGGCATAGGCATGCCGGGCCAGGAGCTGGCGCGCCTGGGCCAGGTTGGCGGCCTTGTGGCAGCTCAGGCCCATGCGATCCAGGGTCATTTCCAGCAGGGTCAGGATGTCCGGTTCGTCATCGACGATGAGGATGGTGGGGCGGGGCTCCTGCATGGGATCAATCCTTTTTGAAGTCGGCGTCGGGCAAGGCGATGCGGAATCGGCAGCCGGTTCCGGCATGGGCCACCTGCGCCAGACTGGCGTCATTGAACTCGCACAATTCCCGTGACAGATACAGCCCCAATCCCGTTCCGCTGCGACTGGTGGTGAAGAACGGCTCGAACAGCCGGGCTGCCGCGTCCGGCGCAATGCCGGGACCGTTATCCGTCACATGCAGATGAATTCGGCCGCTGCCGGGAATTCTTTCGCATCCGATCTCGATTCGCACGGGACCCTGGGCGGGCTGGCCATGCCGGCGGGCATTGTCCAGCAGGTTGGTCAGTACCTGGGACAGGTGTCCGGGGTCCATGCGCACATGCAGATCAAGCGGCGGGAGTTGCAGATCGATCAGGGCCTCGTTGGGATCCAGCCCTTCGCCGTAGTGGGCGATGAAAGTGTCGAGCCAATCGGCCAGCGGCAGGATTTCAGGGGTCGAGGGGCGCTGGCGGGAGAGCTGCAGGATGTCGGTGATGATGCCGTTGATGCGGCCGGCATGGTGGCGCACGATCTCCACCAGGCTTTGGTTCTGCGCATCGAGCGCAGTCGATTCGCCCAGCAGCGCAGCGGCATGGCTGATGGCGGAAAGCGGGTTGCGGATCTCATGGGCAATGCCGGCGGTGAGCCGCCCCAGCGCGGAGAGTTTCATTTCCTGCATGCGGGCCTTGGATTGGCCCAGGTCTTCCAGGGTGATGAGGGTCATGGCGCCCTCCTGCCCCAGCGGGGTGAAGTGGATGACGTATTCCCGTTTGCTTTCCCCCGCTTGGAATAGCGGGGTGCCCTCGAGGGGAAGCACGCGCCAGCGTGTCCACAAGCGTTCCAGATCGGGGGACAAGCTGGCCAGGTCGGTGCCGCGGAGGGCGGGTCCCAGGATGTCACGGGCCTGGGCGTTGGCGAGCCGCACCCGGCCGCGGGGGCTGACCACCAGGACGCCACTGAGCAATCGATCGATGATCACTTCGTTGAGCCGGGCGAGATCGGCCAGTTCCCGGCCCGCCCGGTTGGCAAAACGGGTGCTGTCGTTGGCACGGCGCGTCAAGACATTGGCGCCCCAGGTGGCGCCAAAGGCGGCGGCTCCCAGCAAGCCGGCGTGGGGCCAGGCCACGGTTCCCGATCCGTACCACTGCGCAATCAGCGCAAGCCCCAGGATATGGAAGCTGGCCAGGGCCGCATAAGTCAGCGCCTGCCGCGACGGCATGACCAGGCCGGCGCCGACGCAGGAGAGCAGCAACACCAATCCCAGCCCACTGCCCAGCCCGCCGGTGGCCAGAATCAGGGCGCAAATCCAGGGCAGATCCAGGCCCAGTTGCAACCAGGCCTGGACTTCCAGGCGGGGTTGGCGCCGTAGCAGAGTGAGCATCCAGAGCCCGCCCAGGGCGAGTTGGACACCGAGCAGGCTAGGAAAGGGCGGCTGAACCGGCAGCTCCAGATGACCCACAACAGCGATCCAGGACAGACCCAGCAGCAGCCCCGCGAAGCCGATCCGGAACAGGTTGAGCAACACCAGCAGCCGCCGTTCGGCCCGGTCCGGCTCGGGTACGGGCTGCAAGCGGGGCCAGGCGCCGGTGGCGAGGATCGGATCAGCGGGGGTCAAGGACATGGGCGGATTCCGAAGAGACGGGGTTTTGACGGCAAGGCCGGTTGGGGGCTATACAGCAAGAATTACGCCTGAAATCCCATCTGGGCACTCCCCGGATGGCCTTGGCGACCCGAGCCAAGTGGAGGAGAATACAAGCCCGCCCGTTTTCCCATGCCCCCCAGGAGGGTCCCGCCCAATGAATCTCCACGAATACCAGGCCAAACAGCTTTTTGCCGAATTCGGCATCCCGGTGCCGGAAGGCCAACCCGCCACCGATC
>JBARUT010000036.1:0-12595 GCA_049645885.1 Candidatus Macondimonas sp.
GAAAATTCCAGCGCTCCGGCCGGTCGGCAGGCCCACTTGATGCGGGTATTGCCCAAATCCAGCAGCAGCTTCATTGCGCCGACGCCCGCACACTGACATCGCCAGACCAGTAGGATCGGATACCGTCTTGATGGCGCACCCGCAGCGCGCCGTGCTTATCAACCCCCAGCGCCGTTCCTTCGTGCCACTCGCCGTTCTGCTCCACCCGCACCACACGGCCAGCCAAAACATCACGCGCTGCATAATCGGCCAGGAAAGGCGCCAAGCCCTGATCGGCAAACACATCGAGACCCTGCACCAGATCGACGATCAACTGCTCTGCAATGCGATTGCGATGGGGACGCGCCACACCCAGGATGCGACTGAGATCCG
The DNA here is from genome assembly GCA_049645885.1 of Candidatus Macondimonas sp. GTDB lineage: Bacteria > Pseudomonadota > Gammaproteobacteria > UBA5335 > UBA5335 > Macondimonas. The sequence goes on from JBARUT010000036.1 coordinate 373, forward strand.
TCCAAGGCTGATCCACCTGACCCAGCGTCTCGGGCGCCAAATTCACGTTGACACCCACGCCCACCACCACCTCGCAGGGTCCGCCGGTCTCACCGCGCACCTCGATCAGCACCCCGCCCAACTTGCGTCCCTGCCAGTGCAGATCATTGGGCCATTTCAACCCGATCTCCTGCGCTCCGAGTTGGCGCAGGGCGGAGGCGGCCATCACCCCCACTGCCAGGCCCAGGGCGGAAAAATCCGCCGGCAGTGCTGCGAAGGTGTAGGCCAGTGACAGCGGAATCTGCCCACCCAGCGGCGACTGCCAGCTGCGCCCGCGACGCCCGCGCCCTGCCCACTGGAACTCCGCCAGACAGACCCGAAGCTGGGTTCCGGCGGGTTGGCGCACAAGCTCCAGATTGGTGGAATCGACTGCAAAGGGCAGGTAAAAGGCCCCAATCCGCGCAGCCAGCTCGGACGGCAATGCATTCAGGATCGCCGCCCGATCCAGCAATTCCAGCGGCGCCGCCAATCGATAACCCTGACCGCGCACCGGCAGCAGCTGCACGCCCATCTCGACCAATTGACGCAGTTGTTTCCAGACCGCAGTCCGGCTCACTCCCAGCTCATGGGCCAGGGCCGCTCCGGACACCACCGCGCCCCCGGCCAAGGCCTGCACCAAATGGTTCTGGACATCGGTCAGTTCGCCGCTGGACTCAGGCACCGCTCACCCCCGCAAGCGCCGCAACAGCATCACCCGCTCGAAGCGGTGTTCATTGCCCGCCCGCAGCCGCCGGATGTTTTCGCGATGGGTATAAAAAACAAAAGCGGCCATGAACACCGTGAAAATGCTCAAGGGTGAGGCAAAGCCCTCCGGGGTACCGAAGGCCACGTACAGCGGCGCAATCGCAGCAGCGCACACGGTAGCCAGCCCGACATAACCACTCAGAACCAGCACCACCAGCCAGGCGCCAAAAATCCAGATCACTCCCCCCGGCATCAGGCCCAGCACGACGCCGATCAGCGTGGCCGCTCCCTTGCCGCCGCGAAAACCGTGAAAGAGGGGATAAACATGGCCCAGTACGACGGCGAAGGCGCAAAGCACCGGCAACCAGGGCAGTTCCGGGCCGGCGCCGAAGGGCAAGGCAGGAATCAGCGTGACCGCCAGCACCCCCTTGCCGGCATCGATGGCCAGCACCGCCACCGCCATCCCTCGCCCCAGCACCCGCAGGGTATTGGTGGCCCCCGCATTGCCGCTGCCATGCTGGCGCACGTCCACCCCACGCAACCGACCCAACAGGAGACTGCCCAGCACCGACCCCAGCAGGTAACTCAGCAACAGCTTGATCAATAAACCCATGGCGGCGATATTCCTCGATTCAACCCATGGAATGGAAAAACCTAATGGCCTTGAACGGGCGCCGAAGAACCCAGCCAAGCGGCCCCGGCCGGGTGGCGGGTGGCGAAACCTTCTGGCAAATGCAGCCAACAGGTATCCAGGGGCGCGGGATCGGCCTGCACGGTATAGGTCATCAAACGATCCTCGCGGAATCCGTGTAGCGCCATCGTCCGTCCCGACGCATCGCTCATGAGCACCCGTTCGAGTCGCTCGGCATCGAGCCGCAAGCCGTCCAAAGCCACCAACACATCGCCACAGGCCATGCCCGCACGCGCCGCCGGGCCCTGCGGCGCGATCCATTCCACGCGCAAGCCTTCCGCCATGACGCGCACCCGCAGCCCCAGATCCGAACGCCGGCCGTTACGGGGTGGCAAGCCATATCCGCCCGTATCGCGGGCATCGCGCGCGCAAGCCCAATGCAGATCCACCCCGAAATCCGCCAGCAATTCGGCGACCGGCAAGTCTTCCCGTCCGTGGACCCAATCGCGCAACTGCCCTCCCACCGTGTCTCCGGCAAGGGAAGCGACCAACGCCTCAAACCCCGCCTCGGGCAGGGGTATCGCGTTTTGGCCATGATCTTGCCACAGGCGGCGCATCACTTGATCGAGACTCACGGCATCCGAAGATTTGCGGCGCAGCATGAGGTCGAGGCACAAGGCGATAACGCTGCCTTTGGTGTAATAGCTGACGGTATGATTGGGGGTGGCTTCGTCGGGCTTGTACAGTTTGATCCAGGCATCGAAGCTGGCCTCCGCAACGCTTTGCCGGAAGCGGCCAGGGGTGCGCCGCAGCCGGGTCAGGGTATGCGCGAGCCGGCCGAGGTACTGCGACGCCCCGATGCAACCGGAACGCACCAGCGCCAGATCGTCGTAGTACGAGGTGATGCCCTCGAACACCCACAACTGGCGCGTATAGGCCTCGGCGCTCAGGTCCGCCCCCACGAGCGGCGCGGGCCGGATCCGCTTGACATGCCAGGCGTGGAAATACTCGTGGCTGCATAGCCCCAGCAATTCCGCGTAATCCGCCGAAACCGCCGATTCCCCGACCTGGGCCAGGGTCTTGCGTTGGGCCAGCAGCGCGCAACTCGTCCGATGTTCCAACCCCCCATAACCGTCACCCGCCAGTCGCAGCAGGAAATGATAGCGGTCCATCGGCAGGGGCTCGCCGAACAACTGCCCCTGCCAGGCACAGATACGCGCCAGATCAGCCCCTAGTCGCGCCAGATCAGCCTGGGGGTCGGCGTCCAGCGTCCACAGGACATGGGGCACACCGGCCACCGTGAAGACCTGTTGCGCCAATGGCCCCATCAGTGCGGGGCAATCGATCAAAGTCTCATAATCGGCCGCCCGGTAGCGCCCGAAGCCCTGCCCATCCACGGCCACGGGGTCCAGTGCTGTGGCCAGGCGCCAATTCGCGCACGGAGCGGCGATATCCACCTCGATCTCCGTCACTGCCACATCCAGCGGCTCAAGGAACAGGCTGCTGCCATTGAAAAAGCCCCAGTGACCATCGAGATAAGCGCCGCGCACCGAGGTGTCGCGGGCATAGACTTCCCATGCCAAATCCAGAGGCCCGCCCGCATGTGCCGCCTGCCAAGTGGACTTGTCCAGCTTGGTCATGGTCACAGTACGACCGGCCTCATCGCAGGCCTCCAGCGTCACCACATGACGGGCAAAGTCGCGGATCAAATAGCTGCCCGGAATCCAGGCCGGCAATCGCAAGCGCTGTCCGGGCAAGGCTTCAGGCAGTTGGCAACGGACCCGATAACCGTGTCCGGCAGGCTGGGGCATCTCAAGCTGGTAGCGCAATAACATCACTTCATCCACGAACGAAAAACGGGCGTGCCCAAAACAGCACGCCCGCCTGAAAGTGTGTGGATTTTAAGGGTCAGGGTCAACGGCTGACGCGCAAGGTCCCATCAGCGGCACGCAGCACCCGCACCCGCTCGCCCAGCATGAAGGGCGCCATGGACGGATCAACCGCCTGGGCCACGGCAATTACGCTGCCATCGGTCAGGCGCACGGTCAGTTCAACGCCCTGCTGGCGGCTGGCACGTTCTTCAGCCGCCTGTCCAGCCACGGTACCCGCGGCGGCTCCGGCGGCGGTGGCCACGCGACGGCCCGTGCCACTGCCGACTGTGCTGCCCAGTACACCACCCAATACAGCACCGCCAACCTGGCTGACCACCGAACGGTTGCCCTCGATCACAATCGCCCGGATGTTCTCGATCACTCCGGTTTGAACTTCAAGCCCGCGCTGAGCCTGATCACGTTGATAAACACCGGGAGACTGGCTGGGCGCACAAGCGGAAAGCCCAAGCACAACAACCGCTGCCGACAATCCGATCCAGACTTTTTTCATCCCTTCCTCCTAGTTACCTCGACGCCATCTTTTGGAGCATGCCTTTTTCACGCTTCGACGGTCTAGTCTAACATTTCATTCTCGGCTGATAGACATGGGCACTCCCAGCAAGTGATGATGGCCCATCTGAGCAAGGTTCGATGAGGGGCGAGTCATTTCAAAGGATGCTGTTGGCGAAATCCTAAATCAAGCAGCCTGTCCAAGCGGTGGTCAATGCAAGCTGGCCGAGATCCGCGTCTCGGCAAAAGCACGGTCAGGCCCATTTTCGCTCAGGCCACCGACGGCAACCGATGCCGCTCGTACAGAAAGCGCAAACCTTCGGCGCGGTAGTGATGGAAGGCCGGGTCTTCCGCCAGCGCCAGGCGCGGGCGCGGGCGCGGCAGGTCGATATTGAGAATTTCCCCCACGGTGGCCGCGGGCCCATTGGTCATCATTACGATGCGATCGGACAACAACACGGCTTCGTCCATGTCGTGGGTGATCATGACGATGGTATTGCCGAGCCGGGCGTGGATGTCCATGACGGTTTCCTGCAAGGTGGCGCGCGTCAGGGCATCCAGCGCACCGAAGGGTTCGTCCATCAGCATCACCTTGGGCTCCATGGCGAGCGCGCGCGCGATGCCGACCCGCTGCTTCATGCCGCCGGAGATCTCATTGGGACGCTTGTGGCGCGCATGGGTCATGTTCACCAGTTCCAGGTTGTGCTCGATCCATGCATGCATTTCGGTGCGGGTCTTGCGGCCGCGAAACACCTGACGCACGGCCAGGGCCACGTTTTCATAGGCGCTGAGCCAGGGCAGCAGAGAGTGGTTCTGGAACACCACCGCCCGCTCCGGCCCTGGACCACTCACCTCCCGACCGTCCAGGATGACGCCGCCGGTGCTCGCCTTATACAGACCCGCGATGATATTGAGCACGGTAGATTTGCCGCAGCCGGAATGGCCGATCAAGGAAACGTATTCCCCGCGCTCGATGGTGAGATTGATATCCTTGAGCGCAGTGAATGGCCCTTGAGGCGTGGGAAACGTGATTGAAACCTGGGTCAGTTCGAGATAGGGCTTGTTCATCGTAAGCTTCCTCTTGACTCAGCGGGAAATCGCGGACTTGTCCCACGAAATCCAACGCTGTAGGGACAACATGCATCGATCGAGAATGAATCCGATAAGGCCAATGGTGAGAACAGCAACCATGATCCGCCCCAAGGACTGGCTGCTGCCATTTTGAAACTCATCCCATACGAACTTGCCCAGACCCGGATTCTGAGCCAGCATTTCAGCCGCAATGAGCACCATCCAGGCAACGCCCAGCGATAATCGCAATCCGGTAAAAATCATCGGCACTGCCGAGGGCAGCACGATCTTGCGGACATGGGTTATCCAACTGAGCTGCAACACGCGGCTCACATTCACCAGATCGCGATCCACCCCCGCCACGCCAACGGCGGTATTGATCAGCGATGGCCATAACGAGCACAACATTACCGTAATGGTTGAAACGAGATACGATTTACTGAACATCGGATCGTCGCTTACGTACATCGCGCTCACGACGAGTGTCACAAGGGGCAACCAGGCCAGCGGAGACACCGGCTTGAGCAGCTGAATCAATGGATTGGCACTGGCATAAAGGCTACTGCTCAAGCCAATCAAGACCCCCATTGGGACAGCGATCAAAGAAGCCAGAAAAAAACCACTCATCACCGTGAACAGGCTGGTCAGAATCTGATCGAGATAAGTCGGTCGCCCGATATAAGGCCGGATCTTGATTTCGGCAGCGGGATCCTCCGCCAATGCGGCCGCATTCCGCTGCTCCTGACGCTGAAGAAAGGCCTCGGCCTTTTGCTGCTCGCGCTGATACTCCTGATAAAGACCTTGTGCTTGGCGCACGGTATCCATCGGGCCCGGAAACTGGCCCAGAGAGGTATCGATTCGGCTCGAGGCCACCTGCCACAGCATCAAGAATGCCAGGATGCCCAGCAATGGCAGCAACAGGGCCCGCCCTAGAACGACTAACGAAAGTTTCGATCGCAATGTGCTCCATTGGGCGAAATAACTCATCCGACGAATTCCTTGAAAAATGAAACCGGCGGGTGGACTGGACAGGTTTTTCACGTGTGTGTTCATGGTGATGAACCTCCGACAAAGAAGCTGGGTCGGGGATAGACCCGACCCGACAGACCCGCCTCCGGTCAGGGTTTGTCGCCGCCCTTCAGTCCGATGGCGAATTTCTTCAAATACGCATTGGGTTGATTGCCGTTGTACTCGACCCCGTCAATAAACTCTGATTGCGGCGCACGAAATCCGGATTCCTTGGCGAAATCGGGAAAATCGGACGCCTTGAGCTTGCCTTCAGCAATCAGCTCCTTGGCAGCTTCTGCATAGATGTCTGGCCGGTAGACTTTCTTGGCGACTTCCTTGTACCAGCTGTCCGGCTTGTTCTCTTCAATCTGTCCCCAGCGGCGCATCTGGGTCAGATACCAGATCGCGTCGGAGTAATAGGGATAAGTCGCGTTGTAACGGAAAAATACGTTGAAGTCAGGAACAGCACGCTTGTCCCCTTTCTCATACTCGAAGGTACCCGTCATGGAGTTGGCAATGACCTTGGCATCGGCGCCCACGTACTGAGGCCGCGCAAGAATCTTTACCGCTTCCATTCGATTGGCATTGTTGTTTTCATCGAGCCAGGCAGCGGCACGGATCATGGCCTTGAGCAGCGCCTTGTGCGTGTTGGGATTTTGCTCGGCCCATTGCCTGGTCACGCCGAACACTTTCTCCGGATTGTTCTTCCAGATCTCGTAGTCGGTGATGACGGGGACGCCTATCCCTTTGAACACGGCCTGCTGATTCCATGGCTCGCCGACACAATAGCCATGGATGGTCCCCGCCTCGAGCGTCGGCGGCATCTGCGGCGGCGGCGTCACTGATAGCAGCACATCGGCCTTGATCTGACCCGATGTATCACCTTTGGATGGGGCATAGTACCCGGGATGAATCCCGCCGGCTGCCAGCCAGTAGCGCAACTCGTAGTTGTGCGTGGAGACGGGGAAAACCATCCCCATTTTGAAGGGCTTGCCTTCAGCACGATACTTCTCGATAACAGGCTTGAGCGCATCGGCCTTGATCGGATGCACCGGCTTGCCGTCCTTCATGGGAAGGTTCTTTTTCATTTCCTCCCAGACCGCATTCGACACAGTAATGCCATTGCCGTTGAGATCCATGCTGAAAGCCGTGACCATGTCGGCCTGCGTACCAAACCCAATGGTCGCGGCCAGTGGTTGGCCCGCCAGCATGTGCGCGCCGTCGAGCTCGCCGGTGACCACGCGATCGAGCAGGATCTTCCAGTTGGCTTGGGCCTCCAGGGTGACGTACAGGCCTTCATCCTCGAAATAGCCCTTCTCGTAGGCCACCGCCAGCGGCGCCATATCGGTGAGCTTGATGAAACCGAGCTTGAGTTCCTCTTTTTCGAGCGCACCCACCGCCGCACTGGCCGAAGGACTGGTAACCAGACTGCCGCCGAGCAAGCTCAAGGCCAGCGTGACCGCCGATGCCAAGCCGCGCAGCGGGGTGGATTTGAAGAAAGACCTATTCATGAAGACTCCTGTGTCGATGAGGAAAGACTGCAAAGATTTGATATCGAGGCATCCCCAGCGATTGCAGGGGACGCCGCGGAAAATTCATTGAGATACGCAAGTGGCGCGCATGGGTCGAAAATCCGCCCATCCAGGAAACGGTCGGGACCCATGGCGATCGGCTGGCTGGCGGCGAGCGTCCAGGGCAGCGCGTGTTCCCCCTCTGTTTTCATCGATACGGCCGGGGCGGACAGGCCAAGCAAAGCGGCCGCCTCCCGGAACAGATCGGGGCGATACACCTGTGCCGCAGCCTGCTGCCAATCCGTGGGCGCTGCCAGCCGACCCCAACGCACCATCTGTGTCAGGAACCACAAGCCATGAGAGATCCAGGGGAAGTTGGCGACGTAACGGAAAAACACATGGAAGTCCGGCAGGGCATGCGGCGCCTCCCCCGGCACATAGGTCATCTGTCCCGTCATGGCGCGGCGCATCAGCTCGGCTGGCACATTGACATAGGCCTCCTGGGCGAGCAGATCGGCGGCCTCGGCGCGATGGCCCGGCTCATCCAGCCATTGCACCGCCTCCAGCAAGGCCAGGAGCAGGGCGCGATGGGTATTGGGGTGGCGTTCGGCCCAGGCGCGGGTCACACCCAGCACCTTTTCGGGGGCGTTGTTCCACAGCTCATAACCACTGATCAGGATGCAGCCGATCTCCCGGGCAACCGCTTGGCTGTTCCAGGGCTCGCCGACGCAGAAACCGTCGATGAGCCCGGCTTCCAGGTGATCGGTCATCTGGGGCGGTGGGATCACCACCAGACGTACATCGCGATCGGGATCAATGCCTGCCGCGCTCAACCAGTAGCGCAGTTGATCGTTATGAGCGGAAAAGGAGAACACGGTGGCAAAGGTGAGAGCCGGCCGCCCCGCGCGTCGATCCGCCTCGATCACCGCCTTGAGGGCGCGTGCCGTGCAGGGTCGCTCGGCCATGGCATGAGGATCCGCTTCCAGCATGCGCTGATGCAGTGCGCGGGACACGGTAATGGCATTGCCGTTCAATCCCAAGCTGAAGGCGGTGACCACAGGCTCGATACCGGCCCCCGGTACCCCCTGGCCAGCCGCCAGCGCCATGGGCGCCAGCATATGCGCGCCATCCAGTGCCCCACTGTCCACCTTGTCGCGGATATTGGCCCACGAGGGCTCCCGACACAGACGCACGCTGAGCCCATGACGCCGAAACAACCCCTGCTCCTGCGCCACGACCAGCGCGGCGCAATCGGTGAGCGGAATGAAGCCCAGCCGCACATGGCTGAGTTCCAGATTCTGATGGCTCGTTTGATGGTCCAATGCCCGCTCCTGGCCAATAACACAAAGAAAATCCATAAAAAAAGCGCCACTGGATTCCCGCATGATGAACGGGTCCAGGACGCCTTTGTCCTCCAAGCCACTAGGGGTAGCTGTGTGATTCTTGAACCCTGCCCGCCTTTGGGCCGGGGAAGAATCGCTTGCTTAGCCTATTTGCATGCTTCGTGCCACATCCTGTTTTGCCTGCCGATGCTCGAGTTACAAAAAAAGACGGCTCCGGCAGCGCCGAAGCCGTCAAATGGCATTGCTGCCATGGTGCGCCGGGGAGGAATCAGGCACGACAACGGTGCATCGGGCGCCGGGGGGTCATCGGCGTAGCTCGACGCCAACCTCAAGTGGTCAGAACTTGAATTCACCCATCAGCCAGATTTTCTGGGTGTCAGTAGCAAAACTGTCCGCCTGGTAATCCGCATATTTCAGGGTCAGTGACAGGTTGGGCGTCATCGGCTTGGTCGCCATCACATCCCATTCGGTGCCGTAGTCCTGGTCGCCGGCATCGGACTTGAAATCATGCACCATGGCCGTGAGCGTCACCCCCATCACCGCGCCGCTTACCGTCAGGAAATTATCCTGCAGGCCCTTGCCCCCGGCGATCGAGTCGCCGAGAAACTTGTCTGCCCAGCCGTTGAAGGCATGCTTGGTTGCCAGCGGGGTCTGAAAGTTATAAACCCCGTCTCCACCCAGCACTTCGCGTGATAACTTGACCGTGATGCCGGACAGGACAGCTCCAGCCTCGATCAGATAGTAGTCCGCGTCCACCGCAGGCCCGGAATCCTGGTAATCCCCTTGCTGGGCATACTCCAGGGTGTACAGCAGCTTGGCAGGTCCGGCGGGCATCGCGCCCTGGGCGCGCAGCCCCAACGTCTGGGTATCCTTGGTCGGGCCGGCATCCAGTTCATAATCCAGCAAATAGCCGTAGCCGATGAGCTTGGCCCAGGGCGCCAGGTCATAGGCCGCATTCAGGAGATGGGCGCTCAACTCGATTTCATCGAAAGTGATGTTTTGGACCCGGTCCAGATAGGCGTAGGTGAGCACTGTCTTGGACAGGGATTTGTTCTGGATACTGAAGGCATCGAAAGTCTGCTCGTTCTGGCGCCAGCCTACGTTGCCCACGAAACGGGCGTTGTCGAGGATGATGCGCTGGCGTCCCAGCTTCATGTCGGTGTCATTAAAGCCGCCGTAACTCAGATAGGCCTGGTTGAGCTCGGTATCAGCCGGATCCGCGACAATCGGGAACTGCGTCTTGCCGTTGTCGGTGCTGTTGTAGTCCTTGCCCAGGAAGGCATCGACGTGTTCGAGCTGGACGTAGCCCCCGAAGCCATTGAGATCGCGCGTTTTATAGCCCAGCCGCAGTCGGCCGGTATAGGCGGCAGCTTCCTCGTCAATCCCGTCCTGGTCGACCCATTCGCCGCGCAGGCGATAATCGAAATCCACCTTGCCGTGCGTGATGGTCGCCGTCAGCCGATCGGTTTCCGTTGCCCCCAAGGCGGTCCCGGAACAGACCGACAGGGTCGCAACAATCGCCCATCCTGCGGTTGTGCCTGTGTTTTTTTTCAGCATGCTGTTTCTTCCTGTGTCCTGAGTCACGATTGATGGTCCTGCCCCGGATTCGGGCGGGCAGCGCAAAAAAAACGACGCAAACCCCAGCGCAAGCACTGGGATCGACGTCGTTGTCTTGGAATGAGGCAAATCGTCTTTGACTCGCCTCCAAACAGCTCACTGCAATAAAACTGCCACAATTACCGATGACCGCAGCAACACGCAACACAGCGCAAGGCCAGCCATCGGCTTATGGCTGCAGTCCCTCGAAACGCACCAAGATAATCGGGTTGGCGGGCGCAAGGCCCTCTTTCAGTGCCTGGCCGCAAGTCGTCAACCGAGCAGCTCGGCCATCTCCACCACCGTACGCGCCACATCGGCCAGGCGCTGGTTGCGATCCATCGCCAGTTTGCGCAGGGCCTGATAGGCGGTTTCCTCGTCCATGCCGCGTTTTTTCATGAGAATCCCCTTGGCGCGATCCACCACCTTGCGTTCGGCCAGGGTGTTGCGGGTCTTTTCCAGTTCATTGCGGAGCGCCTGGAACTCCTTGAAACGAGCCACTGCCACTTCCAGAATGGGCTTGACCCGGCGCGGATTGATGTCATCCACCACATAGGCGCTGACCCCCGCTTGCACCGCCTGACGCATGATGTCGGCATCCGCCGACTCGGCATACATGACCACCGGCCGGGGGAAGTCCCGGTTGATATGGCGGACCGATTCCAGCGTGTCGCGGTCCGGCACGTCCATATCGACGATAATCACGTCGGCCCCGCTGCGCTGCAGCTCGGCCAGCAGGTTCACGCCGCGCAGCGGACAATTGAACACGGCGTAGCCGGCATCGGTCAGCGCCTGGCGCAAAATGGCGCCGCGACCGGGGTCATCGTCCACCAGCATCACTTTCAACATCGCCGAACCATCACGATCCCCACTGCTCTGAATGCCAGAGCCCAACGGGCCCTCAAGCAAGAAGAACGCCACATCGGCCACCATTCCCTTACTCGACCCGGAGACCGCTTGCATGAATACCCTGGCCCTGGTGATTTTTTTGATCTTCTTGGTCGCGGGCGCGGCTGGCGTGCTCCTGCCTTTTCTGCCGGGCGTGCCGCTGGCTGCCGTGGGCATCCTGTTTGCCGCCTGGCTGGGGGATTTTGCTTATCTGGGCGTACGGGAAATCGCCATCGGTGCGCTGTTGGCAGGGCTGTCGCTGGTGCTGGACTATCTCACCACGGTGCTGGGGGCGCGCTATTACGGTGCCAGCACCCGTGGCGTCTGGGGCGCGTTGATCGGCGCGGTCGTGGGTGTGGTCTTTTTCCCGCCTTTTGGCTTCCTGCTCGGCGCCGTCGTGGGCGCGATTGCGGCGGAACTGGCGAGTGGGCGAGCGCCGGCCGAGGCCGGGCGAGCCGGGCTGGGTACCCTTATCGGCACCTTGGGTGGCGTAGTGGTCAAGGGCCTGCTGATTGTGGCCATTGCGCTGATGTGTTTGCCGCCGCTGATTCGAGCGCTTTAAAGCTTTCCCGTTGGCGCGGCCAGGGCGGCGACCCGTTGGCTGCCCAAGCGCCGCAGCCAGGCCCGGGCTCTGTACTGGCGCGGGGGAACGCGGACGCCGGGCGCGATGTCACACAAGGGCCGCAATACGAAGGCCCGCTGCGACAGTCGGGGGTGGGGCACCTGCAACCGCGCCGTCCGCATCCGCCGCGCGCCATACAGCAATAGATCCAGATCCAGCGGACGCGGGCCCCAATGCAGGCGTCCGCGCCGCCGGCCCTGAGCGGCTTCAATGCGCTGCAAGGCCCGCAACAAAGTCATGGGCGCCAACGCGGTATCCAGCGCGGCCACGGCATTGATGAACGGCGATTGGTTGCGGCGCCCCATGGGGGCCGAAACATAGAACGGCGAAACCGCCTGCAGCCGACTGAAGGGCAACCCTGCCAATGCCACAAGTGCGCGCCGGAGCTGCGCCACAGGATCACCACGATTGCTGCCCAGGCCGATATAGGCCCGCGCCGAGCGGTGATT
>JBARUT010000037.1:0-11992 GCA_049645885.1 Candidatus Macondimonas sp.
AGCGCCAGCAGGATCAGGCCCACGCCGTAGAGCAGGGGCGCGATGCGATGCAGCCATTCACTGGGGATCTGCGCGACCGTCAGCATCACCAGGAAAGCCAGCCCCAATCGCAGACATTGGCGCACCAGCAGATCCATCTCCTCGCTGCCCGCGCTGTAGAGGATCATCAGGCCGACTGCGGACAATAGTCCCAGGAGGACAAGCAGGGGCAAATCCACATGCAGTCGGGTGGGCCAGTCCCGCAAGGGCGCGCGCATCCCGACCCCAAGTTCATAAACCGAGCGATTCATGGCTCCGCCTCCTGCAGCAGATAGGCGTCCAGCACCTGACGGGCGATCGGCGCGGCGGTATGCCCGCCACTACCCCCGTGCTCCACCACCACGCCCACGGCAATCGCCGGATCATGTTGTGGCGCAAATCCAAGGAACAGGGCGTGGTCACGCAAATGGAGCGCGACGTTCTCCTCCACGTATTCCTCCTCGCTGCCAAGGCCATAGACCTGGGCGGTGCCGGTCTTGCCGGCATAGGCATAAGGTGCGCTGCGGCCGCTGCCATAGGCGGTGCCGCCCGGCGTCTGGACAACATCATGCATGGCATCGATCACCGTTTCCCACTGGGCAGGCGTGCCGAAGGGCACCGGAGTTCCGGGGGTGGGTGCAAGGGGGAAATATTGCCCGCTAACGGTATCTTCGCGCGCCCGCACCATGCGCGGCTGCAGCACCTGACCGCGCCGGGCCAATGTCGCTGCGGCCTGAGCCAGTTGCAGCGGCGTTGCAAGGTTATAGCCCTGGCCAATGGCGTTGACCAGGGTTTCACCGATATACCAGGATTGCTTGCGCACCCGCTGCTTCCAGGCCTTGGATGGCACCAGGCCAGAGCGCTCGCCAGGCAGATCCACGCCCGTCGTGCGGCCGAATCCAAAAGCCGTCAGGGCATCGTGGAGTCGGTCGATCCCCAGTTCCAGGCCGAGCTGATAGAAATACACGTCGCAGGATTCCGCAATGGCGCGACGCAGATTGGTCTGGCCATGGCCACCGCGTTTCCAGTCCCGGTAGCGGCGCTCGATATTGGGCAGCTTCACGTACCCTGGGCAATATACCCCGCTCCCCCCCAGCGGTTGGCCACTGGCCAGATCGGCCACCCCAAGCAGCGGCTTGACCGTGGAACCGGGTGGATACTGGCCCAGGATGGCGCGGTTGAAAAGGGGACGGCCCGGATCGGTATTGAGCGCGCGATAATCTTCGGAGGAAATCCCGCCGACGAACAGGTTGGCATCAAAAGACGGCTGGCTGACCATGGCGAGGATTTCGCCGCTGTCCGGTGCAATCGCCACGATCGCGCCGCGACGTCCCGCCAGGATCGCCTCTGCGGCCTGTTGCAGGCGAATGTCCAGACTCAGGTAAAGATTCTGTCCCGCGGTGGGGGGATGGGTTTCCAGCACCCGGATCGTGCGCCCCTGGGCGTTGACCTCCACCTGTTCATAGCCGGTCACGCCGCGCAACTCGGCTTCGTAGGAACGCTCCACCCCATTGCGACCGGCTTCGGTAATGCCGGCATAGATGCCTGCTGCCCCATTGCGCAGGTCCCGCTCGTCCACCGCCCCCACATAGCCAATCACCTGCGCCGTACTGGCGCCAAAGGGATAATGGCGGGTGAGGTCGGCACGGATATCCACGCCGGGGAAATGAATGCGATCAATCGCGAGCCGCGCCACTTCCTCGTCGGTCAGCCGGTATCGCAGGGCCACGCCATCGAATGGCCGGCTGCGTCGTCGCTCACGCTCAAAACGCTCGCGGTCCTTGGGGCTGATAGCGATGAGCTGCGACAGCCGATCCAGCGTTCGGGGCAGATCCGGCACATCCTCGGGGATGATTTCCAAGCGGAAGGATGGCAGATTCTCTGCCAACAGGATGCCATTGCGATCGTAGATCAGGCCGCGTTGCGGCGGCAGGGGCCGTAGCCGTACCCGGTTGTCCTGCGAGAGGGTGACGAAATGCGCATGATGCTGCACCTGCAACTCATAGAGCCGCAGGCACAGTCCGACCAGCATCAGCCCCGCCAGCACCAGGGCCAGGGTCATGCGATTGCGGATCAACCGCCGTTCGAGTTCCGGATTGTGCAGCCGGACCTGATGACCCGACCGCCAGCGCCGACGCATGGGAAGCCTCACGCCAAACCGAAGCGACGCCGCAGATGGCGCAGCACGGCAAAAATCCAGGGCCAGATCAAGGCACTGGTCAGCAGGCCTGGCCAGGGAAAGCTGGGGTTTCCCCGGTTGCCCATGCCGGCCAGCCAGAATGCCGGGAAGGCGGCAACGGCCAGCACGGGAATCAGCAGCAAACTTTGCTGCCACACGGGAAACGCCCGCAGCTGCAGATGAAAGCGCGCCACCGGGTAGGCCGCCAGGGTCAGGCTCAGCGCCTGAACCCCGAGGACATCGCCTCGGCAGGCGTCCACCAGGAGCCCCAGGCTCCAGGCGGTACCCAGGCTGATCCGCTCAGGCAGCGCCATGATCCAGTAAATCAGTACCAGGGCGACCCAATGAGGTCGCAGTTCAATCGCCCAGGCGGGGAGCGGTACAAACGTCAGGATCAGGGCAATGAAAAAGCAGCCCCCGACCACGGTCCAACGCGTCCACATCAGGGTAGCCCCTCGTTATTTTCAGCGGGCGGCGGGCTATCGAGCGGCGGATGATCCCAGACCAACAGGACTTCACGGCTGCGATCCACCTGGGCGGTGACCTCCGCCCGCACACGGGCGAAACGCCCTTCGCCCTGGCGATCCACCGTCCGCACCACGGCCACCGGATAGCCCCGCGGAAAGCGCCCCCCCAGGCCAGAGGTGGTCAACAGGTCACCCTCCCGAATATCCGCATTGCGCGGCAGATAGGGCAGCACGATCCAGCGGCCTTCCCCGGTGCCCTGGGCCACCGTGCGCAGGCCATTGCGGTTGATCTCGACCGGCAAGGAGTGATTGGCATCGGTGATCAGCAATGCCGTGGACGTGTTCAGGCCGACGTGGGTGATCTGGCCCATGACGCCGTGGGCATCGATGATGGGCTGGCCCACATGTACCTGATGAACGAGACCGCGGTTGAGCATGATGCGCTGGCGATAGGGATCCAGGTCCATGGACAGGATCTCGGCGATGGACAAGCGGTCATCCAAACGGCTGGAGGACTGTAGCAGTTCGCGCAGACGACTGTTCTCGGCCTGCAGTACGGCCAGTTTCTGGATCTGGGCCTCCAGGAAGACCAGTCGGGTCCGGAGCGCCGCGTTCTCTGCGCCCAGGGTGCGGCGGGTGCTGACATTCTCCAGAAATTCGCGGCCCAGGCGCAACGGCACATCCACCGCAAGCTGCACGGGATAGACCAGCGTCCCCAAGGCCAGCCGCAGCCGCTTCGGCTCAGTCTGTCCGGAGTCATACAGGATCAGGGCGATGGCAGCAACGACAAACAACACCAGCCGCAGGTTCAGGGCGCGGGTCTTGAGGAACAGCGGTTTGATGGCCTTGCCCCCCGTGGCGCGGCGTGCCGGCGACCCGCGTGGGGCAGGCCGTGGCAAAAAAATCCATTCAATCCAGAGCGAACAGATCGACCCCGTGTTCGTCGATGAGTTCCAGCACCCGGCCACCACCACGCGCCACGCAGGTGAGGGGATCATCCGCCAGCACCACCGGGATGCCCGTTTCTTCGAGCAACAAGCGTTCCAGATCACGCAGCAGGCTGCCACCGCCGGTGAGCACGATGCCGCGTTCGGCGACATCGGAGGCCAGCTCCGGTGGGGTCTGCTCCAGCGCCGTCTTGACCGCGCGGACGATGGCGCTCAGCGGTTCCTGCAGGGATTCCAGGATCTCGTTGCTGTTCAGCGTGAAGCTGCGCGGCACGCCCTCGGACAAATGGCGTCCCTTGATCTCGATCTCGCGCACTTCCTTGGCCGGAAACGCCGAACCGATCTCGCGCTTGATGCGCTCGGCAGTGGATTCGCCGATCAGGGTGCCATAGTTGCGGCGCACGTAGTTGATGATGGCCTCATCGAACTTGTCGCCACCCACCCGAACCGATGCGGCATAGACGATGCCATTCAGGGACATCACCGCCACCTCGGAGGTGCCGCCGCCCACATCCAGCACCATTGAACCACGCGCCTCATGCACCGGGATGCCGGCCCCCATGGCGGCGGCGACTGGTTCCTCGATCAGGTAAACCCGACGCGCGCCGGCACCGGCAGCGGATTCCTTGATGGCGCGCCGCTCGACCTGGGTCGCGCCGTAGGGCACGCACACCAGCACACGCGGGCTGGGGCGGAAATAGGGCGAGTCGTGCACCTTGCGGATGAAGTGCTGGAGCATCTTCTCGGTGGCGGTGAAGTCGGCAATGACGCCTTCCTTCAGCGGCCGGATGGCGGTGATGTGGCCGGGGGTGCGGCCCACCATGGCCTTGGCGGCGGTGCCCACTGCCTCGATGGTCTTGCCGCGGCCATTGCCGTCGTCGCGGATGGCCACCACGGAGGGCTCATCGAGGACGATGCCCTTGCCGCGGGCATAGATCAGCGTGTTGGCTGTCCCCAGATCAATGGACAGGTCGTTGGAGAAAAATCCCCGAAGCCCTTTGAGTTTCAGCATGAAGGTTCTTAGGTCCGTATGAGCCGGGTTATGGCGGGAAGCTGTTAAAATGGCAAACTCTAGCAATGCGCCGCAGTTCGGGCAAGGCCCAGGCACAACCCCAGTCGGTTGTGTGTAAACTGCGCGCACTGGGGGCGCAGGCTACTATGCGCCCTTATCCGTTGTGTCGGGGAGTGTGTCATGTCGTTCACCATCGAAACGGTACGCGGGATCGCCCATCTGGCGCGCCTGGCGGTCGATGAGCCGGAACTGGAAGCCTACACCCAGGTCCTGTCCCGCTCGCTGGATCTGCTGGCCCAGATCAATGCCGCCGATACCACCGGCATCACCGAAATGGCCCATCCGCTGGATGTGGCCCAGCGCCTGCGGCCCGACGCCGTCACCGAGCCCGACGTGCGCGAGGCCTGTCTGGCCCAGGCCCCGGCGGCCGACGCGGGCCTGTTCCTGGTGCCCAAGGTCATCGAATAAGCGTCACGATTATCCCGTCGGGAGTTTGCATGCACAGCCGGTCTGTCGCCGAAATGGCCTCGGCCCTGACCGAGGGTCAATGCACCAGCGAGGAGCTGGTGCAGGTGTTCCTGGACCGCATTGCGCGGTTCGACACTCAGCTCAACAGCTTGATCACCGTCGACCCCGAACGGGCGCTGGCGCAGGCGCGCGCGGCCGATGCACGCCGGCGCCAGGGCGGTTGCGGCCCCCTGACCGGCATCCCCATCATCCACAAGGACATCTTCCTCACCCAGGATCAGCGCACCACCTGCGGCTCGCGCATGCTGGAGCGCTTCGTGCCGCATTTCGATGCCACCATCGTCGCGCGCTGCGCTGCCGCGGGTCTCGTGACCCTGGGCAAGTCCAACATGGACGAATTTGCCATGGGGTCTTCCAACGAAACCAGCTATTTCGGCCCGGTCCGCAATCCCTGGGACACTGCGCGGGTGCCCGGCGGTTCCTCCGGCGGTTCGGCGGCGGCCGTGGCAGCCCGTCTGGCGCCGCTGGCCACCGGTTCGGACACCGGCGGATCCATCCGCCAGCCGGCGGCGCTGTGCGGCATCACCGGCCTCAAACCCACCTACGGCCGGGTTTCGCGCTGGGGCATGATCGCCTTCGCTTCCAGCCTCGATCAGGCCGGGGTGTTTGGCCGCGATGCCCGCGACTGCGCCCTGTTGCTGGAGCAGATGGCGGGATTCGATCCCCGCGATTCCACCAGCTTGGACCGCCCGGTGCCGGCCTACAGCGCGGGCCTGGAGCAATCACTGGCCGGGTTGCGCGGCGGGGTGCCGGCGGAATTCTTCGGCGCGGGCCTGGAGCCGGCGGTGGGCGCTGCCGTGGAAACGGCCCTGGCGGCGCTCAAGGACCTGGGCGCGACCGTGCATCCGGTCCATCTTCCCAACCTGGGACTGTCGGTGCCGACCTACTACACCCTCGCCCCGGCGGAAGCCTCTTCCAACCTGTCGCGCTTCGACGGCGTGCGCTACGGCCACCGCTGCGAACAGCCCGCCAATCTGGAAGATCTCTATAAACGCAGTCGGGCCGAGGGCTTCGGCACCGAGGTCAAGCGCCGCATCATGATCGGCACCTACGTGCTCTCGGCCGGCTATTACGATGCCTACTACCTCAAGGCCCAGCGCTGCCGGCGCCTGATCACCGAGGATTTCCGCCGCGCCTTCGAGACGGTGGATGTGCTGGTAGGCCCTACCGCCCCCGAGGTGGCGTTCCGGCTGGGCGAGAAGACCGACGACCCGGTGAAGATGTACCTGTCGGACATCAACACCATCGCCGTCAACCTGGCCGGCCTGCCCGGACTGTCGTTGCCGGCCGGCTTCGTGGATGGCCTGCCGGTGGGCATGCAGCTCATCGGCCCCCACTTCTCGGAAGGCCGGCTGCTCAACGTGGCGCACCAGTTCCAGCGAGAAACCGACTGGCACCGGCAGTTGCCGCCCGCCTTCGCCTGACCGTCCCGAGCTTCGAGGAACCGCGCAATGGAATGGGAAGTCGTGATCGGGCTGGAAATCCACGCCCAGCTCGCCACCACAAGCAAGATTTTCTCCGGCGCCGCCATCCGCTATGGCGCCGCGCCCAACACCCAGGCCTGCGCCATCGACCTGGGCTATCCGGGGACCTTGCCCGTGCTCAACGAGGCGGCGGTGCGCATGGCCGTCAAATTCGGTCTGGCGGTGGACGCGCAGATCGCGCCGCGCTCGGTGTTCGCACGCAAGAACTACTTCTACCCCGACCTGCCCAAGGGCTACCAGATCAGCCAGTTCGAGCTGCCGGTGGTGAGTGGCGGACATCTGGATATCGACCTGGAGGACGGCGGCCACAAACGCGTGGGCATCACCCGCGCCCATCTGGAAGAGGACGCCGGCAAGAGCCTGCATGAGGATTTCCACGGCCTGACCGGCATCGATCTCAACCGCGCCGGCACCCCCTTGCTGGAAATCGTCTCCGAGCCGGACATGCGTTCGGCCAAGGAAGCGGTCGCCTACATGAAAAAGCTGCACGCCCTGGTGCGCTACCTGGAAATCTGCGACGGCAACATGCAGGAAGGCTCGTTCCGCTGCGACGCCAACGTCTCGGTACGCCCGCGCGGCGCAACCCGTCTGGGCACCCGCTGCGAAATCAAGAATCTCAACTCCTTCCGTTTCGTGGAGCGCGCCATCAATTTCGAGGTCGAGCGCCAGATCGACGTGCTCGAAAGCGGCGGCCAGATTGTGCAGGAAACGCGACTGTACGATTCGGTGAAGGACGAGACCCGCACAATGCGCAGCAAGGAGGAAGCCAACGATTACCGTTACTTCCCCGACCCGGATCTGCTGCCGCTGATGATCGAGCCAGCCTTCATCACCACCGTGCGCGCCACCCTGCCGGAGCTGCCCGATGCCCGGCGTGCCCGCTTCGTCAGCCAGTACGGCCTGCCCGACTACGATGCCGCCGTGCTGACCACGACCCGTGAGCTGGCCGACTACTACGAACAACTGGTCACCCAAGCGCCCGCGGATGCCAAGTTGGCGGCCAACTGGGTGATGGGCGAGCTGGCGGCCCGGCTCAATGAAGATAACCTCGACATTACCGAAAGCCGGGTGAGCAGCGCGCAACTGGCCGGCATGCTGGTGCGCATCAGCGACCAGACCATCTCCGGCAAACTCGCCAAGCAGGTGTTCGAGGTGCTCTGGACCGAGGGCGGCGAGGCCGACGCCATCATCGACCGGCTGGGGCTGCGCCAGATCACCGACACCGGCGCCATCGAAGCCATGATCGATCAGATCCTGGCCGACAATCCGGCCCAGCTCGCCCAGTACCGGTCCGGCAAGGACAAGCTGTTCGGCTTTTTCGTCGGCCAGGCCATGAAGCTCACCGCCGGCAAGGCCAATCCCGCCCAGCTCAACGAGCTGTTGCGCCGCAAGCTGGATGCCGAATGAACAGCAGCGACGGCGATCGACTGTACCGCTTCCTGTTCGAGGATTTCCCGATCCGCGGCCAGTGGGTGCGCCTGGAAGCCACCTGGGAGGAAGCGCAGTCGCGCCGGACGGATCCCGCGCCGGTACGCCGGTTGCTGGGAGAATCCATGGCCGCCGCTGCTCTGCTGACCGCTGGCATCAAGTTCGAGGGGCGGCTCAATCTGCAAGTGGAAGGCGACGGCCCCCTGCGCCTGCTGCTGGCCCAGTGCGATCACCACCTGCATCTGCGCGCCACCGCCCGCTACGACCAGGACCTGCCCGCCGAGCAACTCGACTTTGGCGACAACGGCCGGCTGCTGCTGGCGCTGGAAGGCCAGAAGCCGGGCGAACGCTACCAGGGGGTGGTGCCGCTCGCCGGCGATGACCTGGCCGGCGCCATCGAGCACTACTTCACCCAGTCCGAGCAACTGCCCGCGCGGCTGCTGCTGGCCGGTGACGAGCACGCGGTGGTCGGCCTGTTGTTGCAGCGCATGCCGGGGGACTCGCCCGACGAGGACGCCTGGAATCGCTGCAACCACCTGCTCGACACCCTGAGTCCAGCGGAATTACTGCAATGGCCGGTCGAGACGCTGTTGCGGCGGGTATTCGCCGAAGAGACCATCCGCCTGTTCGAACCCACGCCGGTGAGTTTTCGCTGCCGCTGCTCGCGCGAGGGCGTCGCGACCATGCTGCGCCAGTTGGGCGAGGCGGAATTGCAGGACATCCTGCGCGAGCAGGGCGGGGTGACGGTGACCTGTGAGTTCTGCGGGCGCGACTACGGTTTTGACGCGGTGGACGTGGGCCAGTTGCTGGTCGACGCTACGCCACCCTCCTCCGGACTCACACACTGAACGGCAGCTGGCTCAGCCGCAACGGCCGCAGTCGGCGCAAACAACCCATACCGGCGTTGAAACCATAGACGCCACCACTGGGTGGTCCACCAGCCCAGCAGGCCGCCCGCCAGGGCATCACTCAGGTAATGGGCGGTCACCACCACCCGGCTCAACGCCAGCATGAACCCCGCCAGCAACAGCAATGCGCGCCCCCGTGGCCACAGATAGCCCAGGGCAAAGGCCAGCGCCATGGCCGTGTTGGCATGGCCGGAGGGAAAGGAACTGAAGTCATAGCCGGCCTGGAAAAAATAAAACCCGTACTCCCCCCGCAGCATCAAGGCGTTGAAACGGGCGCGTCCGAACAGGAATTTGAGCCCGTTCACGAGCAAGCCCGAACTGGCCACGCTCACGAACACGAAACCACAGGCGAGCGCCAGTCGCCGCGCGCGTTCTTTCCCATGCGGATCGACAAGACGGCGGCCAACGATCCGCCCCAAACCCCAACCCAGCAGGCTGATGGAAAGCGCCCAGCGCGAGTCCCCCCACAGCGTGATCAGCGCGGCAAAGCCATCAAAGAACAGGGTATTGCGCCGAAAGTACCAGGCCAATGGGACATCGATCCACAGCACGCAAAGCACAATCACCCCAGTCACAGCCAACAGCCCAGTGGCCCAGTGGCGCCGACCCGCTCGCGACGCCTGCCGCCCTGCGCCCCGAATCCGAAGGGACATCATGGCGCCTCCCTCCCCGGCAATTGATAGAGCGTCAGGCGCAGGGGGCCGCTGCCGTTCAGATCGTAGGCGCGGATTTCCGCCTGTCGCTCGGCCTTGGCGCCCCCGGCCGCCACCGCGGCCAGAAAGTCCGCCTCGGTGCGCGCATTCACCAGCACCGGCCGCCCCGGCATGGCCAATGCGAGCTGGGCGGCCTGCCGCCCTTCGCTCACCAGCGTCGTTTCGCGACCGGTCCAGAACACCAGGCTGGGCTCGGTATAACCGGCCGCAATCAGCGGCATCGACACCCCCAGCCGCTTGAGTTGCCGCGCCACCTCGCGGCTGGGCCACAAGCCATCCAGATGGGGCAGCAACAGGCCCATGATCACCCCGGCAGGCACCAGGGCGCCCAATCCCAGCGCCGTGTGGATCCGGCCCCAGTACAGCAGCATCGCGGCGGCGCCCAACAAGCCCCCCGCCAGCGCCAGCGTGACCCCGTCCAGCGTTTGCAGCCACGCGGGCAGAATGCCCACCACCCCCAGCCAGACCAGGGCGCCCAAGGCCCACAAGCCCACCCCGAAGCGCCACGCCCACCGGGGTGTCGCCGCCTCACCTGGTCGCGTGGCCAGCGCCGCCATCAGGCACAGCGCCGGCAGCGTCGGCAGGATGTAATGGGGCAGTTTGGTGGGGATCAGCTCAAACATCAGCCAAACCGGCAGCGCCCAGGCCAGCAGGAAGCGTGGCGCCGCCTGCGCGCGCTGACGCCAGGCCCACAGCAGGGCGGGCGGCAGCAGCAGGATGGTCGGCCACAGGCTGAGGGGCGCCAACATCAGGTAAGTGCCGGGCGGCGCGCCATGGGATTCCTGGCCGCTGCCCACCTTCGCCAGCAGATCGCGCCCGAGAGACTCGGCCAGGAAGGCGCCATCGGTTGCGCTGTTGAGGGCCAGCAGCCAGGGCAGCACCAGCAATGCCAGCCAGAACAGCCCCCAACGCGGCCCCACCGCGCGCCAGATCCGCCCGTCCCGATCCAGGACACCCAAGACCAATAGGGTCAAGCCGGAAACCAGCGGGGCGATGGGGCCCTTGACCAGAATGGCGGCCGCCTGGGCGATCCAGAACCCGTGCACTGCCGCCAGGCTCGGTGGGCGGGCTTCCCGATGACTGCGGTAGAGCGACCACAGGGCTGCCTGGGCCGCCACCACCCCCGCCAGCAGAACCGCATCCGTCTTGGCCAGCCGGGCTTCCACCCCCAGCAACACGGTCATCGCCAGCAGCGCGCCGGCCCACACGCCCGCACGCCCATCCCCCATGCGGGCGCCGAGTGCGGCGGTTGCGAGCACGGCCGCCAGCGCACCCAACAGGGACGGCAGCCGGTAGGGCCAGATGGGATTGTCCCAGCCGCTCCCCGCCCAACCCGCCGCCGCACTCTGCAGCCAATAGATGCCGGGGGGTTTCTTCAGTCGCAGCCGGTCCTGGAAACGGATATGCAGATAGTCGCCGTCCTCGTGCATCTGGCGGCTGGCCTGGGCGAAGCGGGACTCATCGCGATCCGTGGGCGGCAAGGTGGCAAACCCCGGCAGCAACAGCGTCAGGCCGGCCAGCAGCAGGAGCAGCCACGGGCCACAGCGGCGCAGCGGAAAGAGGGGCGGGACGGACATGGCGGGTTTCATGGAATCGTCGCGAAAGGGCGTTAGCCTAGCGCCGCCATGTGAAAGGGCGATGACCAAACCAAGGGGAGGAAGACCAAGGGATGCAGGCGAATGGCGGGGGCAGACCACAGGATCATGGCGATGAGCCGACACTCAGCGCCCTGCTGGGCATCCTGGTGGCTCTCACCGCGCTCCGGATCGCCCTGCTGGCGGCATCCCCGCTGGATTTGTTCGTGGACGAGGCCCAGTACTGGCTGTGGTCGACCACCCCGGACTTCGGCTACTACTCCAAGCCACCCGTCATTGCCTGGGTGATTGCCCTCACCACCGCCCTGGCCGGGGATGGGGAATGGGCGGTGCGACTGGCATCGCCCCTGCTGCATGGCGGCACGGCAGGCTTCGTCTTCCTCGCCGGCCGGGCACTGTACGGCCCGCGCGTGGGCGTGGGGGCGGCGCTGCTGTATGCCAGCTTGCCGGCGGTGAGTTTTTCCAGCTTCCTGATCTCCACCGACGTGCCACTGCTGTTGTGCTGGAGCGCGGCGCTGTACGCCCTGATTCAGGCCGAGCAACGGGGTGGTCTCTGGTGGCCTGCGCTGGGCCTGGCACTGGGCCTTGGCCTCTTGTCCAAAT
Organism: Candidatus Macondimonas sp.; assembly: GCA_049645885.1. GTDB lineage: Bacteria > Pseudomonadota > Gammaproteobacteria > UBA5335 > UBA5335 > Macondimonas. The sequence goes on from JBARUT010000037.1 coordinate 11,883, forward strand.
ACGCCATGGCGTTTTTCCTGGTCGGCTGGCTGGGGCATGTCCTCAGCAGCAGGCGTCGGCCAGGACGGGGAGAAACCCTGGCCCTGGCCGTCGCTGCCGCAGTCTATGCC
>JBARUT010000038.1:0-3305 GCA_049645885.1 Candidatus Macondimonas sp.
GCTGAACCGCGCGCCCGATGATCTGGACGCCCGCTATCATTTGTCCATCTGGCGTGCCTTGGGCGGTGATCCGGAAACCGCAATGGAGGAGCTGTTGGCGATCATGCGTCTGGATCGCAGCTTCCGCGACGACGGCGCCCGCAAGGCCTTGTTGCGGGTGTTTGATTTCGTGGGTGCGGAGCATCCGGTGGTGCGGCGGATGCGGGCCCGGCTTGCCATGTTGCTGAACTAGCGCGCAATCGCTGCGCCGCTGCTAGGATCAAGGATCCGGCGCAGGGATCGAGTGCAGCTTTGTTTCAGCCATGGAGGCTTGCATGAATCTTGAGGCTTTACCGCGCTTGACGGTGCGGGGTGATCGGTTTGTCGATACCCACGGTCGCCATGTGATGCTGCGGGGCGTCAATCTGGGGGGTGACTGCAAGGTGCCGTTTCCCCATGGCGGCACCCATGTTCCCACCGATTTTGCCGATCACCGCACGGTGTCCTTCATCGGGCGACCCTTCCCGCTGGCCGAGGCCGACACCCATTTCCGGCGCCTGCGCCATTGGGGTTTCAACAGCCTGCGCCTGCTGACCACCTGGGAAGCGGTCGAGCACGCCGGTCCCGGTCTCTATGACGAGGCCTACCTGGATTATTACGCCCAGATCTGCGAGCGGGCCGGCGCCCATGGTCTGTATGTGCTGGTGGATTTTCACCAGGACGTGTTCAGCCGCATGACCGGGGGAGACGGCGCGCCGGGTTGGGTGTTCGAGGCGGTGGGGCTGGATTTCACCCGCTTTCCCGCCGCTGATGCGGCCCATGTGATGCAGGCCGTCTACGACTACGCCGATCCCCGGCCGCGACAGCCGGAGCGCTACGCCCAGATGAGCTGGGCCAATAACTACAACATGCCGATCAATGGCGTGATGTGGACGCTGTTTTTCGGGGGCGCGCGTTTTACTCCGGATTTTCAAATCGACGGGCGCAATGTCCAGGACTATCTCCAGGGGCATTTTTTCGGGGCCCAGCGCGCGCTGGCCGAGCGGATCGCCCATTTCCCCCATGTGATCGGCTTCGACATTCTGAACGAGCCCAGCAGCGGCTGGATCGGGCGGCCATTGAGCCGGCCCCATCTCAAGAAGACAGCGGAAGAGCCGCGCACGGTGCTGCCCGGCCCGGTATGGACGCCGTTCGATGCCCTGGCCGCCCTGCGCGGAATGCCGCGGGATGTGCCGAACATGGAAATCTCGCTGCGTCGCTTAGGTATCGTCCAGAAAGGCACGCGTCGGGTGAATCCCAATGGCGTCCGGGTCTGGCTTCCGGAACGTGAGGATCCGTTCGAGGTGGCGGGGGCCTATCGGTGGGAGGCGGGGCAGCCGGTCCCGTTGCGCGAGGATTTCTTTCAGCGCCAAGCCGGGCAAGCGGTCGATTTTGCCAACGATCATCTCGCGCCTTTTTACGAGCGGGCCGCGACCAATCTGCGCTCGGTACGGCCGGACTGGCTGGTGTTCGCCGAGCCTGATTTGCTGGCGGGCAATCCGCAACACAGCTTTCCGCGTGAACTGCCGGTGGGGACGGTCAACGCCGGGCATTGCTATGAGGTGACGACGCTGGTGCTCAAACGAGTGCTCGAACCGGTGGGCGTGAACCTGATGCATGGCCGCGTGCTGTTCGGGCCTGGGCAGATCGAGGCGGATTACCGGCGCGAATTGGCGCAGGTACAAGGCTGCTCGCAAAGGGTCAATGGGGGATGTCCCACCTTGATTGGTGAGTTCGGAATTCCCTTCGACCTGCGCGAGGGACGCGCTTACCGCGCCTTTGCCGCCGGCGATCACGGTCCCCGTCCCTGGCGCGCCCATGAACGGGCGCTGGGGCGCATGTACAACGCGCTCGATCAATTGCTCCTGAGCGCGATGTTATGGAATTACACGGCCAGCAATCGCAATCATCTGGCGGTGGGGGATGGCTGGAATCAGGAAGACCTGAGCATCTTCAGCGAAGACCAACGACTCGATGGGGAGGATCTCGATAGCGGGGGTCGCGCGCTGGGAGGTTTTGTGCGCCCTTACGCGCGCTTCATCCAGGGGACGCTGCGTTGGATGCATTTCGATCAGCGCAAACGAGGTTTCGAGCTTGGTTTTGAAGCCGATCCAAGCTTGTCTGCGCCCACCGAAATCTTTATTCCTCGGCGCCAGTTTCCCAATGGCTATCGACTCGACGCGCCCGGTCTTGTTGCCATGGATCAGGCAGTGGCGGATGCGCAATCCCTGCGCCTGCTGGCCCATGAAAAAAGACTGTTCACCGTGCGCGTGCAGGGATAGTGGGTTCCAGACAGCCGAATACCCGCCGGTCGGCCTCGTAGCGTGCAGGCCTGGTCGAGAATCCGGACCCGATGATTGCCGCCTCCGGGATGATGGCCACCGCCTCGTGCATGCCGCGCCGCGATCTGGAACCGGGTCGGCGTTCAGATCCTTGATCTTTATCCATGGCACGGCAGGGGCGGAATGAGACGGGATGGCTTGGCGGGAAATCTCGCGAAGCAGCGGCTCTATGCGTTCCCGGAAAGCATCTGTGACCTCCCATGACTTCGCTTGTGACATCCCGGCGCCCGTCCACTCGCGACGATCGCACAGGGACGGCCATGATCACTTGCTTTACGGATAAATGCCTAGTTTTTGCTTGAAGATGGCATGGTTTGCAGGAAAAGCTGCGGATCCACCAGATTGCCATTGAGCGCGACGCCCCAGTGGAGATGGGGGCCGGTGGCGCGTCCCGTGCGCCCCACCTGGCCCAGAAGCTGGCCCTCCGCAACGCGTTCCCCGACCTGGACCGCAATGCGGCTGAGATGACAATGCATGGAAATCAGGCCGCCGCCATGATCCACGAAGACGCTGTTGCCGTTGAAGTAGAAATCGCCGGTTTCCACCACGATGCCGGCGGCGGCTGCATGCACCGGGGCGCCCTCGCTTGCAGCGATATCCAGTCCGCTGTGGGGATTGCGGGACTGGCCGTTGAAGACACGGCGCAGCCCAAAGGGACTGGAGGTGGGGCCGGTTGCCGGCAGCGCCAAGGGCCAGGGGAAAGCCGTCTCCACCGGCCGATACTGGGTCAATGCGCGGCGGATGCGGGCTTGTTCGCCACGCACCCGTTCGGCGGTGGCAGGATCCAGATCCACCATCTTGGGCGGTACGGTCAGTTTCTGGGTGGGATAGGCTTTGTCCTTGACCGTAAAGCGCAGGGATTGGACCTGTCCGTGTTCGTCCCGCCAGTCCAGTTGATGCGGTCCGGGCGTGGTCGTCAGGGCCAGGCCAACCAGGGCCAAAAGC
>JBARUT010000039.1:0-1505 GCA_049645885.1 Candidatus Macondimonas sp.
AGACGCTGGAGGACAGCAAGTCCGACATCGGCTGGGGTCACCAGATCCGCTCCTACGTGCTGGACCAGTCGCGCATCAAGGATTTGCGCACCGGCGTGGAAATCGCCAATACCCAGGCGGTGCTGGACGGCGATCTCGACCCCTTCATCGAGGCCAGCCTGAAGAGTGGCCTGTGAGGATTGCGGGCGCCTGGCATACAGCGAGGCCCAATCGGTTTTACTTGATTTCTGCGCAGCGGTGCCGAATGGCAGCCGCCGCCACTCCACCCCAGGACGATGCCATGACGCCCGATGATGACCAGCCGGCCCAGCCACCGACCCAGCGGTCCCAGGTCCCCACAATTCCTCCACCCGAGCCGAGGCCGCAAGCGGAAATCGCCCTCGCCGATGAACATGCCCTTATCGCCCTGCGGCGCGCGAAGCTGGAGCAACTGCGCCAAGCGGGCCCCGCGTTTCCCAACGATTTTCGTCGCAATGCGCTGGCCGCGGAACTGCAGGGCCGCTATGGCGCCCTGGACAACGAAGCGCTGGAGGCGAAGCCGGTCGAGGTGAGCGTGGCTGGGCGCATGCTGGCCCAGCGCGTCATGGGCAAGGCCAGCTTTGCCACGCTGCAGGACATGAGCGGGCATATCCAGCTCTTCGTGCAGCGCGACGCCGTGGGCGAGGTGCTCTACGCGGCGTTCAAGACCTGGGATGTGGGCGACATCGTCGGGGCCACAGGCACGCTCTTCAAGACCCGCACCGGCGAGCTGTCGGTGCGCGTGCGTGAACTGCATTTGCTCACCAAGTCCCTGCGCCCGCTGCCGGAGAAATGGCATGGCCTGCAGGACCAGGAGACGCGCTACCGCCAGCGCTATCTGGACCTGATCGCCAATCCCGAGGCCGCGCGGCGCTTCCGCACGCGCAGCCGCATCGTCCAGCACATCCGGCGTTTCTTCGACGAACGCGGCTTCCTGGAAGTGGAAACGCCCATGATGCAGCCGATTCCGGGCGGCGCCACCGCGCGGCCCTTCGTCACCCACCACCATGCCCTGGACATGCCGTTGTACCTGCGCATCGCCCCGGAGCTGTATCTCAAGCGCCTGGTGGTGGGCGGCTTCGAGCGGGTCTATGAAATCAACCGCAATTTCCGCAACGAAGGCGTGTCCACCCGGCACAATCCCGAGTTCACCATGCTGGAGTTCTATCAGGCCTACGCCGATTACCGCGACCTGATGGACACGACCGAGGAACTGCTGCGCAGCCTGGCGCAGGACATCACCGGCGGGCTGCAATTCAGCTATCAGGGACTTGCCCTCGATTTTGGCCTGCCCTTCGAGCGCCTCAGCGTTGTCGAGGCGGTCGCGCGCCACAATCCGGAGCTCGACCCCAATCGATTACGCGAGCGGGATTATCTGGCCACCGTTTGCCGCGCCCAGGGCATCGATGTGAAAGCAGATGCCGGCTGGGGCAAGCTGCTGATCGAACTATTCGAGAAGACCGCTGAGTCCCAGCTTATGCAGCCCA
>JBARUT010000040.1:0-9342 GCA_049645885.1 Candidatus Macondimonas sp.
GGGCTTCCCGCACCTGAGCGGGCGTCACGGACCGTGGAGCGCCGCGACGCCGACGCCGCAGGGCAACGACCGCCCCCACAGCGCCCGCCAGCACCACCACCAACAGTCCCAAGGCGAGCAATACGCCCTGCTCATTGCCCAGCCAAGGCATCCAGACCACCGCCTGGGCCAGCCATTCCCGCACTTGGATCACCACCTGCTCCACCCGGCTCTCCTCTTGTTTGCTTGCACCGACGCTGGCCGCCGGTCCTTGGGCGGCTATGCTACCACCCGACTTCAAGGCGCCGGTAGGAAGCGCCGTCGAGCTTGGGTAGACTGGCCAGCCGACGCGCCGCCTGCGACGGAACCGTTGACCGAGGAGACCCCAGAATGAAACCCGAAACCCTGGCGATCCATGCGGGCTATGCGCCCGACCCCACCACCAAGGCGGTGGCCGTACCGATCTACCAGACCACCTCCTATGCCTTCGACGATACTCAGCACGGCGCCGACCTGTTTGATCTGAAGGTGGCCGGCAACATCTATACCCGCATCATGAATCCCACCAATGCCATCCTGGAGGCTCGGGTGACGGCCCTGGAAGGTGGCGTGGGCGCCTTGGCAGTGGCCTCGGGAATGGCCGCCATTACCTATGCCATCCAGACCCTGGCGACCGCGGGCGACAACATCATCAGCACGGCCAAGCTCTATGGCGGCACCTATAACCTGTTTGCCCACACCCTGCCCCAGCTGGGCATCGCGGCACGACTGCGCGGCAACGAGGATTTGGATGGCATCAACCAGGCCATCGACGACCGCACCCGGGCACTGTTCTGCGAGTCCATCGGCAATCCGTCGGGGGAGATCGCCGACATCGGGCGGCTGGCCGACATCGCCCATGCCCATGGCATCCCGCTCATCGTGGACAACACCGTGGCAACGCCCTGCCTGCTGCGCCCCTTCGAATACGGCGCGGACATCGTGGTCCATTCGCTCACCAAATACATGGGTGGCCACGGCACCACCATGGGCGGGCTGGTGGTGGATTCGGGCCGCTTCCCATGGGCGGATCACAGTGACCGCTTCCCCATGATGGTGCGGCCCGATCCCTCCTATCACGGGGTGGTCTACACAGAGGCCTTCGGTCCCGCCGCCTACATCGGCCGCTGCCGGGTGGTGCCCCTGCGCAACATGGGCGCCGCCCTGTCCCCCTTCAATGCCTTTCTGCTACTGCAGGGCATCGAGACCCTGCCCCTGCGCATGGAGCGCCACTGCACCAACGCGCTCGCGGTTGCCGAATTCCTGCACCGCCACCCCAAGGTGAGCTGGGTGAAATACGCCGGCCTGCCGGACAGTCCCCAGCATGGCCGGGCACAGCAGTACCTGGGCGGACGCGCCTCGGGCATCCTGAGCTTCGGCATCCGCGGCGGCGCCGAGGCCGGCGCCCGCTTCATCGACGCCCTGGATCTCATCGTGCGCCTGGTCAACATCGGCGATGCCAAGTCCCTGGCCTGCCATCCTGCCACCACCACTCACCGTCAACTGGGCCCGGGTGAACTGGAGGCCGCCGGTGTCACGGCCGACATGGTGCGGCTGTCGGTGGGTATCGAGCACATCGACGATATCCTGGCGGACATCGAACAGGCCCTGCAGCGGGCGGCCGAGGCTTGAGGGCGCCATGAATGGCTGGCTGGCCCTGGCCGTGGCGATCGGCTTTGAAATTGCCGGCACCACGGCAATGAAGCTGTCCGACGGACTGGCCCGCCCCGGCCCCACAGCGGCGATGTTCATCTGCTATGTGCTGGCGTTCTCGGCACTGGCACGGGCCTTGAAATCCCTGGAGGTGGGCATGGCCTATGCCATCTGGTCCGCAGTGGGCACGGCGGTGATCGCCGCCATCGGCGTGGCGTGGTTCGGGGAATCCTGGAATGTGTTCAAGGGGCTGAGCCTGGGCTTGATTGTGCTGGGAGTGATGGGGCTGCATCTGAGCAGCGGCACCTGATCATGGTGGCGCGCAGCCCCAACCAGGTGCGCCTCATCGCCGGGGGCTGGCGCGGTCGCAAACTGGATTTCCCCCCTGTGCCGGGCTTGCGCCCCACCCCGGATCGGGTGCGGGAAACCTTGTTCAACTGGCTTGCACGGGATGTGCCCGGCGCTCGCTGCCTGGACCTGTTTGCCGGCAGTGGCGCGCTGGGACTGGAAGCGCGCTCGCGAGGCGCCACCGAGGTGATCCTGGTGGACCGCCACCCGCAGGTCATCGCCCACCTGCACCAGCAGATCGCGCGCTTAGGCATGGACCGGGTACATTGCCATCGGGCGGAGGCCCTGGACTGGCTGCGGCGCGTCGGGTCGCCTTGCGATGTGGTATTCGTGGACCCCCCCTTCGCGGACCAGGCCTGGGATGCCGTCCTGGCCGCTCTGGCCCGAACGGGCGCGGTCCGCAGTGGCGGCAAGGTCTACGTGGAAGCGCCTCAAGGCCGCAGTCTGGACGTTCCGCCGGGCTGGACCCTCTGGCGGGAAGGCCGGGCAGGCGAGATCGTCTTCCGCGTCTTCATCACATCTCCATCCACCGACGCCGCGGTGCCAGGGAATGCCGCAGGCGAGATTTCAGACGCGCGTCTGCGTTAGGATGGGCTGGCCCACGGCTCCCCCCTCCTCCCCGACCGCTGAAGGATTTCGTCGTATGGCACTCGCCCTGTATCCAGGCACCTTCGATCCCATTACCCGCGGTCATGTGGATCTGGCGGAGCGCGCCGCCCGGCTGTTCGACCGGCTCATCGTGGCGGTGGCGGACAACCCCGGAAAAAAACCGCTGTTCAACAAGGAAGAGCGCGTTGCCCTGTCGTGCGGGGCGGTTGCTCACCTGAGCAACGTCGAAGTCGTCTCCTATACGGGGCTGACCGTGGACTATGCGCGGGATCATGGGGTGGATGTGATCCTGCGAGGACTCCGGGCTGTGTCGGATTTCGAGCACGAATTCCAATTGGCCGGGATGAACCGGCATCTCGCGCCGATGGTGGAAACCATGTTCCTGGCGCCTTCGGAACACTACACCTACCTGTCCTCCACCTTGGTACGCGAAATTGCCGCGTTCAATGGTGACGTCAGCAGTTTTGTGCCGCCGAATGTAGTGATCGAACTCCGCAAGCGCTTCGGTCCCGCCCGGGGTTAGCAGCATGCGTCACCCGCCTGCGCTCGTCGCTCGCTGCTTGCTGCTGATCCTAGCGCTGTGGTCGCTGGCGGCCGGCGCGTCAGGACCGGGCCGGGCCGCCATCGCCACGGCCCATCCCGCCGCCACCGCGGCCGGCCTGGAGGTCTTGGAACAGGGTGGCAACGCCTTTGATGCCGCGGTGGCCATCAGCGCGACGCTGGCCGTGGTGGAACCCTTTGGCTCCGGCCTCGGCGGCGGTGGGTTCTGGCTGCTGTACCGGACAAGCGATGATCGCACCGTCATGGTGGATGGACGCGAACGCGCGCCGCTGGCCGCCACGCCCACGCTGTACCTGGATGCCGATGGCCAGTTTGATGCCCGCCGCAGCCAGGATGGCCCCTTGGCAGCGGCCATCCCCGGACAACCCGCCGCCTTGGTGCATCTCGCCCGGCACTATGGCCGACTGCCCCTAGCCACCAGCCTGGAACCAGCCATTCGGCTTGCCCATGAAGGCTTCACTGTCGGGCCTCGCTATGCCCTGATGGCCGGTTACCGTTTACCCGCCCTGCTCGCCTCTCCCGAGGCACGCCGTACTTTCCTGGCAGCCGGCATCGCCCCGCTGCCGGGCTGGACGCTGCGCCAGCCCGAGCTGGCCGATACCCTGCAATCCCTGGTCGATCATGGCCATGAGGGGTTCTATGGCGGCGCTATAGCGCAACGTTTGGTGACAAGCGTTCGCGCGGCCGGTGGGATCTGGACCCAGGAGGATCTGGCCAGCTATCAGGTGATCGAGCGGAAGCCGATCACCAGTATTTACCGGGGCATGCGCGTCACCTCCGCCTCCCCCCCGTCCTCGGGTGGCGTGGTCCTGACCGAAGCGCTCAATATCCTGGCAGGGGTGGACTTGCCCGCCATGCCCCCGGCCACCCGCATCCACTGGATCACCGAGGCCATGCGGCGCGCCTATGCCGACCGGGCCCGCTATCTGGGCGATCCCGATAGCGTATCGATGCCCCTGACCCGGCTGTTGGACCCCGCCCATGGCGCGCAATTGCGCCAGTCCATCGATCCCCTGCGGGCCACCCCCAGTGTCCCCCTGGAAGCCAATGATTCCTTGCAGCCCAGCCTGGACCGGCATACCACCCATTTCTCGGTGATCGATGCCGAGGGCAACCGGGTGGCGGCCACGCTGTCCATCAATACCCCTTTCGGATCGGGGTTCGTGGCCAAGGGAACAGGGGTGGTTCTCAACAATGAAATGGACGATTTCGCCGCCGCGCCCGGTCAACCCAACGCCTATGGACTGGTGGGGGGCAGCGCCAACGCCATTGCCCCCGGCAAGCGCCCCTTGTCCAGCATGACGCCCACTTTCCTGGAACAGGGCGATCGGCTCGCGATTCTCGGCACACCGGGGGGGAGTCGCATCATCAGCATGGTGCTGCTAGCCAGCCTGGCGTTCGCTGACGGCGCCGATGCGCCGGCAATGGTCGCCCTGCCCCGCTATCACCACCAGTATCTGCCCGACATCCTGTTCTTCGAGGCCAAGGCTTTTGGCAGTGAAACGGTGAAACGTCTCACCGCCCTGGGTCATCGGGTGGAGCAGGTCTCCCGCGACTACGGGGACATGCAGGCCATTACCTGGAACCGCCGAACCGGGGCCTTAAGCGCCGCCTCTGACCCGCGTGGCGAAGGCCAGGCCAGACTTCAACCACAAGCGCGACATCCCGCGCCGGAAGCCGCCTCCGCACCTTGAGGTGATCCATCTATCGCTTGGTGCACTTGGCGCTTAAGCCACGATGACTTGGCCGGGACGGGCGTGTTGTTCCGGCGGCCTGTGTCGGCACGCGGCGTCTTCAAGTCCATGGCACACAGCAAAGCTACAGCCCAATGCTGTCGTCACTGTGATTCAGGAGCCTGGAACACTAGACCTTCCTCGTCGGACGGATCCAGCGCGTCGTCCGGCGGCGTGGCCAGAGGAATGCGATGAGCCTCCCCAAGCCAGGCACCCAGATCGATCAGCTTGCAGCGCTCACTGCAAAAGGGGCGGAAGGCATTGTCGGCGGTGGCGTTGGCCGGCTTTCCGCAATGCGGACAGCGCAGCGACCGCAGGGGCGGTTGCCGGCTCATGGCAAAATCCCACAACAGGCGAGGCGAAAAGGCACGTTATCCCGCAACAGGGTGGCCCGTCCTGCGAGGTCGGGTTGGTGCAGGAAACGGATGGTGAGCCGGTGGCGACCCGCGCTGATTTCCGGAAAAACACCGCTGTCCCCGGCCAGGCTGATGCGCAAAAGCTGGTAGGGGCGTTCAGGGTCAAGCACCTGTTCGAAGCAGCCTTGATGCGCGATTTCCTGAGTACGCCGGGCCGTTTCCCGCACCAGGCGATTATGGGTATCGATACATTCGGCGAGCAGTCCAAACTGGTCAAACCAGCTTTCCATCTGGAGCTGGCGTTTTTCATGCGGTTGCTGTAGCCAGAAATGCAGGGCAGGCAAGTCGAAGGGTGCGGTACCACCCGGCATGCTGGCGCGTTGCCGGTAGGTGGTGAACAGCTCGTGATGGCGCAGGGCCTGGCCGGGCTGGCCGGGAAAGCCATGCAGCCGGTCGAGCAGTTGCTGTAGCTGATGGATGACTTCGCCCAGCTGGGTCTGGTCGATGCCATCGCGTTGTCGCAGTCGTTCCAGATGCTGGCGTTGACGATCCAGTTCGGCAATCAGCTCGCTCTTGATATCGCTGCGACCCAATGCGTCGAGAATTTCAAGCATATGACTGAGCGTGGCACGGGCTTCCCAGGCGGTTCGCCCATGCATGTGGTGGCGCGCCTGGGCGAGAATGAATTCCAGACGCAGAAACTTGCGGATGCGTTCGTTGAGCGGATGTTCGAAATGCACGATTCCTGAAAGCCTGTTGATTGCGGCGAGGGGATGGGGACGGCTCCCCTTGCGGTTCAGGGCAGACGCAGGCGCGCCTCGCGGGCGCCGGGATCGGTCGCCATGGCCAAATAGGCGGCGTGCAACTGATCCACCGCGGCATCCAGTGCTGCGGCCGAGCCTTCATTGTTGATGATATCGTGCGCCGCTGCCAAGCGCCGCGCGCGCGAGGTCTGCGCAGCGAGGATTGCAGCAGCCTGCGCTGCATCGCCCCCATCGCGCATCATCAGCCGCGCAATCTGCACCGATTCGGGCACGTCCACCACCAGCACGCGGTTGACGAGATGGTGCTGTCCAGTCTCCACCAGCAGCGGCACCATGAGGATGACGTAGGGACCCTGCGCTTTACGCAGCGCCTGCTGCATGGCCAGGCCGATGGCCGGGTGCATGATGCGATCGAGCTGGCGACGTTGCACGGGATCGGCAAAAACGCGCTGACGCAGCCGTTCCCGGTTCAACCGCCCATCCGGATCCAGAATATCCGGACCGAAGGTCTGGATCAGGCGCTCCAGGGTGGGCTGACCGGGTTCCACCACCGCACGTGCCAGCGCGTCGGCATCGATGACGGGGATGTCATGGCGGGCAAAGCGGTCAGCGACGGTCGATTTGCCGCTGGCAATGCCGCCGGTGAGTCCGACGATGAACATGGGCCATCCCTGGGCGAACAGGCGAAAGACCAAGCTTACGCCAGTTACGCCAGACCCGACAGCCGCAGATAGCCCTGATTCACCTGATCACCGCAGACCAGCATGATCCAGCCTCCGGCAGCCAGGAAAGGGCCGAAGGGAATCGGCGTTTGCCGATCCTGGCCGGTGAAGCGCAAGGCCACCGTTCCGACGATGGCGCCCACCAGCGACCCGATCAGGATCACGCCCGGCAGGTGGATCCAGCCCAACCAGGCTCCAAGCAGCGCCAGCAGCTTGAAATCCCCGTAGCCCATGCCTTCCTTGCCGGTCAGCACACGGAAGGTTTGATAGACGCTCCACAGGGCAAGGTAACCGGCCATCGCCCCGATCAGGGCGGTGACCGGATCGGTGAAGGTGCCGGTCAAGCTGAAGGCAAGACCCAGCCACATCCCGGGCAAGGTCAGGTCATCGGGCAAAAGCTGATGATCCAGGTCGATGATGCTCAGCGTGATCAACAGCCCGGTGAGCGTCAGGGCGCCCAGCGCCTCGATGCCGACCCCAAAACGCCAGGCCACGATCGCAAACAGCAGGCCGGTGAGCGCTTCGACCAGCGGATAGCGCGGGCTGATGGGCGCGCGACAGTGCCCGCAGCGCCCACGCAGCGCCAGATAGCTCAGGACGGGAATGTTTTCCCAAGGGCGCAGACGGTGGTTGCAGTAAGGACAGCGCGAGGGCGGATGAACAATGCCGGGGGGTTCCGGGAGGCTCGCCTCTTCGGGCAACCCCAGGGTTTCCCGCGCGTCCCGCCGCCAACCATGGGCCAAACGCGGCGGAAGCCTGAGGATAACGACATTGAGGAAGCTGCCGACGAGCAATCCCAGCACCAGGACGGCGCCGATCCAGAAGGCCCGATGGGTTTGCAGAACACTCAGCAGATCATCCAAGGGGGGACTCCTGGGTCAATGAAGCGTGCAGCCTGTTGGGCTTTCAAGAGAAGGATCGACCCGCTTGAGGTCGTCCACTTCCTTCTCTGATCGTGATGCGGATCTTCGATCAAAGCGGTCGGCCATTCGATGCAAGGCTCAGATCACGTTACCCATCTGGAAGATCGGCAGATACATGGCCGTGACCAATCCGCCCACCAGAACACCCAGGATGGCCATGATCAGCGGTTCCAGCAGGGTGCTCAGGTTGTCCACCATGTTGTCCACCTCCGCCTCATAGAATTCGGCCACTTTGGCGGACATGTCATCCAGGGAGCCCGATTCCTCGCCAATGGCGATCATTTGCACCGCCATGTTAGGGAACAGGTCGATTCGATCCTGCATGGCCAGGTGCAATTGCTGGCCGGTGGCGACCTGCTCGCGCATTTTCATGACGGCCTCCTGGAATACGATGTTGCCGGTCGCGCCAGCCACTGATTCCATGGCCTCCACCAACGGCACACCGGCGGCGAACATGGTCGAGAGGGTGCGAGTGAAGCGCGCGAGGGCAGCTTTGTGAAGAATCTTGCCGATAATCGGCAGGCGCAACAACAGCCGATCCCGTCCACGACGAAAATTTGCCGAGGTGCGATTGAAGTAGCGAATGACAGCCACGATGCCGCCAATGGCCCCCAGTATCAGCCACCACCAGGCCTGCACAAATTTCGACAGGTTGACCACCATGCGGGTGAACGCCGGCAGGTCCGCGCCAAAGCTGCTGAACAGCCCCTCGAATTGGGGAACCACGAAGTAGAGCAGGATGCCGGTGACCACGAAGGCCACCAGGGAGACGACAGAGGGATAGGTCAGCGCCTTGCGTACCTTGGCCTTGATGGCCTCGGCCTTTTCCTTGTAGGTGGCAATCTTGTCCAGCAGGGTCTCCAGGGCGCCGGATCGTTCACCGGCCCCGACCAGATTGACAAACAAGTCGTCGAATTGGGCCGGATGCCCGGCCAGCGCCTCCGACAGCGAAGAGCCGCCTTCAATGGAAGAGCGAATGCTCAAGATGAGTTCGCGCATCGCCATGTTGTCATTGCCGCGCGCCACGATGTCCAGTGCCTGCACCAACGGCACGCCGGCGCCAATCATCGTGGCCAACTGGCGGGAGAAAATGGCGACGTCGACCGGGCGAATTTTCTGTTTGCGGTTGCGGGCAGCCTTACCGGTCTGCTTCTTGATTGCGGTGGGGTTGATGCCCTGGCGCCGCAGCAGCGCCCGAATCACGGCTTCGCTGGGGGCATTCTGCATGCCCTTCACGGTCTGGCCGGTCTTGTTTTTGCCTTCCCAGACGAACAAAGTATTTTTGACTGCTTGATTGGCCATGGGTGAACCGTTTACTCGATGGTGACGCGGTGAATTTCTTCCAGGCTGGTGGCGCCTTCCTTGACCTTGTTCAAGCCGGCCCGGCGCAGATCGATGATGCCCTCCTCATCGGCCTGCTTGGCGATGTCCAGCGAGTTGCCACCGTCCATGATGATGCGACCCATCGCCGCCGACACCGGCATGACCTGATAAATGCCCACCCGGCCCTTGTATCCATCGGTGCATTGATCGCAACCTTTAGGGCCATACAGCGTGAGTCCGTCCAGTTCATCGGGAACGAATCCCAGCTGCAACAGCGCGTCGCGAGGAATATCCACGCGGCTGCGACAGTGGCGGCACAAGCGGCGCGCCAG
>JBARUT010000041.1:0-2499 GCA_049645885.1 Candidatus Macondimonas sp.
ATTGATGATGCGCATGGGGACAGTCCTCATGAAAGCTCGCGGCCTGCTCACAGGCGTGGACGAATATCGTGCCAACCCAGGCCCTGTTCCTGGGGCGCCAGCACCAGCGCCGCAGCTTCGGCGGGCATTCGGTGTGCCACGGCCTCGCGCACATGCCTCGGCGTATTGTTCTTTTCGCTGATGTGCCCGGCAATCAGATGCTGGAGCGCCCGTCGATCGAGACTCTCCAGCAATTGCACGGCCTGGCCATTGTTCAAATGCCCCAGCCGTCCACCCACCCGCGCCTGCAATTCCGGCGGGTAGGGGCCACCGGCCAACAAATCGGGATCGTGGTTGAATTCCAGCATCAGGGCGTCCAGGCCGTCCAGGCTGCGCTGCATGTGGGGGGTGACATGACCGGCATCGCTCAGCACGCCCAGGCGCATGGCGCCGTCGGAAAACACGAACTGGCAGGGTTCGCGGGCATCGTGGGGCACTGGGTAGGGATGGATCGACAGATCCTGGATGGCGAAGGGCTCATGGGGATTGAACAAATTCACCTCGGGCAGCCGCGGCGCCCCGGCGCCCCGGTACGTGCCTGCCGTCAGCCATACCGGCAGGCCGAAGCGCCGCGCCAGCCGCGCCACGCCACCCATGTGGTCGCCATGCTCATGGGTCACCACGATAGCGCTCAGGCTCTCCCCGGTTAGTCCCAGCACCGCCAGGCGGCGCAGCGTTTCATTGACTGCAAAACCGCAGTCCATCAGGACCACCGTCCGGCCACAGGCCACCACCGTGGCATTGCCCCGGCTGCCGCTGCCGAGAGTGGCGAAACGCAAACCGCTCATCGGGCGCCGGAGACTCAGCGGCGGCCGGGGCCGCTGCCCGGATTGTGGTAGAAGGGTCCGGGAAAGGTGGTCACATTGCCGTCGAGCGAGGTGATGCGGGCCACGCCTTGTTGGACAACCTCATCGATGCGAATCAGCGCATGCAGCGGGACATGGCTGCGGTCGACGCCTGCAAACTCGCTTTTCAGGCGCTCCTCGGACGGATCCACCACCAGGTCCGAATGGGCGCCAAATACCAGATCTTCCAGTGTGACAAAGCCGAACAGAAAATCCTGGGTGACCTTGCGGGCGTAGACCTCGTAGATCTTGCCCTGGCTGAGAAAGCTCACCCGAAACAGTGTGTCCGCCATGCACGCTCCGTATCCTGACCGGCCGTCACCCGCAACGGCCCGTTTTAGTCGGGCGCTAGTGTAACTTAAGCGCCCCGAATCCGCCCGGCCGTGGAGAACCACCCGATCCGCGCGCCGCCATGATTTGGAAAGACTTTAGGAAATGCTGAGTTATTCCGTCATCGCGGGCGTGCAGCGCCGTGGCGATCCATAGGTTATTGATTCTTTGTGTGGCATGGATTGCTTCACTGCACTCGCAATGACGAAGGCGGGATAAATCAGCGCTTCCTTTGATTGGCCATGGGAGACTGAGAAGTCGTTCGGAACACGCTTGAGCGACTCGGCTTGAATCCACCCAGACCAGCAATCGCCTGCAAGGCCACGCTTGACGTCAACTTGGATAGGCTGCGTTTCGCTTCAGCCGGGGCCGGGCTTGCGAGCGCGATCCGAGCATGCCATGTTCCCAGCCGTGGGCACGATAAAACGCCCGCAGAACGACAAGGAACGCCGCTTCATGGCACTGCACCGGGATTTCCCGCGCTCGCCCTATGACACCCTGCCGCCGGAGCTGCGCTGGTTCCCAGCGGCGGAAGAACTGCGCAGTACGGCCTATGAAAAGCTGCTGCCGCCGTTGGTGGCCAAGGTGCGCGAAGAAGTCGCAGCCTGGCGCGATGCGGGCTATGCCGGCGCATCGGCCACTTCGCGTGCGCTGCTGGCCTGGTGGTTCGAGACCGAACACCGGGTCGAGCAGGCGGACGGCACGCAAAGCCCGTTTCACTACTACTTCGCCCAGCGCGAGGCAGTGGAGACCGTCATCTGGCTTTTTGATGCGCGCGGCGCGCGCGACAAGTTCGACCTGCTGCGCTTCGATGCCTCCGGCGCGGTGTCGAGTAACATGTTCGACGAGGATTGGCCGCGCTACGTGGTCAAGATGGCCACCGGCGCCGGCAAGACCAAGGTGCTGTCGCTGCTGATCGCCTGGAGCTACTTTCACAAACTTTACGAGGCGGATTCGCAGCTCGCGCGCAACTTCCTGCTGATCGCACCCAACATCATCGTGCTCGACCGCCTGCGCGCCGACTTCGACGGCCTGCGCATCTTCTTCAACGATCCGGTACTGCCGGACAACGGCCACGCGGGGCGCAACTGGCGGGACGATTTCCAGCTCGCGCTGCATATCCAGGACGACGTGCGCGTGGTGCGCCCGACCGGCAACCTGTTCCTGACCAACATCCACCGCGTCTATCTGGGCGAGGTGCCGGAGCCCTCGCTCGACGATGACGACCTGCGGGACTATTTTCTGGCCCCGTTCGGGGCCAAGCCCGTCGGCACGACCACCGACA
>JBARUT010000042.1:0-2908 GCA_049645885.1 Candidatus Macondimonas sp.
GGCCAGAGCACCGCGGCGAGCGGCCAGCGGCGCTTGCCGTGGCGATAACGGTTCTGTTGCCAGCCCGCGTGAACCGTCAAGGCAAAAGCCCGGCGTGCCAGCCATCCGCTGCGCTGGAGTTCGCGCTGCAGCCGGCCATGAACCGTTTCGAACAGCCGCGGCACGGCAATCAATGCCGTGGGCCGGACCGTCTGCAAATCCTCGGTCAATTGCAGCACGCCGCGCGCATGCGCCACGGTGGCGCCGGCCATCATGGGCAGGTAATAACCCGCCGTGCGTTCGAACAGATGCGCCAGCGGCAAAAAGGAGAGAAACACATCCTGCGGATAAGCCGTCACCCGCTGCAGCGCAGCATGGGTCACCGACAGGATATTGCGATGGCTCAGCATGACACCCTTGGGCCGGCCTGTGGTGCCGGAGGTATAGACCAGCGTGGCCAGATCATCGGGCAGGGTAGAGGACGCGCGCAACGGCTGCGGCTCAGCCGGCAGCCACTGCTGCGCCGAGACGATCAGGGGATCTGCTTTGCTCGCCACGGGACCCAGCACCACGACTCGCTCCAACGTGGCGACAGCCGCCAGAGCCGGCGCCAGCGTTTGCAACTGGGTCTCGGAATCCACCACCAACAGGCGGGCGCCGGAATGAGCGAGCAGGAAAGCCACGTTCTCCGGCCGATCGTTCACATAAAGCGAAACGTCCACCAGCCCAAGACCCAACGCCGCCTGATCCACAGCCACCCAGCTCGGCCCGTTGGGCAGGGCGATGGCGATGCGCTCACCGGCCAACAGCCCGTCCCGGATCAGAGCCGCCTGCCAGCGGCCGACCAAGCCGGCCATCTCGGCCCAGGTATGATCCCGCCAGACCTGGCGCGCGGTGTCGAAGGCCTGGTAGGCCGTCGCCTGGGGTGTGCGACGCAGCCGCTCCCGGAACAGACCATCCAGGGTACCGACCGAATCCGGATCAATCGCATCGGCCCGCCAATTGATTGGAAAAGGCGATGGGAACCGTCGCCCTGATGCCGATCCCCCGCGCGCCTCATCCGATACTTCAGTGCGCATACCCTCTCCTTGATGTGGAAAGACCATCCGATCCCAGCGTGACCCGATGGACACGACAGAAGATTGATCGACGTCAACTCGCCAAGCAGCGCCGGCCAAGCGGGAACCCAGACGTGTGCGCGTCGCGACGCATTCCATGGGCTATAAAATTCGGCGCATCGTGGTTCGATGCGCCGTCGCGCCTAGCCATGTCGCCGCGTTCCTCGCCACAGCCCCCCACGATGGTTGGTGTTTCAGTCGTCTCCCCAGATCATTCGCCAGATCGCATACGGGTAATCGGGAGGGTACCTGATGGTCACACGGCAAGGTTTCAGACTATCGATCATGACGGTCAAGGAAACTCGACCACACTGCGGCGTCCGCTTTATCCGAACCGTATAAAGCGGAGGAATGTGAGAATTCGGAGGGAGAGTTACGGAAGTGGCGCGCCCGAGAGGATTCGAACCTCTGACCTTTGGCTTCGGAGGCCAACACTCTATCCAGCTGAGCTACGGGCGCGAAGGGGCGATAGCATAGCGTTTTGCCCCTTGGACGTCCATCTTCAGGCCCAAGCGTGTTTTACGTCAGCGGTGCGCCGCGTATACTTAGCCACCCTGCGGTTCCGGGATCTGGTGACCCCTGAACGGCGCTTGCAAACCACCCCCTGCCTTTCCCCTATAAGGAGGTCCCTGTGTCCGAGCAGGAAAACAATTCAATGCTCCCGCTGGTCAGCGTACTCGGCGTCATGGTGGCCTTTGCCGTCTTCATTGGTGTGCTCGCTGCGGTCATCGGGGGATTTGCGCGCCAGGATCGCCCGCTGGATGAGCGGGAAATGGCCGCGCTCAAGGAACGCATTGCGCCCATTGGTCAGGTACGCACCAGCGACCAGCCACCGATGGAAACCGCCAATGCAGCAGAACCCCAGGCTGCGGGCGCGCCCCGTTCGGGCGCTGAAGTCGTGCAACAGGCCTGCGCCGCATGCCACGCCGCCGGGGTTTTGGGCGCGCCCAAGATTGGCGCCAAGGGTGATTGGGAGCCACGGCTGGCACAAGGCTTCGATACCCTGCTGAAGCATTCCATCGAGGGTATTCGCGCCATGCCGCCCAAGGGCGGCAATCCGGGCCTGAGTGAAGACGAGCTCAAGGCAGCACTGACCGAGATGCTGAAGCAGAGTGGTCTCTCGCCCTGACATCGGTTTTTTCATTCTGATCCGCCGGCCTCCAACAGCGAGGCCGGCTTTCTTTTGCCCCCCCAGTACCGGCTCAGTAAACCGGCGGCCGGAATTCCCGGTCCATGGCCAAGCCCACTGCCTCTGTCCCGGTGATCACTCTGGCCATGCGCGCCTCACCCGGAGGCGTCCTCCGCCGCCCATACCAGACGATGGAAATCAAAGCCCAAGGTGAGCGTGGGCTTGATGATCTGGAAATAGGGCGAGACATCGAAATCCCGCGGTACATAGAGGCTGTGGTGGCGGACATGGTGCACGCGTTGAACATCACCGGGATAATCCGACCGAATCGCCGGCAGGGTTTCGACCTGGGGCAGGATGGGGTAACGCACTTCGGCAAAACACTGGGCGATCAGTGTCGAACAGATGGCGCGGGTTGGATCCCCGCTGCCCAGCGCCAGCAAGCGGCGCCGCCACCCTACCGGTACCGGCGGGATTGGCAGCAAATAACGCGCAAGATCAATGACGTTTTTCAGATCGTACTGATGCCCCAGCCGGCCACACGCGTAAGCAACGACCTGCCGCTGTTCGGCTGCGGACAAGCCCACTGGCCGGCAGAGGCGACAGTGCAGCCCGGCATAGGCATCCGGCCCGAGTGCCCGCACCCCCGCCGCCACATCCGCCTCGATGAACACCAAAGGCC
>JBARUT010000043.1:0-2815 GCA_049645885.1 Candidatus Macondimonas sp.
GGCGCTGGTCGCGCCTGCGGCCGATGGCGCTGCCGGATGCCGCGCCGGTGCGGTTTCCCAGCCAGCCCCTGGAGACGCTGGAACAGGTGGCCCGGACGCTGCTGCGCCGCTATGGCGTGGTGTTCAAGACCCTGTTGGCGCGGGAATCGCCGTTGCCGCCCTGGCGCGAGCTGCTTTATGTGCTGTGGCGGCTGGAAGCCCAGGGCGAGGTGCTGGGCGGACGCTTCATCGAAGGCATTGCCGGGGAACAGTTCGCCCTGCCGGAGGCGGCCGGGCTGTTGCGCGAGGTGGCGCGCCAAACGCCGGCCGAGGAACGCGTGACCCTGTCCGCCGCCGATCCACTCAATCTTGTCGGCATCCTGACCCCGGGTGAACGTACCCCTGCGCTGGCGGGGCGCAGCGTTTGCTATCTCGATGGCCTGCCAATCGATCCAGCGCGATCTCCCTGTCTGGGCGCCCTCCATGAGGAAAACCGAATCCCACGGGGAATAACGCCAAGCAAGCGCTGAATCACCATGCTGGGATTCTCAGCCCTCGCCATCAGCAGCTTTTGGCCGCTGATTCTCGCGGCGCGATCCTGCGCTGCGTTATCGCGGGCTACTCCTCCCGCGCCAACATTTGCTTGAGAGCATCCAGATGCGCGCGGCCGCGGGCCTGGCGGGTGGCGGCATCGCTGGCGTCGGTGGGTCGGACCCAGTCGATGACCTCGGCCGGCAGCTCTTCCAGAAACCGGCTCGGTTCGCGTTCGGCTTCCTCCCCGCCCACGCGCCGCTGGCCGGCGTAGGTCAGCGTCAGGGTCTGGCGCGCACGGGTGATGCCGACATAGGCCAGGCGCCGCTCTTCCTCCAGGCTGCCCGCCTCCAGGCTGTTGCGGTGGGGCAGCAGGTCTTCCTCCATGCCCACCAGGTAGACGTGGTCGAACTCCAGGCCCTTGGCGCTGTGCAGGGTGAGCAACTGGACCTCGTCGGCGTCCGATTCCTCCTGCCGGTCGAGCATACCCACCAGGCTGATGTGGGCAAGCAGCCGCTCCAGGGTCGCCTCGTCTTCCCAGCGGGTCTGCAGGCGGGCGAACCAGTCCACCAGTTCATGCACATTCTTCTGGCGGCGTTCCACGGCCCGGCGATTCTTGTCGCTTTCCCCCAGCCAGTTCAGGTAGTCGATGCCTTCCAGCAGGCGCTTGAGGCAGGTGGGCGCGTCCTCCTCGTGGGCAATCCGCTGCATGCGGCCCATCCATTCGGCAAAGGTGTGCAGCCGATCCACCGCTCGTTCCGAGAGATGACGGGTAAGCCCCATCTCGCTGGATGCCGTGAGCAGGCTCACGCCCCGTGCCTGGGCGTAGCCGGCCAGCTTTTCCAGGGTGGCAGCGCCGATTTCGCGCCGCGGCACGTTGATCACCCGCAGAAAGGCGGCATCATCATCCGGGTTTTGCAGCAAGCGCAGATAGGCCAGCAGGTCGCGCACCTCGGCGGCGTCGAAGAACGAGGATCCGCCGGTGATGCGATAGGGAATCTGCTGCTCGCGCAGGGCGCGCTCGAAGGGCCGGGCCTGGTGGTTGCTGCGATAGAGGATGGCATAGTCGGCGTAGCGGGTGCGGTGGCGGAAGCGGTGCTGCAGCAGCTCGCCGACCACCCGGCGCACCTCGTCCTCGCCGTCCGCGCAGGCCAGGATCTGGATCCGCTCGCCCTCCCCCAGCCGGCTCCACAAGCGTTTCTCGAACAGATGGCTGTTGTGGGTGATGAGGGCGTTGGCGGCCTGCAGGATGCGGGTGGTGGAGCGATAGTTCTGCTCCAGCTTGATCACGCGCAAATGCGGGAAATCGCTTTGCAGCAGATTCAGGTTCTCGGGGCGGGCGCCGCGCCAGGCGTAGATCGACTGGTCGTCGTCACCCACCACGGTGAGGCGCGCCTCGGGGCCCACCAGACGCTTGAGCAGCCGGTACTGTGCGGCGTTGGTGTCCTGGTATTCGTCCACCAGCAGGTGGCGCACGCGCTCCTGCCAGCGGCCGCGCAGGGCCTCGTCCTCATCCAGCAGCCGCACCGGCAGGGCGATCAGGTCGTCGAAATCCACCGCGTTATAGGCCCGCAGGTGGCGCTCGTAGTCGCCATAGAGCTTGGCGGCGCGAAAGCCGTCCTCGTCATCGGCGGCGGCGAGCGCCGCCTCGGGACTGATGAGCTCGTTCTTGAAGGCGGACACGCGGTTGTGCAGGGCCTGCAGTTCGGCATCGCCGATCTCCATCTCCTGGCGCGTCAGCTCGCGCAGCAGACCACGGCTATCGTCGGTGGCGAAAATGGAAAACCCCGCCTTCAGACCCGCTGCGCGAGTTTCCTGTTGCAACAGACGCAGGCCCAGGCTGTGGAAGGTACTGATCCAGGGTGGGCGGGCCGGGCGACCGCGCAGTTGCTCGCTCACCCGCGAGCGCATTTCGCGCGCTGCCTTGTTGGTGAAGGTAACGGCCATCACCTCGTTGCGCGCCAGGGTTTGCTGGCTCAACAGATGGACGATCTTGCGTGTGATGACGCGGGTCTTGCCGCTGCCGGCGCCGGCCAGCACCAGCAAGGGGCCATCCAGGTGGTGCACGGCTTCATGCTGTTCGGGATTCAGACGCGGCATGGACCGGACCGGGGATCGGGCATGCGGGGCAGCGAGCCTAGCACCGACGCGGCACGCCGGAAAGGGCGACTGCAATGCGGTCGTCGCACGCCGCCACTCTCAATGGGCACCGTCGAACAAGCCAGGATGAAGCGTGGCGGGCATGGCCCAGCGCAGGCGCAGGCTTGGCGCCGCGGGGGGCGCCGCGAAGAGCGCCGCGACCCAC
>JBARUT010000044.1:0-36281 GCA_049645885.1 Candidatus Macondimonas sp.
TAGGGCTGGCCGTCCAGCGCCGCTGCGTTGGCGAGAGCGGAGATGTACTCGCCGATGACGTGCGGGTCGTCGTTGTGCTTGTACTCCACCCACTCGCACTCGGTGGTGGTGGTCAGCAGACGACCCAGCAGCAGGTTCAGCTCGGCTGCACTCATGCGGCGACGGTCTCCGGTTCGGGCAGCGCTGAAACGTCCAGCTCGCCGGAGATCAGCTTGGGTAGGAGGAGGTCGCGGGTGGTGCGGAGATTGCGATTTTTGCGCTCAAGGCGAAGCACCAAATCCATCATCGGCCCGACCAACGTCTCGAACGCCGCCGCAATCGCGCTCGGGGGGACTGTGAGCTTGACCTTGCGGAAGACGCCCTTCGTGATTTCCTTGAACGTCGCCCCTGTCGCAAGGCCCTCGAACACGCTCGCGTTGGCCTTGAGCCAGTGAAACAAGAGCCACCTAGGCATACGGACCGACGGGATGCACACGATAAAGCCCTGGTTTGTACAAGCCGCCGTGGTGTTGACGGCAATGACGCCTAGCGTGGCGCGGCTTGTCATCATCACGCTGTTCGGCGGGAACAGTTTCGCCGAACTCTTTGCGAGCCCAAGCTCGGTAATCTTGGTCCCGCTTTCTTCCATGAAGACAGTCTTCGCCCCAGTCAGGTCGGTCGGCGAGTACCAATTGATGGTCCCATCGGTCCAGAAGTCAGGCTCGGTTTTCGAAGGAGTGCCGCCGCCCAGCGTTTCGGTCACATCCTCCACGACTTCGATCGCCCACCCCTCCGGCACCAACCCCAACTCAGATTCGACCATCCGCACGTTCTCGTGGCCGGGGAAGCGGAAGCGGACGAACCACTCCTCATAGATGCGCCGGGCCATCTCCTCCAGGATCGCGATGCGCCGCGTGTTGTTCTCGATCAGGTCGTCGTAAGCCGATAAGAGCGAGGCGACGCGCCGCTGCGTAGCCACCTCTGGCAAGAGGACTGGCATGCCCAGCAGGCGATCTGTCTGCAGTCGCTTAGTCCCATGAGCGGCTTCATCGCAGGCGCTCATTAAGAGGTCTCTATGCGCGAGAAACCAGTACAGCAAGAATCTCGACTCCACGCCAGGCAGAACGGTGACAGCCTTCAAGTCCTGATTGAACGTGAGAGGGCGCTGCGCTTCGGCAACAGGGAAGTCCTTCGCGAGAATCATCCCTCGGACAACGATCAAGATCGTCCCGCCAGGCACCAACCGCGTGCCATTGCCGATCGCCTCCTGGCTGACATGATCCTCTGTGTCATGAAGCCGCAGCGATTTCATGTCCTTGCATGACACCCAGGGAATGTTCCCCTGCCAGAGCTGCGCATTGGCCTTTGATGGCGTACCGCCAGATGCCAAGCTAACGCAGTCCTCTAGACGAACCGCGCGCCACATCATTGCGTTTCCAACAAGTCCACGAGGTTCTGCGCGATTGTCTTCTGCAACGCATCTGAATCCTGGTCGAGCGCATCCAACTCGGCGGCCAACTCCATCAAGCGATCACGGAAATCGAAGTCGTCGGCGGCGCGCGCGCCGACCCCGACGTATCGGCCAGGACTCAGGCTCCAACCCTGTGCTGCGATGTCCGCAACCGTTGCGGCCTTGCAGAGCCCAAGCACATCGGCATACCGCAACCCCGGGAAGGTGGCGGCAAGGCGCTCCTTGCTTCCCTCCTCAAATTCGGGCCTTTCGCCCCGATACAGGCGCACGATGTTGGCCAAGAACTCCAACTGCTCAGCTGTGAACTCGCGGATGGCGCGGGTCACCTGGTTGAAGAACGGCCGCGCATCCACGAACAGCACCTTGTCCTTGCGCGGCCCCCGCGCCTTGGCTCGGTCGAAGAACCAAAGCATGCAGGGCAGTGTCACCGTGTAGAACATGTTTGGCCCAACGCTGGCCATTACGTCCACGGCACCCGACTCGATCAGTTTCCGCCGGATCTCAAGCTCGGCTCGGTTCGAGGATCCCTCCGCGCCAGAGGCCATCACGAAGCCGGCGCGGCCGTTCTCGTTGAGGCTGGCCGCGAAGAGCTGGATCCACAGGTAGTTGGCGTTGTCGGTGCTCGGCAGGCCCAGCGCAAAGCGCGGGTCGTCCTTGAGCCGGTCCTTGTCCACGCCGGAGACGTTGAACGGCGGATTGGCCATCACGAAGTCGAAGCGGCCCTCCTTGCCAGAAACCGCCTTGTGCGGGTCTTCGTAGTAGGTGTTGGCCTCGCGGATGTCGCCGGACAGGCCGTGCACGGCCAAGTTCATCTTGGCCAGCTTGACGGTGTCGCTGGCCTTCTCGGTGCCGAACACGGTGAGTTCGCGGGTGGCGTTCTTCTGGTGGCGCTGCACGAAGGCGGCGGACTGCACGAACATGCCGCCGGAGCCACAGGCCGGGTCGAAGATGCGGCCGTGGAAGGGCTGCAGGATCTCGACGA
Organism: Candidatus Macondimonas sp.; assembly: GCA_049645885.1. GTDB lineage: Bacteria > Pseudomonadota > Gammaproteobacteria > UBA5335 > UBA5335 > Macondimonas. The sequence goes on from JBARUT010000044.1 coordinate 2,433, forward strand.
TCAGCCGCACGATGCTGGTGGGCGTGTAGAACACGCCGCCCTTCTGGCCCTCCTTGAGCGCGAAGTTGCCCAGGAAGTACTCGTACACCTTGCCGAAAGCGTCACCCTCCAGGTCCAGCGGCGCCAGCAGGCGCAGCAGTTCCACCAGCGTGGCGTTGGGCAGCAGGTTGTAGCCGCGCGGCAGCACGCCTTGCAGCTCGGGGTTGTGCGCTTCCACCAGCTCCATGGCGGTGGCGATGGCGCGGCCCAGGTTGGCGCCCTCGGTCAGCCTGAGCAGGTGCGAGAAGCGCGCCTGCAGCGGCAGGTAGAGCACGCCCTCGGCCTGGTAGTCCATGGCCTCGCGCTCGTCGGGCGCAATGCCTTTGGCGTCCAGCAGCTGCTCGGCCTCGCCAAAGCGCTTGTCGGCATAGCGCAGAAAGATCAGGCCGAGAACGGGGGTGGAGAACTCGGCGGGCTTGAGGCCCGTGTTGGCCCAAAGCTGGTCGGCGGCGGCCCACAGGCGGTTTTCGATGGCGACGAGGTCGGCGGACATGGGCTGTTGTTATTCCAAGTAGGACAGCGCCAGAGTATTGACGAAATCACCGCGAAAATCACGGCGCGCCGGCTGGCAGGCCGTCCTTGTGCGCCGCGCGCAGCACCGCATCCACGGCAGCGGTTTTGTTATTTTCCAATACAAAAGCTGGCGAAGATCCGGCCCAGCAGATCGTCGCTGGTGAAGCTGCCGGTGATCTCGCCCAGGGCGTCATGGGCGAGGCGAAGTTCCTCGGCGGCCAGCTCACCGGCGCGGTCATGGCGCAGCCGGACATCCGCCAGATCGAGATGCGTCGCGGCACGGGTGAGCGCGTCCAGATGCCGACGGCGGGCGGAAAACACGCCGGTCCCGCTGCCGATATAGCCGGCGCAGTCTTTCAGGTGGGCGCGCAGGACGTCCAGGCCGGCGCCGGTCGCCACCGAAATGCGCAAGGCGGGAACCGCCGCAGCCGCAGCTTGCAGACCCGGCGCGGCCTCGGTGAGGTCAATCTTGTTGTGAATGACGGTCACCGGCAGATCGGCAGGCAGGTCATGCTGACGCAGCAGATCGGCGGGCATGGGCGGCGGTCCGGGGGGAAGCTGGCTGTGATCCAGCACGAACAGCACCCGATCCGCCTGGGCGACGGCGGCGCGAGCGCGGCGGATGCCTTCCTGTTCCACCGGGTCGTGGCCTTCGCGCAGGCCGGCGGTGTCCACCACATGCAAGGGCAGGCCGTCGATGACGATCTGGGTGCGCAAGACATCGCGCGTGGTACCGGCATGGGCGCTGACGATGGCGGTTTCATCGCCGCTCAAGGCATTGAGCAGGCTTGATTTTCCCGCATTCGGCGGGCCGGCGATGACCACCGTGAGCCCATCCCGCAGCAGCCGGCCCTGGCCAGCCTGGGCCTGCAACTGGGCGAGGCGCTCGCGTAGCGCGTCCAGTTGTCGGCCGATCTCGGCATCGGCGAGGAAATCCACTTCTTCATCGGGGAAATCGATGGCCGCTTCGATGTAAACGCGCAAGCGGATGACCGCTTCCGCGAGGCCATTCACTGCCTCGGAAAATGCGCCCTGCAAGGAGGCCATTGCGGCGCGCGCCGCCGCAGCCGAGCTGCTGGCGATGAGGTCGGCGACCGCCTCGGCCTGCGCCAGATCCAGCTTGCCATTGAGAAAGGCGCGTTCGGAGAATTCGCCGGGCCGGGCGAGCCGGGCCCCAAGCGACAGGCAGCGGGCGAGCAGCAAGTCCAGCACCACCGGCCCGCCGTGACCCTGCAGTTCCAACACGTCTTCGCCGGTGAAGGAACGGGGTGCGGGGAAATAGAGCGCCAGACCCTCATCGATGGCGGCGCCTGCGGCGTCGCAAAACCTGCCGCGCCGCGCCATCCGGGGTGGTGGCAGGCTACCCAGCAGGGCTTGGGCCAGCGTTGGCACGGCGGGGCCGGACACGCGGATGATGCCCACGCCACCACCGCCCGGCGGCGTGGCAATGGCGGCGATGGTATCGACCCGGACGGTCATGATCGCGACGGTATCGTCAGGTAACGGGGGCGTGCCGAACCTTTTCCGACTCTACCTTGCGCGTGATGTACCACTGCTGGAGGATGCCCAAGGTATTGCTGACCACCCAATACAGCACCAGGCCGGCGGGGAAGAGGGCAAAGAACACCGTCATCACCACCGGCATCATCATCATGACACGCTGCTGCATGGGGTCCATGGTGCCCTGAGCGGTACTCAGCTTTTGCTGGATCAGCATGCTGATGCCAAACAGGACCGGCAGCACGTAGTAAGGGTCTTTCGCCGAAAGGTCATTGATCCACAGGAAGAACGGCGCCTGACGCAGCTCCACGCTCTCCAGCAGCACCCAGTAAAGCGCGATGAACACCGGCATCTGCACGAAGATGGGCAGGCAACCGCCCAGGGGATTGAATTTCTCCTTGCGATAGAGATCCATCATGGCTTCGTTGAGCTTCTGCTTGTCCTCGCCATAGCGTTCGCGCAAGGCTTGGATACGCGGGGCGAATTCGCGCATCTTGGCCATCGAACGATATTGCGCTTCGGATAGCTTGAAGAAAGCCAGCTTGATGAGAACCGTCAGGGCAATGATGGCCAGTCCCCAGTTGCCGAACAGCGCGCTATGCAACCACGACAGTACCCAGAACAGCGGCTTGGCGATGATGGTCAGAAAACCATAATCGACAGTGAGTTCCAGGCCAGGCGCCACATCGGCCAGCACGTTCTGTTCCTTGGGCCCCAGGAACAAGCGTGTTTCCAGTTCGCGGGTCTCTCCGGGCGCCAGTTCCACCGTCTCTCCGGTCAGACCCAATATCACCTGGCCGGCGGGAAGCAGCTTGCTGTAATAGTGGCTTCTTGCGCTGGCATCACCCAACAGGGCGCCCAGGAAATAATGGTCGGAGAACGCAACCCAGCCGCCAGATTGGGTCAGATCGATGGGCGTTTCCGTCAGCTTCGCAAACGGGGTCTTCTGGTAGCGGCGGCCATCATAGTAGGCTGCGCCGGTAAACGTAGTGGGCATCAGGATATTGCGCTTGGGTGCCGGCGGCGGCAATTGCTGGAGTTGGCTGTACAGATTGCCACGCCAGGGCGTTTCGCTGCGGTTATCCACGCGAAAATCGACCCGGACCACATAGCTGCCGCGTTCGAAGATATAACGCTTGGTGACGGTCAACCCAGAAGCATCCGTCCAGCTGAGCGGGACTTCCAGCGTCTTTTCCCCGTCCTTGAGGGTGAAGCGTTCCGCTGCGGCTCGGTAGGTAGCACGATGATCCGGCGCGGGACCACTTGCCGCCACCAGGCCATTCTGGGCAATGTAAAACTGACCGTCGCGGTCCGAGAGCAACTGGACAGGGGAATTCGGCAGATCCGTGGCCAAGTCATATTTTCGCAGGGCAAGCTGACGAAGGTCGCCGCCCAATGTGTCGATTTCGCCTCTGAACAAATCCGTTTCGACGACGATGCGTTCACTGCTGGCCAGCATGGGTATCGGCTGCCGGACTCCTCCAGGCGGCGGAGGAGTCAGCGTCGGGGCATCCAAGGCCGGGAGGTCAGAGCCAGCGGCTGGTTCCGTCACGGCAGCAGTTTGAGCGACGGTCGGCGCAAGCTTCGCGACGTCCTCTTGCCATGCCTGCCAGATCAGGAACATGACGGCGGCCAGGACGGCATAAAGGGTAAAGCGAATATTTTCCATGACAACAGGCCTAGGGACGCGGGGTTGGGCGAACCGGCACTTTAGCCCGGGAGGCCAGGCGTCGCCAGTGTCGATCGAGGGAGGACCGCAGGGATTCGCCAGTCAACTGTCCGGCGCCATGGCGGGCCATGACCACGACATCCCATCCCGCCAGCTGGTGCTGGCGCAGGCGAAAACTTTCCCGGCAGGTCCGTTTGAGGCGATTGCGCGCCACCGCATTGCCCGCGGATTTAACAGAGATCGCGAGACCGAGACGAGCATGGTCCAAGCCGTTAGGACGGGCCAGGATCACCAGACCGGGGTCGCCTTGACGGTGACCCTCTGCGCGCAGGACAGCGAACTGACCCGCACGGGTCAAGCGTCGAGATGGCGGGAATCCCCGCTCCCCCATGGAAGATGGATCGATCAGACGGTCAGGCGATGCCGGCCCTTGGCACGCCGAGCCTTGATGACCAAACGACCATTCTTGGTCGCCATCCGGGCACGAAACCCATGGGTGCGCTTACGACGCAATTCGCTGGGCTGGTAGGTTCTTTTCATGGCGTCAACCGCTGTTCCGGCAAGTGATTGGGATCCCGCAGGTCGAACGGGAGGGCCGCAAATCCTACGTCTGTAACGGTAGGGCTGTCAATTGGATTGTCGGTGGCTTGCGATCCTAAAGCGGTATAGACTGATTTGCCCGTAGCATAAAGACGGGGATTCATTTTGTTTATTTCTTTTATTACAACAAGTTGGGTCCTCTTGTGTCTGTCTGGCAAAATTGTCTAGCTGCATTGCAGTCGCAACTCCCGGAACAAGAGTTCGGGGTCTGGATCCGCCCTTTGCAGGCGGTGGAAGAAAACGGTCGGCTGCGTCTCTTCGCGCCCAATCCCATCGTCCAGGAATGGGTCAAAAACCACTATCTGGACCTGATTCAAACCATCCTGGCGCGCTTTCCCCACGGGATCTCGCCCCCTGCCGGCATCGAAGTAGGCACCGCAACGCCAATGGCCACGCTGGTGCCGTCGGAACCAGTCCGATCGTTCATGTCCGTCCGCAACGAACCCGTGATGGGCAACCGCATCAATCCTGCCTTCACTTTCGATACCTTCGTGGAAGGCAAGTCGAACCAACTGGCGTTTGCCGCAGCCCGGCAGGTCGCTGAAAATCCAGGGGAATCCTACAACCCACTGTTTCTATACGGGGCAGTGGGTCTGGGCAAAACCCATCTCATGCATGCCGTTGGCAATGAATTGATGCAGCGGCACCACGGTGCCAAGGTGGTCTACCTCCATTCGGAACGTTTCGTGACCAACATGGTGCATGCCTTAAAAAATCATAAGATTAATGAATTCAAGAACTTCTACCGCTCTCTCGACACCTTGATGATCGACGACATCCAGTTTTTTGAAGGCAAGGAACAATCCCAAGAGGAGTTTTTCCATACCTTCAATGCCCTGCTCGAAGGACAGCGCCAGATCATCCTGACCTGTGATCGCTATCCCAAGGAGGTCCAAGGCCTGGAGGAACGCCTGCGTTCCCGCTTTGGTTGGGGACTCACCGTGGCTGTGGAACCCCCAGAACTCGAAACCCGTACCGCCATCCTGATGAAAAAGGCAGAACAGATGGGTGCGGAACTACCGGATGCTGTCGCTTTTTTTATCGCCAAACAGGTGCGCTCCAATGTGCGGGAACTGGAGGGCGCGCTGCGACGCGTGATTGCGCATAGTCAATTCAAAGGCCTACAGATCACGCTCGAGGCCGCCCGTGAAGCGCTCAAAGATCTTTTGCTTCTGCAGGAAAAATTGGTCACGATCGAAAACATCCAGCGTACGGTCGCCGAGTATTACAAACTTAGGGTCAGTGACCTGACATCCATCCGTCGTACCCGCACCATTGCGCGGCCCCGACAGATCGCCATGACGCTGGCCAAGGAGCTGACTTCACACAGCCTGCCGGAAATCGGCAAGAGCTTTGGCGGTCGGGATCACACCACGGTCCTTCACGCATGTCGGAAGACCGCCGAATTGCGTGAAACCGACCTGCGGACCAGCGAGGATTACCAAAACCTGCTACGTATCCTGTCGGCGTGAAGCAGGGTGAAAGCTGTGGATAAGCTGTCAACAAGGGATGGGGTATTTTGCCCAGAATCAAAAAACCCGACTTATCCACATTTCATCCACAATCCGCCCACAAGCAGGGAAGTCGGTTTAAACCTAATCAATCCATTGAAAACAAAGTTGATTATTGAGTTTATCGACTCATCCACAAGCTCTAGTACCACCATCAAAAAACCAAGAATTAATATTTGGCTCCCCCCCATTCCTGAGATGACGTGACATGAAATTTGAATTACAGCGCGAGGAACTACTGAAACCCCTGCAAACGACCATCGGGGTCGTTGAGCGCCGACAAACCATGCCGATCCTGGCCAACGTGCTCTTTCAGGTTGACGGCGATCGCTTCTGGATCACCGGGACTGACCTCGAAATCGAAATGGTCGCCCAAGGTGTCTGTGTCGCTGAAACAAACGGCAGTGCAACAGTTTCTGGCCGAAAGTTGCTGGACATCGTCCGGAGCCTGCCTGAAGAAGCAACGGTTCAATGCAGCGTGGACAATGATCGCCTGGGGATACGCGCGAAACGCAGCCGATTTTCACTGGCCACGCTCCCTGTCACGGATTTTCCGGTAAGTCGCACACAGGAAGGTGAAATCCGGCTTTCGCTGGATCAAGGGCGCTTGAAGTCATTGTTTGACTTGACGCAATTCAGCATGGCCCATCAGGATGTGCGGTTTTACCTGAATGGCCTCTTGCTGGATTTACGACCTGGCTTGCTACGCGCGGTGGCCACGGATGGACATCGGCTGTCGATGGCTGAAACGGTACTGGACAGTGGACCCAACGAAAGCCGTCAACTGATCATTCCACGCAAAGGCATCCTGGAGCTGCAAAAACTGCTCGGTGAAGGCGATATTGAGCTCCAGATCTCGGGAAACCAGATTGTCGCATCCATGAACGGCATTCGCTTTACCAGCAAGCTGGTCGACGGGCGATTCCCAGATTATGAGAAAGTAATCCCCCCCCACCTTCCCCGCACGCTGATCGTCAATCGCCTTGAGTTGCGCCAGGCGTTATTGCGGGCGGCCATTTTGTCCAATGAGAAATTCCGGGGGGTTCGTCTCAGCCTGGACAAGGAAGGCGTCACCATTCGTGCCCACAATGCGGAACAGGAAGAAGCAGAGGAATTTCTGGCGGGGAACTACCAGGGTGACCCCATGGAGATTGGCTTCAATGTCAACTATATCCTCGAGCCCTTGGCCGTGCTGTCCGCTGAATCAGTGCGCTTGCAATTTTCCGATGCCAATGGCAGTTGCGTTATAACCGCTGTCGATACAGCTAGCCCAGCGGTTCCTAATAGCCATGTGGTCATGCCCATGCGACTTTGAGGCAAGCGGATGAGCTTGCACGCGCTGAAGGGACGCGATTTTCGACTGTTTACCTCCCTCCAGATGGAATGCCATCCCGAGGTTAACCTCATCATCGGGCCTAATGGCAGCGGCAAAACATCGCTTCTGGAAGCTATTTACCTGCTCGGCAGAGGAAAATCCTTTCGCACAGCCAGACGCCAGAGTCTTTGGCGCCGTGGGTGCGACAGGTTTTCATTGCAGGCCTTGGTATCCGGCGCCTTTGATCGACAGATCGGCCTGACGCTTAATGCCTCTGCCACTTCATTGTCCTTTCGACTTCAAGGTGAACCCGTCAAGGTCCTGAGCGAGCTTCTTCCCCTTCTGCCCGTTCAGTTATTGGACCCCCGGACGACCCCTCTTGTTTCAGGAAGCCCTGCTGACCGGCGCCGATTTCTTGATTGGGGGTTGTTCCACGTGGAACCCCGTTTTCATACCCATTGGCGGACCTATCAGAGAGCCCTGGATCAACGCAATGCCGCCTTGCGCGCAGGATCCCCGCCTTCAATGCTGGTCGCTTGGGAGCAAGCGATGATCGAACAAGGACTTGCGCTCAATGAATTACGCGCAACGTATATTGAGCATCTCCTACCTTTGATTCGGCCCTGCCTGGATAAACTGGATTGCCCTGGTGAACTGGAATGTCGCTATCAGCCTGGCTGGCCACGTGAAAAGACGCTTGAGGAAGCACTCGTTTCCAATCGAACACGGGATCGTGCCCAGGGATTTTCTTCGATAGGCCCGCATCGGGCTGATCTGCAATTTCGCGTTGATGGGCATGCGGCGTCCCAGCAAATGTCGCGCGGGGAAGAGAAGCGCTGGACCTATGCTCTATTGATGGCCCAGGTCATCCATCTGCATCAGACAACCGGGCAAAAGCCGATCGTCTTGGTCGATGACCCAGTCTCTGAGTTGGATCAAAGTCACTGGTTGCGCCTTTCAACATTGCTTGGAGAATTGCCTGCTCAGCGATTTGTGACCCTGATCGATGCTGCACAGGCCCACCCCCCTGTTGATGGCGCCCTGTTCCACGTGGAACAGGGTATCGTCACAAGAATGCTATGATGTTCCTTTTTCCGGGTGCCTCTTTCGCATGAGTGCAACAAGCTACGATTCCTCCAACATCAAGGTGCTGCGCGGTCTTGATGCGGTCCGTAAACGTCCTGGCATGTACATTGGCGACACCGATGACGGTTCGGGCCTGCATCACATGGTGTTCGAGGTGGTGGACAATGCCATCGACGAAGCCTTGGCAGGACATTGCACCAACATCCAGGTCGCCATCGAAAACGACAACACCATCATGGTTTCGGATAACGGGCGCGGAATTCCCGTCGATATCCATGCGGAAGAAGGGCGCTCCGCCGCTGAAGTGATCATGACCATCCTGCACGCGGGCGGAAAATTCGATGACAACTCCTACAAGGTTTCCGGCGGACTGCATGGCGTCGGCGTTTCCGTCGTCAATGCCCTTTCCGAAACCTTGGAACTGACCATTCATCGCGAAGGCAAAACACACTTTCAACGCTATCATCTGGGCGAGCCCCAAGCGCCACTCGTCGTCATTGGCGATACCAATCAGCGCGGTACACACATCCGCTTCAAGCCCAGCCCCTTGATTTTCAGCAATATCGAGTTTCATTACGACATCCTGGCCAAACGGCTCCGGGAACTGTCCTTCCTGAATTCCGGCGTGCGCATTGAACTGCGCGATGAACGCGGTGAAGGCCGCCAAGCCGTGTTCGAGTACCAAGGCGGCATCCGTGCTTTCGTCGAGCATCTCAACCAGAAAAAAACCCCGTTGCATCCCCGGATTTTCTATTTCTCGGGCGAGCGCGATGGCATCGGCGTGGAAGTGGCGGTGCAATGGAACGATTCCTACCAAGAGACGATGTTCTGTTTCACAAACAACATTCCTCAACGCGATGGCGGCACTCATCTGGCTGGTTTTCGAGCAGCGTTGACGCGAACCGTCAATGGCTACATCGAAAGCGCGGGGCTGAACAAAAAAGAAAAGCTCTCGCTGATGGGCGACGATGCCCGTGAAGGTTTGACAGCCGTGCTGTCAGTCAAAGTGCCGGACCCCAAGTTTTCCTCCCAGACCAAGGACAAACTGGTGTCCTCGGAGGTCAAGGCGATCGTGGAGTCGCTGGTGGCCGAACGGCTGCAGGACTTTCTGTTGGAGCATCCCCACGATGCCAAGGCCGTGGTCGGCAAGGTCATGGACGCCGCCCGTGCGCGGGAAGCCGCCCGTCGTGCGCGCGAGATGACGCGTCGTAAAGGTGCGCTTGACATTGCCGGTCTTCCAGGCAAGCTCGCTGATTGCCAGGAAAAAAATCCGGCTCTGTCGGAGATCTTCCTGGTGGAAGGCGATTCTGCCGGTGGATCCGCCAAACAGGCACGGGATCGCCGTACCCAGGCTATCCTGCCGCTCAAAGGCAAGATCCTCAATGTCGAGAAAGCCCGCTTCGACAAGATGCTGGCATCCCAGGAGGTGGCCACACTGATCACGGCACTGGGTTGTGGCATTGGCCGGGATGATTTCAATCCGGACAAGCTGCGCTACCATCGGATCATCATCATGACCGACGCCGATGTCGACGGATCCCATATCCGCACGCTGTTGCTGACCTTCTTCTATCGCCAGACCTTCGCCCTGGTGGAGCGTGGACACGTCTATATCGCCCAGCCCCCGTTGTATAAGGTCAAACGCGGCAAGCAAGAGCAATATTTGAAGGACAACGCGGCCCTGGACGCCTATCTGCTCAATCTGTCCGTGGATGGCGCTTCCGTGTGGCCAGCGCCCGATGTCCCGGCCATCCATGGCGAGCCCCTGGCGCGTCTGGTGGCGACACATCAGGCAGCCGAGACGGCAGTTGACCGCCTGTCGCGTTCCTTTGACCCCCATCTGCTGATGGTTTTGTCGGAGGTGGCGCCAGTGTTGCCGGTTTTGGCCGCGGACGAATCAGTCAGGAATGCCTGGCTTGAGGATTTTGAAGCGAAACTGAATGCTTCCGCGCCGGGCGCCAATCTCTATGTGGCAGCGCGTTGTGATGCCTCCGGCTTGGTGGTGAGCCGCAAGCGCCACGGTCTCGATCAGGCTTATCATTTGAGCCGGGAACAACTGGAAGGCCCGGAGTTTCGTCCACTGCACCAGATGGCGCAGACCCTGTGGGGAATGTGGACGGATCAGGCCCGTGTGGCACGTGGCGAACGTGGCCAGGCGACGATGCGCTTCCGGGATGCGGTGCAGTGGCTGATGGAAGAGGCCCGGCGCGGCCTGGCTATCCAGCGCTACAAGGGCCTTGGGGAAATGAATCCGGATCAGCTCTGGGAAACCACCATGGATCCCGAGACGCGGCGCCTGTTGCGGGTCAATGTGGAGGACCTGGTGGCGGCGGATGACATCTTCACCACCCTGATGGGCGATCAGGTGGAACCTCGGCGAGAATTCATTGAACGCAATGCCCTTCTGGTCAGTAACCTGGACGTCTGACCCTTTCCCGACCTGGCAGCGCTGATTTCCGTGTCTAGCCCCGGACCCTTGGTGCTGTTCACGGATTTCGGTCTGGCAGGCCCTTACGTCGGCCAGATGAAGACCGCCATCCACCGTGTGGTGCACGACGCGGTAGTCTTGGACTTGTGCCACGATCTGGCGCCCTTTGCACCCCGCCCGGCCGCTTACCTGTTGGCAGCCCTGCTCCCCTATCTCCCTGTTGGCGCATGCGTGGTGGCAGTGGTCGATCCCGGCGTGGGTACCGCGAGGCGCGGTCTGGTGTTGGAGGGCAGCGGGTTGCGCCTGGTTGGACCGGATAATGGCCTGCTCGCGGTCGCTGCACAGCGTCTCGATCGGCCACGCTGGCATGCCTTGCCGCCACCACAAGAAACGCTTTCGCTAAGCTTTCAGGGTCGTGACTGGTTCGCGCCCGCTGCTGCGCGATTGCAGACGGGCCAGGAGCTTGCCTTGCAAGCCTTGGGCGCGCATTTGCCGGAGGGATCCGACTGGTCGCCGGACTGGGCCTGCGTCATCTACATCGATCGCTATGGCAACGCCATGACCGGTCTGCGCGCCGAAACCCTCGCTGTCAACAGTGTGTTGGAAGTAGCTGGTCGACGTCTTATGGGTGGCCGGACATTCGCCGATGTCCCGGTGGGCGAGGCATTCTGGTATGCCAATTCCTGCGGTCTGGTGGAAATTGCCGTGAACCAGGGGCAAGCTGCCCGGATGCTGGACCTGGAGGTCGGTACACCGATTGTGACCCGATCCTCCAGGCGCTGAGACCGACTATTTCAAGCGTTGCTTGACTGCATCTTCCAGGGTAGTCAGTCCGGCAGCCTTGCCAAACGCCAGGGCTTCGCTCGCGGATTTACCCTGAATCAGATTCGCGCGCAGGGCGAGCAGGGCACCCACACGGTTACCGCTGGCGCAATGGATGATCACGGGCATGGATTCGGATGTGGCCATGGCCCGATCCAGACGGCGGGCATTTTCCTCGGTCAGATCGGCCGCGCCCCCGATGGGAATGCTGATGAAGTGCATTCCCAGGGACTCGACTTGCCCCGACTCGTCGATTCCCGCCATTTCCGAACCCGGCCGCAAATTGATCACGGTCTTGTATCCCGCCGCAGCTGCGGCCTGCAGGTCGGCCTCGGTGGGTTGACCGCCAGTCAACAGACCCGGTGCGGGCTGTTTGGCATTGGGAAGCTGGATCAGCATCGAAGGCTCACTCACGGGTGTGACTCCCTGTTGTGGATTGTTTTGGGCCATCAAGCTGCTGGATTGAGACAGGCAGGTCAAGATGGCGAATGCGGAAAGGATGAAACGGTTCATGGGCACGCATGCTCCTTGATAGCGGGCGCGGGGTTGGCCGGTATCACCAGGGAAGCCGGCGCATACCTTCCAGCACGGGCTCCAGACTCAAGGCGTCGAATTCCCTTTCCGACACTTCGTAGGGCTGGTAGTGCCGGATCCAGTGCGCCATGAGAGCCAGTTCCCGACCCATCCGCAGTGCAACCAAGGCCACCGACCGATTCCGGAGACGTATGGGGCGGCCTACCCGTTCACGACAAAGGTCCAGTAGCACGGGCAGCGGAACCCATTCCCCCGCCAAGTGCGTGGTGGCTTGCTGCGGGCTCAGTTTAGCTGCGCACAAGGCCAGAATCACCTGAGCGATGCGATGGGCGGAGATCAAGGGCAAGGCGTTGTGGCGATGACGCGGAAACGGCAGTTGACCGCGGCCAATGGCGCGGCGCATGGGAGCATTGAGCCAGCGTTCCAAAACGAGGACGGTGGACAGATTCAAGATTTGCGGGGAGGGTTCGAGCGTCTTATGCAAGGCCAATCCAGCCGGGATGAGCTGGACGATTCGTCCCGGATCGCGCGGACACAGCGCTTCGGGGATCAGTTCGGGTTTGGGTAATCCTGCCGCTATCCGTGTGCTGGGAAAGATCAATAGCCAATCCAGTGGTCGCGTAAATGGAGTGGACATCTCGGGCGGCAGGTGTTGCGCCGGTAGCGTCTGGATGGAAACACCGCGCCGCGCCAGTCGCTGCGCCCATGGCGTATTGATCTGGCTCGACCAGGCAGTAATTGTTGCGCCGTGGTCCAGCAAGGCCTGCAGGCTTGCCGTGGCTTCCGGGCCGTGAATGCCCAGGATGCCGACATGGAGCGCGCGTGGGGATGGGTCATTCCTCCAGGCTGTCGTTTTATCCTGAATCATCAGTGCTCGCTGAGGTTGAAGTTCAGCCATGATGCTCGCCACCCAGCAGGCGCTGTTCCGCGCGCTCGATCTGGGAGGCCGTTCCCAGCAGCACCAGGGTGTCGTTGGTCTTGAGGCGGACCTCGGCGCTGGGATCCTGGCCGGTCAGGGCGCCGCGCCGCAAGGCTTGGACGCGTACGCCAATCTGATCCAGTTGCAGATCACCCAACTGCTTGTCGATCGCGTAGGCGGTTTCCGACAATGCCACGGGATGCACCACCTCCAGCGGCTTGCCTTTCGCATCGGTTAGACGCGAACGCTCGCCGTGCAGATAACCATGCAGCAGCTTGTAGCGCTCGCGCCGCGCGTCTTGGATGCGTTCCTGGATGCGTTCAGGGGGAACGCCCAGCAGTTCCAGCACATGGGAAACCAGCATCAGGCTGCTCTCCAGAGTTTCCGGGATGATTTCGGTGGCACCCGCAGCCTGCAATGCTTCCCAGTGCCGATCATCCGCCGTGCGGACCAAGACCGGCAGATCGGCGCGCACCTCGCGCACGACTTCCAGGATGCGCCGCGCGTGTGGGAAATCATCGAAAGCCACCACCAGCAACCGGGCCCGTTCCAGTCCCGCTTTCCGGAGCAGGGCGCGTTGGCGGGAATCCCCATACAGCACCGGCTCACCAGCCAGCAGCGCTTCACGGATGCGCAGGGTGTCGCCGTCAATGGCGACATACGGGATCTGTTCGCTTTGTAAAAAACGGGCGATGGCCTGACCGACCCGGCCAAAGCCGCAAAGAATAACATGGGGTTCCGATGAGGCGGGCAGCCAGGCATTGATGTCCTGTTCAGGCGGCGGTCGGGCAAACCGGCGGGTCCAGCGCGGATTCAGGCGCAGCAACAACGGTGTGAGCATCATGCTGAGCATGATGCTGGAAAACACCAGGGATTGTTGGGCGGGGCTGACCAAGGCATAGGCGCCGCCCAGGGTCAGCAGGGCAAAGCCGAATTCGCCGCCCTGCGCCAAGGCAAAGCCCGCGCCCACGGCATTCTCCGGGGTTTCGCCCAGCAGGCGCGCCAGCATCACCACCACGATCCATTTCAGCACCATGAAGCTGGCGGTGAGCAGGATGATCCAATGCAACTGGGCTGTCAGCGGCCCCAGATGGATCAACATTCCCACTGCTACGAAGAAAATGCCCAACAGCACGTCGCGGAACGGCCGGATTTCTGCCTCGATCTGATGCCGAAAATGGCTTTCCCCCAGGAGCATCCCGGCGATGAAGGCCCCCAGTGCCATCGATAAGCCCATCAGTTGCGTCAGGGCCGCAGCCGCCAGGATCACCACCAGCACCGCCAGCACGAACAGCTCTTCGGTGCGGGTGCGTGCCACCAGGGTAAACAGCCGGGGCAGCAGGCGCGGGCCGAGGATCAACAGCCCTGCCAAGAGCACGGTTGCCTTGCCCAGGGTCCACAGCAGGGAGGGCAGCAACTGGTCGGACTGTCCACCCAGGGAAGGCAGGATGGCGAGGAAGAACACCGAGGCCATGTCCTGGAACAGGAGGACGGCCACGGCGATCTGGCCGAAACGCAAATGGAGCTGGTGGTTTTGCGTCAGTTCCCGGCTGACCACTGCCGTCGAGGACAGGGCCAGCGCGCTGGCGAGAATCCAGCCCGTTGCCAGGGGCACACCCATCGCCCAGGCCACACCCCATAACGCCAATAGGGTGATCACCACTTGCCCTGCCCCGATGCCCAGCACCAGCCGTCGCATCGCCATCATCTTGGGCAGGGCGAATTCCAGGCCCAAGGAAAACAACAGAAACACCACGCCGAATTCGGCGATCTGGACCACCGATTCGGGTCGGGAGATCCATCCCAGTCCACCCGGACCGATCAGCACGCCGACCAGGATATAGCCGAGGATGGGGGGAATCCGCAGCGGATAGCACAACGCCAGCATGGCCAGCGAGCTGGCCAGCAGGATCAGCAGTTCAAGAAAGAACCCATGGGACATGGCGGCGAACCGACCAGAGGATCAGCGGAGTTTCCGTGACTATACCATCTGGCTGGCGTGCAGCCGGAGGGTCAGCGTGCAGCGGCTTTTTGTTCCTTGGCGACGAGGTAATCGATCACCTTCAGGGTTTCCGTCAACTTCGCGGTGCGATTGGTGACCTGCTGCTGAAAACCCGGGGAAACAATGTATCTGCCGTTCACTACAAAGGCCGGTGTGCCCAGCAGGAGAATACCGAATCGCTCCCATTGGGCTTGCGCCTGCTTGAGCTTGGTGCGTACGGCAAAGGAGTCGTAGGCTGCCGTGAAAGCCTTTTTGTCGATGCCTTGGCGGGCAACGAAGTCGGCCATGCGTGACTCGCTGTTGAGCCGTTCCTTGTCCTGGTGAATTGCCTTGAACAGCGGCGCGTTTATTTTATCGGCGGCACCCAGCGTTTCGAGGGCGTAGTAGGCCTGCCCATAGGCTCCCCAGCTGCGGCGGAAAAAATCCGGGCCGTGGGTGACCCGCACGAAATCCACTTGATCTGCGTTGGCCTTGATCCACGATTCAAGATGCGGCTCGATGTCATAGCAGACATGACAGCCGTATGAGAAGAACTCGGCCACCTCAACCTTGTCGCCGGGGGTGATGCGCTGGGGATTTTCCACCAATCGGTACTGCACACCTTCCTTGTAAACGTCAGCCGCGCCGGCCAAGCCCATCCCGCCCCACAGGCAACAGATCAGCAAAGCCCGAGAAAATGATCGTATCCGATGTCGCATGATGAAAAATCCCTCTGTGGATGCTTAGTGCAGTCCCTCAATATAGGACGCTACCGCTTCGATTTCCGGATTGCTCATCCGCTTGGCGATACTCTGCATGATCTGACCGCTGGGCGTGTCGTTGCCCCGTTCTCCACGGCGGTAGGCTTCCAGCTGCAGCTTGACATATTCGGCATGCTGGCCCGATAGATGGGGATAACCCGCCGGCCCGTTGCCGGCGCCACTTGGGCCATGGCAGGCCATGCAGGCGGAGACACCGGACTCCTTGTTGCCGCCACGGTAGAGCTTGGCGCCCGTATCGACCAATTCCGGATTCGCGCCGCCGATCTGAGGCCGCTGCTTGCTGTAGTAGGCAGCAAGATCAGCCATGTCTTCATCGCTCAGTCCCATCGCCATGGGGGTCATGAGGGGATTCTGGCGCTTGCCTTCCTTGAAGGCCTTGAGCTGGGAGACGATATATTCGGGGTGCTGGCCGGCCAGTTTGGGCCACTGGCCATTGGCGCTGTTGCCGTCGAGGCCATGGCACGCGGCACAGGGCGCTGCCTTTTGTTGTCCCGCCTCCGGATTTCCCGCCGCAAGGGTTGCGCCGCCCAGGCACATTCCGACGAGCGTCAAGCCCACGGCAAACAGTCTGTTCATAGGAAAGGTGCCTCCTGATCTGGCATGCTGGATGGCCGTGAGCCGGGATCGCGTAGCGCCGGGAAAGGCGCCTGTTGGCCCAGGCCCGCAAGCGCGCAATTCTACAACGTTGGGACCGAACAGGGTCAATCGAACCGATCAATAGGGGATCAAATAGGCATCATGCGGGACTACAGTGCAGCCGTTTTCATCAAGAGTGTCGCCCAACTGATGCAGTTGCCCCTGGACGATGGGGCCGAGGTAGCATTCGCCGGGCGCTCCAATGCCGGCAAATCCAGCGCGCTCAATGCCATCACCGGGCGCCGGGCGCTGGCGCGCACCAGCCGCACGCCGGGGCGCACCCAGCTGCTCAATTTCTTCGGCCTGCCCTGCGGGTCGCGGCTGGTGGACCTGCCCGGCTACGGCTATGCCGAGGTGCCCCTGGCCGTGCGTCAGGAATGGGCTGCGCTGGTGGAGGGTTATCTGGGCGTGCGGCGCAGTTTGAAGGGCTTGATGTTGGTAATGGACATCCGTCATCCGCTCACCCCGTTCGATCAACAGATGATGCGCTGGTGCGCGACAGCAGGCGTTGCCTGTCATGTGTTGCTGACCAAGTCCGACAAACTCGGGCGCGGCGCGGCGGGCAATGCCTTGCTGATGGTGCGGCGCAGCCTGGAACAGGAGGGAACCGGTGCGACGGTGCAATTGTTCTCGGCAGTCGCGCGCCAAGGGGTTGATGAAGCGCGGGAGCGCCTGGAATGCTGGCTCGGCGATCGGAAAGAGGCATAAAAAAAACCGCGACGATCCATTAAGGGGGGAGAACCGTCGCGGTCAGAACGGAACACCGTGGCCTTGGGGGAAACCGACGGGTCCGCTTACTCAGGGTAGGAAGAGTATCGTTGCGATACTCGAATACATAGACTATGAAGACTTCCCGGAAGTTCCGTCGAGGCACTCATTTTTCATCCCGGCGTCGTAGAGCGAGCGATCCCGAGGCACTGCAGGCATGGGAATGCCCGGTGAAACCGTAGCGGACGTGTCTGAATCCGTGAGAGCAGGCTGGCCGGGGGAGTATGGGACGGGCCGGCGCTGTCGATGATCGCAAGAGAGGATGAATGATACGTGACTGGCTGAAACAGACATTCGCCGATCAGCGGATCGTGATGCTGATCGGCATGGTTTTTCTGTTCATGGGATTCATCATCTGGACGGCGCAGATGATGGCGCCGGTCTATGCCAGCGTGATCATTTCATTTCTGCTCCACCCCCGGGTGCGATGGCTTGAGCGCCACGGCTGCCCCCATCTGCTCGCCGTCATGTTGATCTTTGTCGTCTTCCTGGGCGGGCTGGTGCTGACCGTGTTTGCGTTCCTGCCGCTGTTCCTTCAGCAGATGGCTGCGTTTGCCCAGCAGATCCCGTCGCTGGTATCCGCCGCGCAGACGACTCTCATGGACCTTCCGGAACGTTATCCGAGCCTTATTTCCACTTCTGAAATCAACGAGATTCTTGCCCAGTCCCGGGCGCAGGGACTGCAGCTGAGCCAGCGTCTTCTGGGCTATTCGTTGTCCTCACTGGTGGGGGCAGCGACGCTGCTCGTCTACATCTTCCTAGTCCCGTTCCTGGTATTCTTTCTGCTCAAGGATGGCGATCGCATTCTCGTCTGGTTCGAGCGTTTCCTGCCAGACAATCGTGAACTCGCCGTGCGCGTCTGGCACGAAGCCCAGCATCAGTTAAGCAACTACATCCGCGGCAAGTTCATCGAGATCGTGATCGTCGCCTTGGCCACGTTCGTCATCTTCAGCCTGATGGGCCTGAACTACGCCGTCCTGCTCTCGGTGATCACCGGTCTGTCGGTGCTCATTCCCTATGTCGGCGCGACGGTAGTGGCCATTCCGGTGGCAATGGTGGCGTATCTGCAGTGGGGTATGTCCCAGGAATGCCTGCTGGCGATCCTTGTCTATGGCGTCATCCAGTTCATCGATGGCAATGTTCTTGCCCCCATCCTGCTCGGCGATGCGGTAAAGATGCATCCGGTCGCCATCATCGTCGCCATCCTGTTTTTCGGGAACATCTGGGGATTCTGGGGCACTTTTTTCGCCATTCCCTTGGCCACGGTCATGAATGCGGTGATCAACGCCTGGCCGACCACACCGACAGTCATCGACAACGCGTCCGAAGACTCGGTCTGACCCGACCACATCGGCCGAAAATCGGGGCGGCCAACGTGTGGTTCAGCTGCCGTGGGCTGCGTCCCAGTTTTCGCCGTTCCCTGCGTGCACCTCCAGCGGCACGGCCAAGTCTGCTGCGCCCTGCATGCGCGCCAGGACCCCGGCCTTGACGGTGTCGATCGCTCCGAGTGGAACCTCGAACACCAGCTCGTCGTGCACTTGCAGGATCATTCGCGCCGGCACGACCTCCTGTGCGATCCAGTAATCGATGGTGATCATCGCTCGCTTGATGATGTCCGCCGCCGTGCCCTGCATGGGCGCGTTGATGGCGGTGCGCTCGGCATACTGGCGCTGGGCGGCATTGCGGGCCTGGATGTCCGGCACATACAGCCGCCGCCCGAAGACCGTTTCCACGAAGCCCTGTTCCCGGGCCTTTGCGCGGGTTTGTTCCATGAAGCTGCGCACGCCCGGATAGCGCTCGAAGTAGCGGTCCACATAGCGCTGCGCCGCATCCCGGGTCAGACCCAATTGCCGCGCCAGCCCGAAGGCCGACATGCCATAGATCAACCCGAAGTTGATCGCCTTGGCGGCGCGCCGCTGCTCACTGCTGACGATCTCCAGGGGGACGCCGAATACCTCCGCAGCCGTTGCCCGGTGCACGTCTTCCCCCTGCGCGAAGGCCTCGCACAGCCGCGCGTCCCCGGACAGGTGGGCCATGATGCGCAGCTCGATCTGGGAGTAATCGGCGGACAGCAGGACATGGCCTGGATCGGCAATGAAGGCCTGGCGGATGCGCCGTCCCTGCGCCGTGCGCACCGGGATGTTCTGCAGGTTGGGGTCGGAGGAGGACAGCCGTCCAGTGGCCGCCACGGCCTGCTGGTAGGAGGTGTGGATACGCCCGGTGCGCGGATCGATCTGGGCCGGCAGTTTGTCGGTATAGGTCGACTTGAGCTTGGCCAAGCTGCGGTAGTCCAGGATCAGCCGGGGCAGGGGATAATCGACGGCCAGTTCCTGCAACACATCCTCGGCCGTGGAGGGCTGGCCCTTGGGCGTCTTGCGTGTCACCGGCAGGCGGAGCTTGTCGTAGAGGATTTCCTGCAACTGTTTGGGCGAGTCGAGGTTGAAGGCGCACCCGGCCTCGGCCTGGGCGCGCTCACGCAGGCTGGCCATCTCCGCCGCCAGCTCGGCGCTCTGGGCGCGCAGCAGGCTGGCGTCCACCCGCACACCGAGCCGTTCCATGCGCCCCAGCACCGGCATGAGCGGCATTTCGATCGATTCATACACCCGCTCCAGCGCCGGCACGGCCTGTAGCCGGGGCCACAGCACCTGATGCAGGCGCAGGGCGATGTCCGCATCCTCCGCCGCGTAGCGGGTGGCGGCATCCAGCGGTACTGCGGCAAAGGGAATCTGGCGGGCACCCTTGCCGGTCACGGTTTCATAGCTGATCGTCGAGACACCCAGCTCGCGCCGGGCCTGCGTATCCAGATCGTGCCGCGCCGTGCTGTCCAGCACATAGGATTCCAGCAGGGTGTCGTGACGGATGCCCGCCAGCCGGATGCCGTGGTTTTCCAGCACGGCCCGGTCGTATTTCAGGTTTTGCCCGACCTTGGGCCGGTCCGGGTTCTCCAGCAGCGGGCGCAGCCGCGCCAGCGTGGCGTCCCGATCAAGCTGGGGTACGGCATCGAGTCCTTCATGGGCCAGCGGAATGTAGATCGCCTCACCCGGCTCAATGGCAAAGGACACCCCGACAATGCGGGCGTTCAAGCTGTCGAGGCTGGTGGTTTCGGTGTCCAGCGCGATCAGCTCGGCCCGTTCCAGCCGGTCCATCCAGGCCGATAGCGCCGCCTCGTCCCGGATGCAGTGGTAAAGCCTGGGATCATCCTGCGAAGGCGCTGTCGCCGCTGTCGCGTCCATCGGGGCTACCAACAACTCCCGCAACAGGCCGCCCATTTCCAGGTCCTGGGCAAGTGCGAGCAGGGCGACTGTGTCAGCCGGGGCAGGATGCAGATCATCGAGCCCCAGCGCCAGATCGAGATCCGTACGGATACGCGCCAGCTCACGCGACAGCGCCAATTGATCCAGGTGATTACGCAGCGATTCGCCGACCTTTCCAGCGATGGCGTCGGCGGCAGCCAGCACGGCATCAAGGCTGCCGTAGGTGCTGAGCCACTTGGCCGCCGTCTTGGGCCCGACCTGGGGCACGCCCGGGATGTTGTCGCTGCTGTCCCCCACCAGCGCCAGGTAATCGATGATGCATTCGGGCGGTACGCCAAACTTGGCCGTGACCCCCTCCCGGTCCAGCCAGGTGCCGCTCATGGTGTTGACCAGTCGGATGTGCCCGTCCACCAGTTGGGCCATGTCCTTGTCGCCGGTGGAGATCACGGTTTGCAGGCCCTCCGCCGCCGCTTGGCACGCCAGGGTGCCGATGACATCATCCGCCTCCACGCCCGCCACCTCGATCAGTGGCACTCCCATGGCGCGGATCAAGGCCTTGAGCGGGCTCACCTGCTGCGACAGATCGTCCGGCATGGGGGGTCGATGGGCCTTGTAGGCCTGGAACAGCTCATCGCGGAAGGTTTTGCCGCGCGCATCGAATACCACGGCCAGCCGGACCGGCTGCAGTTCGGCAATGAGCTTGCGCAGCATGTTGAACACACCCACCACCGCGCCGGTGGGCCGCCCATCGCGGGTGCTCAGCGGCGGCAGGGCGTGGAAGGCGCGGTAGAGATAGCCGGAGCCATCCACCAGCACCAGCGGCACCGGCGGGGGAATCGCGGCCGTCATGACCCGCTCAATCCGGCAGCAGGCTTTCGCCTGCCCACAGATCGGTCACCGATTCGCGCTCTCGCGCCACATGTACCCGCGCGCCGTCCACCAGCAGCTCCGGCGGCCGCGGCCGGGCGTTGTACTGGGAGGCCATCACGAAGCCATAGGCGCCCGCCGAGCGCACCGCGAGCAGATCGCCTTCCGCGATTCGCAGTGGCCGGGCCTTGCCCAGGAAATCCGCTGTCTCGCACACCGGCCCCACCACGTCATAGACCTGTTCCGGTCGCTCGGGATGCGCGCGCACCGGCACGATCTCCTGCCAGGCCTGGTACAGGGCGGGGCGGAGCAGGTCGTTCATGCCCGCATCGACAATGGCGAAATGCCGTTCCCCCTGGGCCTTGAGGTATTCCACCCGCGTCAACAGAATGCCGGCGTTGCCCACCAGCACACGCCCCGGCTCCAGCACCAGTTGCAGCGAGCGCCCGGTCAGGCGCTGGCGCAGCGCGGCGGCATACTCGGCCGGATCGGGCGGGGTCTCGTCCCGATAGCGGATGCCCAGCCCGCCGCCCACATCCAGGTGTTCCAGGGGGATGCCCTGCGCCGCCAGCCGATCCACCAGCGCCAGCACGAGGTCCAGCGCATCCACGAAGGGAGCGGTCTTGGTTAGCTGCGAGCCGATATGGCAATCCACCCCAACCACCCGGATGCCGGGCAGCTCCGCCGCCAGCCGGTAGACCGCCTCGGCCTCGGCAATCGGGATGCCGAACTTGTTGTCCTTGAGACCCGTGGCGATATAGGGATGGGTCTGGGCGTCCACGTCGGGATTGACGCGCAGCGAGACCGGCGCCGTAACGCCATGGGTCCGGGCCACGCCATCCAGCCGCCGGAGTTCCGGGATCGACTCCACGTTGAAGCAGCGGATGCCCATCGACAGCGCCTGCTCCAGCTCCGCGGCGCGCTTGCCGACCCCGGAGAAGACCACCTTGGCCGGATCGCCGCCCGCGTGCAGCACCCGCGCCAGCTCGCCGCACGAAACAATGTCGAAACCCGAGCCCAGGCGCGCCAGCACATCCAGCACCGCCAAGTTGGCATTGGCCTTGACGGCGTAGCAGATCAGATGCGGCTGGTCCCCCAGCGCCGCCGTCATCACCTGGAAATGGCGCGTCAGCGTGGCGCGGGAATAGACATAGGCCGGCGTGCCGTAGGTGGCCGCCAGCGCTTCCAGATCGACGTCCTCGGCATACAGGCGGCCGTCGCGGTAAAGAAAATGATCCATCGGTCAGAAATCACTCGGCGGCTGGGGTTCGGAAGGGGTGGTTGCGTCCGGTGCCGGCGTGGCCGACGTGCCGGATGGCGCCGGCCTGGGCTCATCGGCATGGTACAGCTCGCCCTTCTGGCCACAGCCGGCCAACAACAGCAACGCAAACAGCAACGACAGCCAGCGGGAGGCGCGCATGGACGGTATCCGTATCGGTGGAGGAAGGCCAAGGCGGCCAGTATAGAGCCCGCGCCCCGGCTTGCCCATGCGGCGGGGGAAGTGCAGCTCTGTCACCATATGGCTTAACCGTAGGCCGCAAGGCGCGCTGTCCGGCGAGGTTGGGTTTAAGCTTGATCACCCAACCACATGGCGCCTCGCTTCCCGGTGAACGGCGGCTCGAGCGCGGGGACTTGAGTGGGTTTGGGGCTTAGCGCAAACGCAGGGAGGGATCCGATGCAGAATCTTGAAACCGCATTCGTCCAATGCCCCTATTGCTGGGAACAAATCGAGGTGGTCGTGGACTGTTCGGTGGTGAACCAGGAGTACGTCGAGGATTGCAGCGTGTGCTGTCGGCCGATCGTCATGACCGTCACGACATTTCAAGGCGAGGTGGTCGGTATCGAAGCGCGGAGTGAAGATGAGTAATCGGCCGTTAAGCGGGGGGTCGCGTGAAGTCCCGTCGATCGATGCGGCCGGTGCATTTTTGAGCGCCCACTGTTGATGGGTTGCGGTACAACCATTGGGGGTTTTGACGATGGATGATCTGGGCAAGTTGGTGTTGCGTGTGACCCTGGGCGCGCTGCTGCTGTTCCATGGCGTCGACAAGCTGACCGGCGGCATTGATCCGATCGTGGGCATGGTGACCGCGCGCGGCTGGCCAGCGCTGCTGGCGTGGGGCGTTTATGCCGGCGAGGTGCTCGGGCCATTGCTGGTTATCGTCGGCTTGTTCACCCGCCTGGGCGCGCTGCTCATCCTGGGCAACATGCTGGTGGCGCTGTTGCTGGTCCATGGCGGCCACTTCCTGATGCTGACCGAAACCGGCGGCTGGCGGCTTGAACTGCAGGCCTTCTATTTGCTCACTGCGCTTGCGGTGCTTATGCTCGGTCCGGGTGAACACAGCGTGGATGCCCGCCGCGGATCATGACCGTGCCCGGCGGTCGGGAACGACGCACAGTGTCATTTTCCGTAGCAATCAAGAACGAACAGCGTAAAGAAGAGGGCTTGCTTGCGGGAAATGGCCGGCGTGGAGCCTGCTAACGCATACGCTAATACCCTATTCAAGCCAGGGTTGTTCTTGCAATGTTGGCCTGGATTAGGGGTTTAAAAGCACTTCAGGCCAGGACCTCGTCCGTCCAGACCTTGAAGCTCTCCAGCGTATGCTGGCCATAGGTCGTCGTGATTGCCACATCGGCTGCATCGCGGCCGCGGGCGATCAGCACCCGGCCGATGCGTGGTTGGTTGTTGCGCGGATCGAAGTTGTGCCAGGCACCGCCCAGAAAGACTTCCATGGAGGCGGCAAAATCCATTGGTGCAGCCACGGGCGGTACGCCAATGTCGCCTAGATAATTGGTGCAATAGCGCGCCGGAATGTTGAGGCTGCGGCAGAAGGCGATCGCGAGATGGGCGTAATCGCGGCATACGCCGCAGCGTTCGTTGAAGACTTCCCAGGCGCTTTTCGTGGGCCGGGCGTATTCGTAGCCAAATACGATGTGGTTGTGGACAAAATTGCAGATGGCCTGCACGCGCGGCCACCCCAGCGGCGTCCAACTGAAGAGCTGCCAAGCCGCCTCGGACAATAGGTCGGACTCGCAATAGCGGCTCGGCAGCAGATAGACCAAGGTTTCTTCCGGCAGGTATTCCACCGGATGCTGTATGGCCATTGGAAATACCGGATCGAGTGTGCCGCGATCATTGATCACGGTATCGGCGCTCAGCCGAATGCGCCCGGCCGGCGCCACCAGGCGCGTGCACCAGTTGCCGAAGCCATCGCGATACATGTTCATCGGCACCCAGGGATCGGTGCGCATCTGGTCGGGGTGCACGAGGTCGGAAGCGCGTGTGTAATGCACGTTGAGCGTGACGATCATGGGCGTCGGTTGCGGGCATTGGTAAACCATGTCGTAACCCAGGCGAATCTGCATGGCGTCCTCCCTTGGGCGATCACGCGCTGGCTCTTGCGCGAGCAGGAAACAAAAGGCGATCAGGGCTGAATCGGCGCAGGCCGGCGGGCGTGGACTTCGGTGCGCGATCAGGCGACCAGTGTACGCTCGATTGAGCCGAGGAGGCGGCTCAGGCGCTGAATCCATGCCGATTGTCCCGCTGCATCGGCGATCAGGTCCTGCCGAATCTCCAGCTCCACATGCGCCAGCCCGCGCGCCTCGCCATGATGCGGAATCGCGTAGTCCGTCTCATCGCTGACCGCATAGGGCTGGTTGTCACCCACCACCAGATCGCCTTCAGCAATCAATGCCTGGGCCAGCGCGTGCGCCAGACGGGCATCGCGGTTGTAGAGCACGCCGACCTGCCAGGGTCGCGCAACGCCCAGATACACCGGCGTGAAGCTGTGCAGGGCAACGAGCAGCGTGGGTTGTCCGCGCCGCAGGCGCGCATCCAGCAACTCGCAAATGCGGATGTGGTAAGGCGCGAAGATCTCCCGCTCGCGTGCGGCGGCCTCGGCGGGGGAAACCGTCTGATTGCCGGGAATCGTCGTGTGCTCGCTGAGGCTGACGATGGCATCGGGACTGTGCGGCGGCCGGTTGCAGTCGATCACAAGCCGGGAATAGGGCTGGAGGATCACAGTGGCATCCAGCACCGTGCCCAGCCCGGAGGCAACGGCGGCCGCCCCGATGTCCCAGGCGATGTGGCTGGCCAGCGCCGTCGGGTCCAGGCCCAGCGTGCCCAGACGCCTGGGAATCCGCATGCCCGCATGATCGCAAATCAGGAACCAGGGGGACGGGCCTTCTGGGCGCTCGACGTGCCAGGGGGGCGGCTCGTCGGCTGCGAGTAGCGGGGTGTTCGGCACGCTCATGGGAGCAAACAGGTCATGCAGGATCTCCGGCAGGCAGCGATCACGGTCAAGATTTGCGGTTGGCAATGAGTCAGGATCGGGGTTTACGGTAGTGCAGGATACGCGCGGCGCTTGTTGGGAGCGCGCTTCATTCACGCACGGCGGGCCGCCCCATTGCCAGGCCCTTGGATCATACCCGCTGCGCGCTTTGTCCATCGCGCCGCCGCTGTCGGCGTGCCGGCATCAGATGCCAGGGGATGCTTTGCGCTGGATCCAGCGGGCGATGAGCCAGCACAGCGCTGCCCACGCGGCGCCCACGGACCAACCCGCCAGCACGTCGGTGGGCCAGTGGACGCCGAGGTAAATCCGGCTTATCCCCACCACCACGGTGACGCAGGCGGCCGCCAGCAGCAGATACGCCTTTATGTGCCAACGCCGCTCCACCCGGCTCAACATGGCAGCGAGCGTGAGGTAGGTGATGGCGGCCATCATGGCGTGGCCACTGGGGAAGCTGGCCGTGTAGACAACCGCTGCGTGGGGCACCAGATCAGGTCTTGGGCGACCAAAGCCCAGTTTGAGAAGATTGGTGAGCAGCATTCCCCCACCCACGGCGACCAAAGTGAATCCGGCCGCCCGCATGTGACGGGCGAGCAAGAGATAGGCAAGCACGCCGACCGTCACCAAGGTAAGCACACCCACGCTCCCCAGCGCGGTCAGGTCGCGCGCCACCTCCTCCAGCCATTGCGGGCCCAGCGGATCGCGGGGATCGGTGGGGGTGCGCAAGCCAAGCAGCAGGGCCTCATCCAGCGCGTGGGTCTCCTGTCCCATCACGGCCTCGGCAATTTCGACGAAGCCCCAGATGCCGCCGAACAGCGCGGCCACCCAGAGGAGCAAGGACACTTCGTGGCGGCCGAGTCCACGCAGCGCTTGAAACACGCGAAGTGCGAGGTTTCCGGTGCGGCGGGGGGTGATCAGAATCTGGCTCCTTCGATCGCAGCGCGCTTTTCTGTTCCGCATGGTACGGGAAACTGGCCCGCTTCAGCAGCGCGCCACGGCCGCGGTCACGAGGCGCGCAGGATCAGTGGGGGCGATGCGCGATTCCATCAGCCCGGAATCAGGCGCCGCAACTGCTGGTACAGACCCGGGAAATCGAAGGCTTGCGCGGCGTCCACGTGGAGCGTCTGTTGGCGTTCGGTGGGTGTCAGTGCTTCCTGTCGGGCGAGCTGCGCTTCCAGTACGGCGACATCGGCATCGGAAACGTCCGCTTGGCGCTGGGCCAGACGCGCCCGCAGGATTTGGGGATCGGCCTGCAGCGAGAGGATCACCCCGGGCACGCCCCGTGCCGTCGCGATGGCGAGGAAGCGACCGCGCAAGCTGCGCTCCAGAAAGGTCGCATCGACGATCACCGGAAAGCCCGCCGCCAGAATGCGGGTCGCAATGGCTTCCAGGCGGTCGAAGGTCCGTTCGCTGGCCGCGGGGCCATACAGGTCGGGGGGCGCGTCATGATCCCCCGGGGCGATTGCGAACAGCCGCTTGCGCTCGACGTCCGAGCGGATCCGGATGGCGCCGGTGACCGTCGCAAGCCCGAGGGCCAGGGTGGATTTGCCGCTGCCGGAGAGGCCGTGGGTGATCGCGAGCCAGGGCCGCTCCCGGTCTAGATAAGCATGTGCGAGCTGCAGGTAGGTTTCCGCTTCGGTCAGGCAGTTTTGCCTTTCCTGCGGCGTGTCCTGCTGATCCGCACGCAGGGCGCTCACCTTGGCCCGCACCAGCGCCCGATAGACCCGGTAGAAATCGAGCAGTGCCAGCCCCTCATAGTCGCCACTTTGTTCCAGGTAGCCGTTCAAGGCCATGGCGGCGAGATCGCGGCGCTGGTGGTCGTCCAGATCCATGAGCAGGAACGCCAGCTCGCTTTGTACGTCGATTGTCCGCAGCGCCGGGTCGAATTCGATGCAGTCAAACAGCACAAAGCGCTCATCGATGCGCGCGATATTGCGCAGATGCAGGTCGCCGTGGCATTCCCTGACCCAGCCGCCGCGTTTGCGCGCTGCGATGAGCGGCTTCAACCGCTGGAACGCGCACGCGCTCCAGACGCTGAGCCGCGCCAGCATCCGCGACTGCCGATCGGCCGTCAGCCGCGGCCGCAGCGCATCGAAGTTGGCGGCAACAGGCTGCCAGACGCCCTGCGCGTCGCCAAAGGGCGAGTTCACTGGCAGCGGAGGCAGCGCCTGGTGCAGGCGGGCAAGGGTCGTACCGAGGGCGAAGGCCTCTTGCGACGTGAAAGCGCCTGCAGCCAGCTGGCGATCAAGCAACGCTTCCTGATCGAATTGCATCATCAGCACGGCATACTCGAAGGGCGCACCCGCGCCATCGATTCGCGGATCATCCGGCGTGCCGGTGATGGGCTTCACGCCCAAGTAAAGCGCCGGCGCGAAGCGGCGGTTGAGGCGAACCTCTTCCTCGCAGAAGTGCCGTCGCCGCTCCAGGGTGGAGAAATTCAGGAACCCGAAATCCACGGGTTTCTTGATCTTGTAGACCCGTTCGCCGGTGAGCAGGACCCAGGAGATGTGGGTCTCGACCAGCGTCACCGCCGCGACCGGGTGCGGGTAGCGATGGGTTTCGCACAACCGCGCGATCCATTCAGGGCAGGCCATGGGGGGGCCTTGTGTCTTGCATGGGTTCTCCCTGCGGGATGCGCGGGTCAGCGCCATGCCGGCGCGGAGACCTCATGTGAAACCTTCGCCTGAGCGCGAGGAAATCACAAGACCCGGATCATTGCCATGGCCGCGTCGGTGAGTGTCTTGAAGGCCACAGGGACGCTGTGGGGAAATGGACAAACTGCTGCGGCAGGCAAGTCGATTCAGCCCCTTACAGCGCATGTTCCGGTGGTATAAGCCTTGCAATTCGATCTCGGCAAGCCCCTTCATATGACGGTGCGCCGATGCCTGGCAGCAGAACGCCATGAAGCTCTCCATTGACCGCCCCTATGTGGAGGCGATGCTGGCGGCGTTTCCCGATCTGACGCTGCTGAAGGAGCAATTGCGCTTCGGCAACCGGGCCGAAGTGACCGTGAGCCAGCTCTCCGCCACGGAGCTGGATTTTCTCCGAGAACTCTATCAACGCGCCGGGCCGGATATGCAAGGGCACGTGGCTCAGCTCGCCACCCTGCAACAAGCGCTGAATGACGATGGCGAGCGATTCGGCGAGGACGACCTCGAGCGGGTCTTGCCGGCCATCGCCCAGTACCTGCTCGAAGGTGGCGAGCGCGGGTGGCTGTTCCTGGCCATCGCTTCGGCCAAGCCGCTGGCCTATGTGGTCACCCGCCTCGATTACACCCCAGCCGGCGAGGAAGAGTCCGGGCGGATCCTGTTGGAGCTGAAGGCGAATTCCCTCAGCAAGATCGCCGTCGAGACGCTGACCATCCGCAGCCGCGATATCGTCAACAAGACGGTGGGCGAGATCCTTGCCCACAAGGGCTATCTGAAGGAGACCCCGGCGCTGCTCGGGGCCTACGATGCGTCGTGCGAGCGCTACTTCGCGTGGCGGGCCGCCTACGGCCAGCAGTTCTCGGCCATCGGCACCGGCTACTACGCCGAGGACCCGACCGCCAGCCATCGCAATACCGACTGGTCGCGCAAGAATGTGGTGGTGCTGTCGTCCAGCGGCAGCCCCGCGCGGCTGGTCAATGAGGAACAAATCCTCGGCCAGCGCGTCACCCGTTTCGAGGGTTCCGGCGACATCCTCAGCGCCTATCTGCGCAAGGCGGCCAAGAGCTTGCGCTATGACGAAACCGTGGAGAATCGGATGGCGGCCTCCAAAGGCGCCATCCCCAGGGGCATGTTCACCGAACTGCCGGTGCATGGCTACATACTGATGTTCCATCTGGAGCTGCACCATCATCTCTGGGTGCATGCCGACGACATGCAGCCCTACCGCTATCAGCCGGAATTGAAGGACAAGCTGATCCTGCCCCGGGAACAAACCGATCTGATCGACATCCTCACCGCCGAGATGGATGTGTTGATGGACGACATCGTGGCCGGCAAATCCGGCGGCACCACGGTGTTGTGCGCAGGCCCCCCGGGCGTGGGCAAGACCCTGACTGCCGAGGTGTACGCAGAGATCATCAAGCGTCCCTTGTACCGGGTGCACTCGGGTCAACTGGGCCTGAACGTGGCGGAGATGGAGAAGGTCCTCAAGGAGACCCTGATGCGGGCGCAGCGCTGGGGCGCCGTCATGTTGATCGACGAGGCCGATGTGTACATCAAGCGGCGGGATGCCGATATAGCCGCCAATGCCGTCGTCGGCGTGTTCCTGCGGGTGCTGGAATACTTCAACGGCCTGTTGTTCCTGACCACCAATCGGGTGGACGACATCGACGAGGCGATCGTCTCCCGCTGTATCGCCATGATCAAATACCATCCGCCCCAGGCGGACGACCGGCGCCGGATCTGGCAGGTGATGGCCAGCCAGTTTCAACTGGCACTCGACGGCGCGCTGATCGAGGAGCTGGTGATGTGCTTTCCCCAGGCCAGCGGACGCGACATCAAGGGACTGGCCAAGCTGGTGGCCAAGTTCTGCCAGCACAAGCAACTGTCGCCCACGCTAGAGGTATTCCAGCGCTGCTCCTGCTTTCGCGGCATGGATGTCCAGTCGCCCGCGCGCTGAATCATGGGAACCACCGGATCACGCCTCCCCGCGACGCGGGTTTCAGTCGAGCAAGCCGAGACGACCCATCAGCGCTTTTCAGGCTTGTTCAGGAATCTCGATGGACGGCAGAAGCTCGCCGCAGCGACGGCAGTAGAAGGCGTCCGCTTCGTGCTCACGCAGCCTGCAGTGGCGGCATTCCCGGGCATAGCGATTGCGGTTCATGGCCGAGGTCATTTCCGCGGTCACGATGCCTGTGGGCACGGCGATGATCGCATAGCCCGTGATCATCGCCAGTGAGGCGATCGCCCGGCCCAGTGGGGTTTGGGGGGAAATATCGCCGTAGCCGACCGTGGTCACGGTCACGATCGCCCAGTAGATGCTGACGGGAATGCTGGTGAAGCCGTGTTCCGGCCCCTCGATGACGTACATCAGGCTGCCGAAGCTGATCATGATCACCAGCACCGTGAGCAAGAACACCACCACCTTGCGGCGCGCCCGCACCAGAGCGTCGACGAGGAAATTGGCCTCGCTGACGAAGGACAGCAGCTTCATCACGCGGAATATCCGCAGTACGCGCAGGACGCGAAGCGTCAGGAGATAGTGAGCGCCGGGCACCAGCAGGCTCAGGTAGGTCGGTACAATCGACAGCAGATCAACGATCCCATAGAAGCTGAAGGCATAGCGCGATGGACGTTCGCTGATCCAGAGCCGCAGCAGGTATTCCACCGTGAAAATGACGGTGAAGCCCCATTCGGCGAGATAGAGCCAATGGCCGTATTGATCGTGGATCGTCTGCACGCTGTCGAGCATGACGGCGGTGACACTGGCGAGAATCACCACGATCAGGCACTGATCAAACGCGCGCCCAGCCGGGCTATCCGTACCGAAGACGATATGGCGCAAGCGCAGTCGCAGCGTGTCGGACGGGTTCGCGTTGGTCATGGTGTCTACCGCAATGGTTCTGGTTGCTGGATTGTTGCCCGGGATGCACCGCATCGCCACCCCGCAACACCACCACGGTATTGCTTCGATGCCATGGCATGCGTTTGCATCGTCGCCTGATGCTGTGGCGGAAAAGCTTCGAACGGGCGTTTGGCCAGCCGGGATGCCTCTTCGTGTCACCCAGTGAATTACCGATCGGTTCATGCCCGGCGCTCGTTGGCCGGATGACTTGCGCTGCGTCGATGGACCGGGAAAGCCGGCTGCAAGACCGGGTCGCCGGCTGCGGTTGCGCGCGCGGTTGATGCATCCGCCCCCGTGGGGCAAGATGCCGCAGTTAAGGCTTTTCCACCTCGACGACGGAGAACGACGCATGGATCATGGTGAGGTCAACGTGCAACCGCCCCAGATCGGCACCAATACCCCGGCGGCCGAACAAGCCTACGCGGTGCATCGGGTCGACCTGCCCACCTATTGCCCGGTTCCCGGCAGCAGTTTGTGGAACGGCCATCCGCGGGTCTACATCCAGCTGGAACACGCCGGCGACGAGGCACGCTGTATCTATTGCGGGGCCCGCTTCCGGCTGGTTGACTGAGACGCCGCGCCGGCCTTGCGTATCGTCCATGTCAACCTGGCCCGGGGCTACCGCGGCGGGGAGCGCCAGACCGAGCTGCTGATCCGCGCCCTGGCCGGGATGGGCGTGCCCCAGGCGCTCTGGGGACGGACGGGTGAACCATTGCTCGAACGCCTGCGTGATGTGCCGCGACTTGATCGCCTGGCGCTGAATCCGCCCTACCTCGGCGCCTTGCCGGCCAGCCGCGGCGGGGACGTGTTGCATGCCCATGAGGCCAAGGCGGCCCATGTTGCCCACGCCGTGCATCGCCTGCGCGGCCGACCCTACCTCATCACCCGTCGCGTTCCCAATCTGCCCAAGGCCGGGCGCTGGACGCGCGCCGTGTATCGGCATGCCGCGCGCGTGGTGGCGATTTCAACGGCGGTCTCCGATGTCCTGCGGGCATGGGAACCGCAGTTGAAGCCAGTGCGCATTCCCTCGGCCGCCAGCCTGCAAACACCCGATCCGCAACGCCTCGCTGCCCTGCGCCTAGCCCACCCAGGGCCGTTGCGCATCGGCCAGGTCGGCGCGCTGGTCGATCATCACAAGGGCCAGCGGGTGCTGTTCGAGGCCCTGCGGCTGGCAATGCCCGCTCTCGCCCAGTGTCCCGTGCTGCTGATCGGCGCGGGCGAGGACGAGGCGGCCCTGCGCCAGGAGGCGCGCGACCTGCCGCAGGTGGTGTTCACCGGCTTCGTGGACAATGTGGCGGACCATCTGGCCGCGCTGGACCTGTTCGTGTTTCCCTCGCGGGAGGAGGGCCTGGGCTCGGTGCTGATCGATGCCATGGCCCAGGGGCTGCCCATCGTGGCCAGCCGGGTGGGCGGCATCCCGGAGCTGATCGAAGACGGCCAAACGGGCCTGTTGGTTCCGCCGGGCGATGCCTCCGCGTTGGCGGCAGCACTGACTCGCCTGGTGGCGGACGCCGAATTGCGCGCCGGGTTGGGCGCGGCGGCCCGACAGGCAGCGGCCGCCTACACCCCCGAGGCCATGGCAACGGCCTACGCCGCCCTCTACCACGACATTGCCCAGGAGGAACATGCAACATGATCATCGTCACCGGCGGCGCCGGCTTCATCGGCAGCAATCTGGTGCGGGCCTTGAATGACCGCGGACACCGCGACATCTGGGTGGTGGACGATCTGACCGACGGCACCAAGTTCAGGAACCTGGCCGATTGCACGCTGGCCGACTACCTGGATCGCGATGAGATGTTCGCGCGCTTGCGCGGGCCGGGCCTGCCGCCGATCGAGGTGGTGTTCCACCAGGGCGCTTGTTCGGCCACCACCGAATGGGACGGGCGCTACCTGATGCGCAACAACTACGCCTATTCGCGCGACTTGCTCATCTGGTGCCTAGAGCGGCGGGTGCCGCTGATCTACGCCTCCTCGGCGGCGGTCTACGGCGGGAGTCGCGTGTTCCGCGAGGATCCTGCCTGTGAGGCGCCTTTGAATGCCTACGGTTATTCCAAGCTGCTGTCCGATCAGGTGGTGCGCCGGGCGTTGCCACGGGCTGCCTCGCAGGTCGCGGGTCTGCGCTATTTCAATGTCTACGGTCCCCGCGAGCAGCACAAGGGCGCCATGGCCAGCGTGGCCTGGCATGCCCGCAACCAGCTCCGCGACTCCGGCGGCATCGCCCTGTTCGAGGGCAGCGATGGTTTCGGCGCGGGCGAGCAGCGGCGCGATTTCATCCACGTGGATGATGTGGTGGCCGTCAACCTGTGGTTGTGGGAGCACCCCGAGCAATGCGGCATCTTCAACGTCGGCACCGGCCGCGCCCAGACTTTCAACGAACTCGCCCAGGCGGTCATCGCCCATGCGGGCCACGGCGAAATCCGCTACATCCCTTTCCCCGCGCATCTGCAAGGCCGCTACCAGAGCTTTACGGAAGCGGACATCAGCGCCCTGCGGGCAGCCGGCTACGATCGGCCGTTTCTGGATGTTGCCACCGGCGTCGCCCGTTACATGGCGTGGCTGGACGCGCATGGCTGAGACCGCGCCCATCCTGGTGGTGGGGCCGGCCTGGGTGGGCGACATGGTGATGGCCCAGAGCCTGTTCATGACGCTCAAGGCACGCCAACCGGAGCGGCCCATCGACGTGTTGGCGCCAGGGTGGTCGCTGCCCCTCATCGCCCGCATGCCCGAGGTGCGCGCCGGCATCGAAATGCCCCTGGGGCATGGCGAGTTCAGCTGGGCGCAGC
>JBARUT010000045.1:0-21044 GCA_049645885.1 Candidatus Macondimonas sp.
CAAATAGACATCAGCCGCGCGGTGCGATTGAGTCGCCGGCACCAGGCAATCCCGATAGGCCTTTTGCATGGCGGTCTGTTGCGCGGCCGCATCCTGTTCAGGCTTCAATGCCAGCAAAACCTCTGGAAGCAGGGGGATCGGCGCCTGCGTCAGCCCCTCCCGGTAATGACGCAGCCAGGGAATGAGATGCGTGGCTGCCTCACTCAGCGGCGGCCAATCCACCCCGCCCTTGCGACCGATCCCCACCGTCCGTGGCGCAATCCCCACCGGCGCCACCGCATTGAGGATCAGATGGTCGAGCCAGGCCTCCACCGTGTGATCGGCTTTCCATTCGCCCGCCCGGATGTGCAGCAGGCCGGTCGCAGCAACCCCATTCATCTGCCCCACCAGGCGCATGCCATCAACTTGCAAGTCAACCGCCAGCGGCCGCTCGTGGCGATTCGCCAGATGGGGCGCGAGGCGATTCTGGAGCGCGGCAACCTCGCTCGCCATATCGTGGCCCGCAAGCTCTCCCCAAGGGCCGGGAAGCAACTGATCAGCGGCGCGCAGGTGAGCCAGCATCGCCTCCCGTGACATTCCGAGCCTCATCCAGGCCAGCATCTGCGTGCGGATTTGCCAGCATGACAATGCGTCAAGCGCCAGCGCTTCCTCATCAGCCAGCGCCGTCTGCGCCAGATCCAGCGCGATGTCCAGGCGATGGCACAGCAGATGACGCACCGGATGGCGCCAGAAGCGCAACAATTCGGCGAGATCGACAACCGTCTCCGCTTCGCCGGGCAGCAGGGCTGCAGCATTTAATGGCGCAGCCGGGGTCACGGGCGCACTCAAGGCGTGAGCCAGATCGCTGCGGTAACTGAATAACGGGCCGTCCGGCTGGAAGTTCTTCGCGCTGAAGGCGTGCAGGGGGTGTTCCCAGACCCGCAATCGGCGCCAGTCGCCGGGTTCATGGACATGGTTGCTGGCTGCCAAGGTGTCCAACAGCTGATCCAGCAGTACGCTGGGGGGGCGTTCGCTGTAATCATGCGCATCGCGCCCGTTGTAGCTGAGATAGAGCACTTGCCGAGCGCTCACGATCGCCTCCAGAAACAAATAGGCATCATCCTCGCGCAGGTTGCGATCTCCCGGACGGCGCGGGGTGGCGAAAGGATCGAACTCCTCCGGCCGACCGTCGCGCGGCAGGGCGTCATGATCCATCCCCAGCAGACAGACCACAGCGAAGGGCAGGCTGCGCAAGGGCACCATGGCGCAGAATTGCACGCCGCCGGCCAAAAAACCGCCCACCACACCCGACGTGGAGAGCCGCTCCTCCAGGGCGGCGAGAAAGACCGCCTGCGGGATCAATAGGTCACAAGCCGCGATCGTGGCGTCGGCCGCCACCGCCTGAATGGCTGCCCGCAATCGCAGCAGTCCCCCTTCCTCCTCCGGTATCGCGCTGAACAAACCGTCCAGCACCGCGAACAGATCTTCCGCCCAAACCGCCGGGGTGCGGGGCGCAGCCAGGCGCGCATGATCGGCCTGCAGGTCATCCACCCAGGCGGCCATGCGGCCCAACAGCGGAAAGAGCGCCCCCTCCACTGCCTCGACCGGCGCCATATCGCCATACAGCGCCTGACTGTCCTCGGGCAATACCGTACCCAGCAACAAGCGATCCAGTCCGCGCCGCCAGGTATGGGTCGACAATGGTGGCAGATCGAAACGGGCCTTGTCGGTTCCATCCAAGCCCCAATGGATAGCCGCCTTTTCAGCCCAGGCGCGCAACAGATCCCGATCGGCGGCGCCCACCTCCAGGCGCCGCGCGATGGGCGGACATTCCAGCAGGTCCAGCACCGCATTGACCGTGAACCGCGCCTCGGGCAGCGCCAGCCAGGCGAAAAACCCGGCCACGGCGGGCTCGCTCTGCAGCGCGCTGCGGTCGGCAATGCGGAAAGGAGTAGCCAGATCGCCGCCGCGACTGCCGAACACCGCCTCCACATAGGGGGTATAGCGATCGATGTCCGGCGTCATCACCACCACATCCGAAGGATTCAGATCCGGATCCCGATCGAACAGGTCGCGCAGGTGATCATGCAGCACCTCCACCTCCCGCAACGGTCCGGCGCAGCAATGAACCTGCACGCTCCCATCATCGGATGCCAGCGGCTGCGAGGGTACGGTCGTGGGATCGCGCAGATTGAGCAGATCGGACTGCAACCGTGCCAGCAGATCCGTCCGTCCCGTCTCGCAGGGATCGATAAAGTGCTCGCTGACCTGCCCTGGTAGGTCGCTCAAGGCATCGATGAATTCGGCGCCCTGTCGCCCCAGACTGGCGAGCAGCGGGTGACCCACGGCGCGATAGGCTACCGATTCGCTACGTGCGGCGCGGCGGGCCAGCGCCGCCGGGGCGTCCAGCCCCCCCCAATATTCACGGCAGGGGGTGGGCACGAACCACTGCACGGGGATGCGTTCGGCCAGCCGTGCAAATACTGCCAGCGAGGGAGGCGGCATTGTATGCAGGCCGAACAGCACCAGATGCGACGGCAGCGCATGGTGCGGCGCGGTGGCGAGGGCATGGTCCAGTGCCATCAGGGCCTGAGCGCGATGACAACTCCCTTCTACCGCCAGTTCACGCCATACGGCCGCCTGCCAGAGAGTGTCCTCGCCGGCTTCCCAGGCCAGCAATTGATCGGGGCGGTAAATCAACGCCTGGTCATAGCAGGCGGCCAGACGACGGGCGAAATGGAAGTGAGCCAAAGGATCCGGGGTGGCACGAAGGTAGTCGGCCAATGGGGATTGCGAGGCCACGCCCGCGCCGCTGGCCAGTTGCCCAAAGATCCGAAAGCCCAGCACGCCCCGCTCGAACCCAGGATCCAGTCGTTGGTCGGGCATCAGCCGCTGATGCAGACTGCCGAGCAGGCTGCCCGGCAAGGGCGTCTGGATGAGCGCGGCTATGCCATGACGCCGGGCCAGACCCAGGGTAACCCAATGGCCCATCGCTGCGCTCGGCACCACCACGGTTGCGGGCGTGAAGACCTCGCGCGGCTGGGCTGCCAGCCAGTCGGCGGCAGCATCGAGCAGGTCTTCGAGTCGATTGCCGAAATGCAGATGCAGCATGGGGCCGTCTTTGCGGAATGATCAAAAGAGTATGACCGGCGGGGGGACGGGGCTCAATGCGCAAGAACCGGCAGCCGGTGCTTGAAGCGGAAAACCGCGTCATGGGTCTACGATAGGCACAACCCCGGCATGGTTTCAGCCGCTGGGTTTGGGGATAATGAGCCACCTTCGATTCCAGGACACACCCAATTGACGACGGCCCAAGAAGAATCCGAACTGTATTTGCGCCGCATCCCCTGGTGGTACTGGGCGGTTTTCTTTGGCGCGCTGATACTGGCGATCTATCTGCTGGGCCCCGTCCTGACGCCCTTCCTGATTTCCTTCAGCCTGGCCTATCTACTCCATCCCTTCGTCGACAGGCTGGAGCGCCACCGCGTTCCGCGCACGCTCGGGGTAAGCCTGGTGTTCGGGGTCGGGGTGCTCATCTTGGCGCTCGTTATCCTGTTATTGATACCCCCTTTGCAGACCCAGATCGGTCGACTGGGGACGTTCCTGCCGCAAGCCAATGCCTGGCTGCAGCAGGAGGCCTTGCCTTGGATTTCCCGGCGCATCGGCGTGGATGTCTCGCGACTCGACTCCGGTCGCCTCACGCAGCTGCTGCAGGAAAATTTCCCGCAGGCCGGCGGCTTCGCCACCAGTGCCGTAAGTTACGTCACCAGTTCCGGAATGAAGCTGGTGGCCACCCTCGCCAACCTATTCCTGGTACCCATCGTGACCTTCTACATGATGCGGGATTGGCATGAAATGCTGAAAAGCGTGGGCAATCTGATCCCCCGCCCCTTGCTGCCCGCCGTGGTGGATCTGGCCCATGAGGCCGATGAAGTGCTGGCCGCATTCCTGCGTGGCCAGCTCCTGGTCATGATGGCCCTGGGCACGATCTACGGCTTGGGATTTTGGATCGCTGGCGTGGAATTCGCGATGCTGATCGGCATCTTTGCCGGGTTGGTGAGCTTCGTGCCTTACCTGGGCGTGGCCATGGCACTCGTTTCCGCCATGCTCACGGCCACCGTCACCGGCGCCGAGCCCGCGGTCTATGCCTATATCCTGGTGGTGGTCGGCATTGGCCAGGCGCTGGAAGGCTCGGTCATCACCCCGCTGCTGGTGGGCGATCGCATCGGCCTGCATCCCGTCATGGTGATTTTCTTGGTGCTGGCGGGAGGCCAGTTGTTCGGGTTCGTGGGAGTGCTGGTGGCATTGCCGGTGGGCGCCGTGCTGTCGGTGTTCTTTCGGCACCTGCAGGAATTCTACAAGCGCAGTGAACTCTATGGCGAAGAGGCCAGCGACGCCGAACTGCCCGATTAGCCCGGCAACACCCCATGCGCAGCTATCGCCATCATTTCCATGCGGGCAATCATGCCGATGTCCTGAAGCATCTGGTGTTGATGCTGCTGCTGGAGCACATGGGGAAAAAAGACAAGGCATTCCGCTGCATCGACACCCATGCGGGCGCCGGGCGCTACAGCTTGGCGCCGCCGGGCCCGCAGGCGGAATGGATGACGGGTATCGGGCGCTTGTGGGCTGCTCCCAAGCTGTCACCAGACCTGGAGCGGTTTCGCGCATGGATCCTGGATTTGAATCCTGGCGGAAACTTGCGGACCTATCCGGGTTCGCCTGCATGGGCACAAATGCTCTGCCGCACGCAGGATGACATCCGCTTGTTCGAATGGCACCCCACGGATCACCGCACCCTAAGCGGCGCGCCGGCGTTGCGGGCAGATCCCCGGGTGCGGATTTGTGCTGCCGACGGGCTGGCCGGGCTCAAGGGGCTCCTGCCACCCCCGTCACGCCGGGCGCTGGTCCTAATCGATCCGCCCTATGAGAACCCGACGGAATACCGGGGTGTACTCGACACGCTGAGCATGGCCTTGCAGCGCTTCCCGACCGGGGTCTATGCGCTATGGTATCCGGAACTGGCGCTGGCTGCGGCTTGCAAACTCCCAGCTGCCCTGGAACGCTTGCCGGCTCCTTGGCTGCGCGCTCATCTGCATTTGCGGCGACCCGGTCCGGATGGAACGGGATTGACGGGGAGCGGGATGTTTGTGCTCAATCCACCCTGGACCCTGGCAGAGCAACTGCCCGGTTTGCTCCCCGAGCTTACGCGCCTGCTGGGAGAAGGCGGCCAAGGCGGATGGGATCTCCGCCAAAGCCCGAAAAACAGCCGGGCGCGATCTTAAGCCGGTTTGTGTCTGTAATCGTAGTAATGGTAGTAGGGCGAGGCATAGAGGCTGGTCTGGCCCTTGGGATCATAGGCATTGAACACCGCCCCGGTGACCTGAACCCGATAATTGCGCAATTGCTTGAGCGTCGCCTCCACCTCATCCAAGGTATGGCGCACCGCGCGCACCACCACGAATACAGCGCCGGCATGGGTGGCAATGACTCCCGCGTCGGCCAGCGCCAACACCGGCGGGGTATCGATCAGCACCACGTCATACCACTGGCGCGCACTCTGGATCAGCTCGCTGAAACCCTTGCTCATCAGGAGTTCCGCGGAGTTGGGCGGAATCTGGCCGGTGGTCAATAGATCCACCTTGCCGGGAATCAGTGGTCGCACCGCGCCATCCAAGGTCGCTCGCCGCGTCAGCACCTCCGACAGCCCGGGCTGACGTTCATGGTCGGTGAGTTGATGCAGATTTCCCCGGCGCAGGTCGCCATCGATCAACAGCGTGCGCTGACCTGACTCGCCCAGCAGATAGGCCAGGTTGGCACACAGGAAGGTTTTGCCGCTCTCGGGTGTTGCGCTGGTGATCGCCACGACGTTGCTGCCCTTTTCCAGCAAGGCGAAATGCATGGCGGTGGAAAGACTGCGCAGGCTTTCCACCGCCATGTCCTGAGGCACCTCCCGCGCCAGCAAAGGCAATCGCTTGTCTTGGCGCCGCTCGGCTTCATGGCGCAAGCGGCGATTCTCTCCACTGAACGGGACGCTGGCGTAGACGATCAGGCCCAGCTCGG
This sequence comes from Candidatus Macondimonas sp., assembly GCA_049645885.1. GTDB lineage: Bacteria > Pseudomonadota > Gammaproteobacteria > UBA5335 > UBA5335 > Macondimonas. The sequence goes on from JBARUT010000045.1 coordinate 6,043, forward strand.
TTTCCAGTTGACGGCTATCGGTCACCCCGCGGCGCAGACTGCGTTGCAGGAAAACCACCACCACGCCGGCAAACAAGCCCAGCAGCAGGCTCAAGGCGGCAATCATGCGCTTGCGCGGTTTGATCGGCTCTTCCGGCACCACCGCCTCGTCGATGATGCGCACATTGCCCAGCGTACCGGCTCGCACAATGCGCAGCTCCTGCGCCTTATTCAATAGGCCAGTGTAAAGCGCATTCTTGACTTCCACTTCACGTTGCAGGCGAAGAATGGCCTGTTGGGTCTCGGGCAAGTCGGTTACCCGTGATTCCAAGTTACGCTTCACCGCACTTAGCTCCCCCAACTGATTGTTGATGGCGATGATGGAGGGATGTTGACTGGCGAAATTCTGGCTCATTTGGGTTCGCTTGAGCTGGAGATTGGAAAGCTCGGTTTCCACTTCCACGATGCGCGTAAGCAAGCCCTGGGTTTCGACTGACAGATCCAGGCTCTCATTCTTCTTGCGGAAGCCGTTGAAGGCCTCCTCTGCCGCCTCCAACTCCGCTTTCAGCTTGGGAAGTTGCTCATCCAGAAAGCGCAGGCTTTCCTCAGCCTGGGCCGAGCGCCGCTCAACATTTTGACGCAAATAAGTCCGCGCAATGGCATTCAGAATGCCGGCCAGTTCGGCGGGATGCTCTCCTTCCAGGGATAGCTGCAGTATCCCGGTACCCTTGCCCTGCTCGGCAATCGAGATTGCGGAACTCAATTCCTCAACTGTTTTGAGATAGCTCTTGCGGATCACCATGAATTCAGTGCCCGGCCGCGCCTGCAGTTCCTGTACGAAGATTTCCACCCGAGGCGTACCATCACTCTCCTTGCCCGCCGCGGCAAGCTCGCCCGCCTGCCCGCTCAGGACGGTATTTCCGTCGGGATCATGCAGCTTGAAACGCCCGCCGCCCAAGGCCACCAGCCGCAGCGGCTCGCCGGTCCATTCGCTCGGCACCTTCATGCGCTTGACCGTCAGGACCTCGCCGCCCCAGGCATAACGATCCAGTCCGAACCAGGGCGCGGCCAACTCACCAGGCGCGCCATCCGGACGCGCCGCAATGGAGCGGCCAATGATAGGGAAATAGCGCGGCATGGCCTTGATATCCAGCACCAGCTGGTCAACCACCTGACCGGCCACGTAGCGGGATTTGAGGATCTGGATTTCCGTCTGTCCCGGCGATTCATTGCCTGTCAATGCACTCAGGCTCTGCAATTCATCCAGCACGGAGTTAGTCGTCGATTCGACCTGAACCAAGGCGTTTGCCTGGTAGATCGGTGTACTGGTCATGGCATAGGCCAAGCCCAGCGCCAGAACAACCGCCGCAATCAGCGCGATGGTCCATTTCCCGGCCGCAAGAACGGCAAGGAGTTCGCGCAGATCGATTTCATCATTCGGTCCGTCTGCCCCGCCCTGCGAAACAAAAGCGGCCTGATCGGATGACACCGGCGGAGGGGACGGCTGCATGAGGAGTCCTTAGCGGTTAAAGATCAAACGATCGGTCTGGAACAATGTGGTAATGGTCGGCAAAATCTGCTGGATGACGCGATTCCAGCGCACTAGATTGGAGCTGGAAACATAGACCAGATCCCGTGGCTGTAACTGGAAACCATCCGCCAGCACCAAGGCCGCCGCGTCATGCAGATCCAGCTGATAGATGTTTGCCTGAACAGGTCCCGGACTTCCATCGGCCATCAAGGAAGGAACGGCACGGATCACATAGATGCCGCGGGTATCCGCCGTGCTCAGATTCATGCCTTCGGCGCCCGCCAGGGCATCGGCGAGTGTCAATCGACCCTGGTCCATCAGCACCGCCTGCTGCTTTTCCACCTCGCCCAGGATGAAGACCTTGTTCTGGGTATTGTTCGGCACATACAGGACATCCCCATCCTGGAGCAGCAGATTGCCTTGCGAACCGGAATAGAGCGCCAGAATATCCAGAACCCGGCGCTCGCCGTTACGGGTGAGATAGGCGGTGCGCTGGTCAGCCCGATCCTTGTCGAAGCCGCCGGCCATATTGATGGCATCCATGATTGTCATGGGCACATCGGTCACGGGCACGATGCCGGGCTTGTCCACCTCGCCGGTCACGTAGACCTTCTGGCTGCGAAACCCCACCACGCGCACATCCACCTGCGGGCTTTGGATATAGGGTGTCAGCTTGCGCTCGAGATCAAGGCGGATTTCCTCCACGGTCTTTCCCGCCACCTGGACCACGCCGGCATAGGGAAAGAAGATGGTGCCGTCTTCGCGCACCAGCCGTCCCATGCTCTGGATATCCTGGAAATTTCCCATGGGGTTGCTGAGTTCGGGATGGTCCCAGACCAGGACATTGAGGATGTCCTGGGGACCGATGCGGTAGGCCGCCGGCTGATTACCGCTCATCAGTTCGCTAACGGTTTGATCAAGGCCTTGCCGACTCATTGCCTGATCGCGCAGTAACTCGGGGGTTACCGGAATGATGCGGGGTGAGAGCTGGCCGTCGACTTCCTCAAGCGTCGCCTGCTCTGCCTGCGCTGGTGAGCCCGTCAAGAGCGGATCAAGAAAATCCGGCGCCCAGCTACGCTGAGGCGCGTTTGGATTGTCGACCACGATTCCTGGAACGCTGCCGCATCCCGCCAAGATCCCCAACAAAACCACCAATCCCAGGCGCATGAAAATCCGTGATTCGGTCATTGAGTGCTATCCCTGATTTTTTTATCCAGCTCTGAACATTTGCGTTGATTCAAGACCATCAATGCGAAGGTATATTGCCTCTCGCTCAAGTCAAGCGCGGGCGCCAACTCGACACCGCCTGCACGATTTCCGCCATCGCGACATCAAACGCCTGCGACCCCCTGCGAAACGGATCGGCGATTTCGTGATTCTGCCATTTACCCAGCAAATGGACGCGTCCGCGCAAATATGGAAAGCCCTGCTCAATCCATTGGCGTTGATACGATTCCATGACCAAGACCAGATCATGGGCCTGGGCCAGCGCCTGATCGAATTGGCGCGCCCGATGGGCCTGAAGATCCAATCCATGAAATTGGGCCACACGGATGGCCTCGGGATGCGCTGGCGAACCCACCAGGGCGCCAATGCCGGCCGAAGCCACAGATACGACCTTGGGTAAGTCTTCCCCTGCAAGTACCGCTTCAGCCAATGGACTACGGCAGATGTTGCCGCTGCAAACCATCAGCACTCGAAAACGCACGGCTGCCTCCCCCAACACCGCCCATCATGAGGATTTGGCATTTCACCGCACAAAGCTTGCAATCTCAAAAAAACAAGGCCGACCCGCAAGCGGGTCGGCTAATGAAGGCAAGGATCCAACTTCGTGTCAGGCATCCTCCCTATACCTCTCAGGGGCTACGACTCAAGAAGAATCGGGCCAAGCCCATGGAAGGTCCTCCACGGCGACTGCCCTCAGGATACTGCTTGGTCACCACTGTACCGGTCCGCCGGGTAACCGTTTTGGTGTTAGAGGAAGGATCAGCGATGATCTGTTTCTTTCCCGGAAACACATAAACGGTTTTGCCCGTCGAGGTATTGAAATCGATCCCCCAGCCCCGGGTACCCGTGCTGCCGACCTCAAAAGGCGCCGCCAAGGCCGTTGACGGCACTACGGCCAAGGCCAACAGCGCCGCGCCAACCGTCATCAAATGATTCGTCTTGCGCATAACACACCTCCGCTCATCGAGGATGAAAAACGATTACGAGGCAGTCCCCCCGCAATCAGGTGAAATTAAACCCGAAACCTACCGATACCGCCAGTTCGGTGTCAGCATCATAGCGTTCCGTGACGTTTACGGCTCCGACCGTCACCGTCATTGGCAGCCAGGAATAAGGCGCAACGGACACCGCCACATTGGCGAAACGCCCCGTATATTCGCCAATCAGCGCCACCTGCGGCGTCAGATAAAGTGCTGCCGAACCGAATACATTGGCCCCGTCTTCACCCGGATCGTTAAAGACTTCCGTCCCGGCGCCAATGGTCAGGATGCTGGCGAACTGGCCCACGGGCACCATCTTGGAATAGGCGGCATAGTAACTGGGATCGTTGAAATCCTCGGCGCCGCCCCATACGCCAAAGCCATTGACGCCGACTGAAACGGCCGAATAGCCCGGCAGATTGCGGTGCAGCTTGAAGGAGAATCCGCCGGATTCACCAAAAGAGTCCTCACTGTTGTCATTGGTCAGCGATGAGAATCCAACGCCCAGTTCGGCGCCAAAATAGGCATCCGGATCGCCCAAACCAATGGCCACACCCGCCGATGCATCTTCATTGCTATCGAAGGTCTGCCCGAATACCCCGACGCCCACATCGCCCCAGCGCCCGCCGAAACCCACAGGGGTCTCCAGGGTCGGAGAGGCGAAGCTTTGCACTGCAATGATTGTACTTGCCGACTCGGGAGCCGACTGGGCCCATGCGGAGGAGCCGGCCATCACCAACATTCCCGTCAGTCCCAATCGATAGGCTTCTGCCGCCATGGCTTAACTTTCCCTTATAAAACAGATCATTGAATAATTTTCGGGCTTGATGATGGTTTCTGAAATCGCCAAGTCCCGTGTTCATCGTGGATCCCTACTCTGGCGTTAAAGATACCAGAAAAATTGAAGCACAAGACCCCGATGCAACACTACCGGGTTATGGCTTCAAAACAATGCAATATCCAAACCATCAATCCAAGGCACATAGTGCCGCTGGGCGTCAGGATGAGACGATCTCAGTCCCTTTTCGCCTTACCCAAACAATGGGCATAGTTAAAGCGATCCGCAAGAGTTGAATTACGCCTGGACAGCAAGACCACCTTTACAAAGCGCATACCTCTGGCAGACAATGACGCACCGTCGCAGTGCAGCAAGATGGCGTTACGCCTCGCGATCGAGCCGAAGTGCTGTCCAGACAGCGAACCAAATTGCTCGAGGACGTCCAACAATTCCAGGAAACCCGCATCCGAATACGGAAGTACATATTGGCGCAATATTTGCGGGTCAAACTGAGTTCTCCCTCAGATCCTTACTGCCGAAGCAAGCAATCGCCTGTAATGCCCCCCGTTACATGGAGGATGATCTCAATGTCAATCCTGAACGATGCAAAAGTGGTTTCAGCGCTGTCAGAAATCAAACAACCCTTCATTAACTATATGAAATTTTCACAAAGAGGCTCGTTCCTCAAGCGCCTGATGGATGTGACCGGGGCCGTAAGCTTCCTGATTGTTTTCGCGCCCTTAATCGCCCTGATTGCCCTGCTGGTCCGGCTGAGCGGCCCCGATATCATCTTTGCCCATACCCGTGTGGGGCGGAATGGCCGCCTGTTTCCCTGCTATAAATTCCGCACCATGGTGCCCGATGCCCAAGCCGTTTTGGCTCGACTCCTGGTCGAACAACCCGCTTTGCGGGCCGAGTGGGAGCGGGATTTCAAACTGAAGGACGACCCGCGCATCACCCGCATCGGCCATTTCCTGCGCAAGTACAGCCTGGATGAGCTGCCGCAATTCTGGAACGTCGTGCGCGGAGACATGAGTTTGGTGGGTCCCCGCCCCGTGGTGCCCGACGAGTTACATCGCTATGGGACCAGAGCACCCGTCTATCTTGCCGTTCGGCCCGGCGTGACTGGCTTGTGGCAGGTTGGTGGTCGCAATGACGTCGACTACGCCGAACGCATCGACATGGACTCGACCTATGTGGCGAAACAATGCCTCCTTCTGGATCTGAGCATCCTGTTCAAGACGGTGGCCGTGGTCTTCCAGCGCCGAGGCGCTTACTGACGGGCTTTACTGTTAAGCAAGCTGAGGTTGGACATTTCAATCAATCCTGTCAGTCAGGAACATCATTGGCATTTCTGCCAAACCAGAACAATGCGCCCAATCTGGCCTTGCGAGGAGGCCTTTGCGGGCGTCACTTCGCTTTCTAAGTGAGCAGTCAATGAATCGCGATGAAGGCAGGATTCTGGTCGTCGGCGGCGCAGGCTACATTGGATCTCATCTTCTCAAATGCTTGAACGTAAAAGCTTATACCACTGTAACCCTGGATAATCTGAGCAACGGACATGCGGATGCGGTCGGTTCAGGCCGCCTGATCGTGGGCGACATGGGCGACATGGGGCTTATCGAGCAGCTTTTATCCAGCGAACGCTTTGATGCGGTCATGCATTTCGCCTCATTCATCCAGGTTGGGGAATCCATCCGCAACCCGGCGGCCTACTACCACAACAACTTCGTCCTGACCAAACAGCTCGTGGATGCTTTGCTGCGGTACGGCATTCAGCGTTTCATTTTTTCGTCCACAGCGGCTGTCTACGGCACCCCCTCAAAGGACTCGCTGACCGAGGAACATCCCTGCCAGCCCATCAATCCCTATGGACGCAGCAAATGGATGGTGGAGCAACTGCTGCGGGATTATGACGCTGCCTACGGATTGAAATCGGTTAGCTTGCGCTATTTCAATGCGGCCGGCGCGGATCCGGACGGTGAATTGGGCGAGCGCCATGATCCGGAAACCCATCTGATTCCGCTGGCGCTGCGTGCGGCGGCAGGAACGGGTACGCCGCTGACTGTTCACGGCGCAGACTATCCCACTCCGGATGGCAGCTGCATTCGGGACTATATCCACGTCACTGACCTGGCGGAAGCCCATGCCCTGGCCCTGCAGTATCTGCTGGATGGTGGATCAAGCCACGCGCTCAACCTGGGAAATGGACTGGGATACTCCGTGTTCGAGATCCTGCACGCCATCGAGGCAGTCACCGGTCACGCGGTCCCCCACCAAATTGGTGTGCGCCGCGCCGGTGACCCTGCCAGACTCGTGGCTGATGCCACACTGGCCCAAAAGATATTGGGTTGGACGCCGCAGCGCAGTGAACTGCACACCCTGCTGACCGACGCTTGGCACTGGGAAACAAGAAAGGCGGGGCTGAGCCCCGCCTGATCCGTGATGCAAGTACCTCAAACTCAGCCCAGCAAGTCTTTCGTTTCCCGGGCAACGTGGCCGCCATGGCGATTGACTGGGACATAGCCCGGCAGGAAATTCGGCGTCATCCGAGCGCCGATTTCCCGAATCTGGCGATGGCCATCGGCGTTATAGAAAAACAACAGACCGGCAAAACGCAGGTCAGGCTCAGCCACGATATCCGTCAGGCGATGCTCGCCCCATAGGGCATCCGCCACCGTCAGATTGACCAGCTGGGTCTGCCCAGGTTCGACCCAGGTGACGTCACTATGGAGTGCATTTGGTGCCACAGGATCATAACGATCGCTTTTGACGTCCTTCAGGACTGCCGCGTCGATGAATCGGGCGTAGCCCGTGACAAATTGCCCGATCCGTACCGGTTCAGACGACCGATTGGTGACCTCGAGCGCCAGATCCAGTCGCCGCGATGGCAGGTCGAACTGGGCTTTCTGGACTTTCACATCCACCTGCTGCTGGGATTCAGGCAAGGGAATGATCGGCGCTTCCACCTTACCGGTTTGCAGGGGCATGGTGATGGCGTAGCGATTCATCGACCACATCATGAGGGCAAGGGTGATTCCCAAAATACCCAACACAAAGCCAATACTGACCGCGATATCCTTGATGGTGATGAGATGCCGCTCTGCCTCAAGCTCTCCATACATCCTGATCGCCACATAACGCCGCATCATCACCGGAAGATGCCGGAACCAGTACGCCACCCACAGCAAGCCCACTGCCACCCACAGCAAGTGGATCGACCACATGGAAGCCAGCCCATAGTGTTCCACATCGACCTTTTCTCCATCCATCAGGGTCACCGTGTTGACGAAATCCGTCTTGTTTCCGGTAATCTGGACAAACTTGGCTGGTCCCGCCACTGGCCCCGCCTCCCAGACGTTGATCAGCGGATGGACGTGCCACTCTCCGGGGACGCGGGCCTTCAGCTTGACCTCATATTCATAGAACTCGCCCCGCTTGAAGGCGGTGGACTGGTACTGGGGCATCCCATTGATGGTGGTGTCCAACCGAACAAACACGGGCCCCGGCACGCCGATGTTCAGAAACACCCATTCTTCCGGCTTGGCCACATAATCCGGCCAGTGTCCCGAGACCATGAACTTGCCACGCACGGTCACGATGTCGTTGACCTGAACCTTCAGGGGTTCGATCTGGGTATCAAACCAATGAATTGTGCGCATGCGGATGCCCGCCATCTGGGCAATTTCGCCGTGGGCGAACGCCGGCGGAACCAATACCACTCCCGACAGGATGCAGACCAGGATCAGCCTCATCGCTCGGCACAACCAAGCGTTTCCAATCTTGACCATCATGATTCCTCCCTGAATCAACCGTGTATTTTCAGACCAACTTCTTGAGCCAGGCGGGATTGGCGCCCTTCGATCCGATCCAGACGAAGAGGTAATAGACGAGAATGGCAAAGAAGCCGGAAACAAAGGCGGTCACAGGCGCCACATGGGTGCCGAAGGTGCGTAATGTGCCCGCCTCGATGATGCGCACATACTCTGGCATGGCGGTGCGGATGTACTGAAAGCCCATGTAGTCAGCCAGCGTCATCACCGTATCCCCCAGCTGCACCGGCATGTGCATGGGCGCCACCACCGGCCAGTTCATCGCCGAGAATAGCAAGCCGAAGAGCATGCCACCCACCAAGCCTGTCAAGGCAAAGCTGCGGGTGATCAGCAGTACAGCATCCAGCACCACCGCCGCGCCAATCCACACCTCCGGCATCACCCAGTTCATAGGGAACGCAGTGAAAACATAGAAATTCACATAGCGGCTGATCATCTGCGACAACCAAAAACCCAAGGCCAAGCCAGTTGCCGCCACGGGCAGCTTGAAGTATTTCCAAAAGGCGTAGGTGGCCACGGCAGGCAGGGCGAGGAGCAGCAAGGGCGTCACCAACGGCCACCAGCGGCGGTCACGCCAATCCATCCAGTAACTCCAGTCGCCCACCGTGAGGGCGCAGAGAAATACCGCTGCCCCGCCAATCAGGATGGAAATGAGCGGAAAGAAAAACAGATCAACGTTGCGCCAGGCCGCCACCTGGTCCTGGACATTTGTCAGCGCCTTGCCGCGCGGCGCGCGGGAAATATCAATCTGTTCAGTGGAACCGAATTCAATGGACATGCCAGCTCTTCCTTTTTCTGTTGACCATTTCGTGATACAGGGGATCGCGCCAATCGACCGAACGTCAGGCAATCCTGATCGACGTGGGACGGATCGGTGACGCTCCCTCGTACCGGTCCGTCCCATCCACCTCAGCCGCCAGTCAACGACTGGGCAATCCCATTTCCCGCTCCACCTCCTCCAGGCTATAGCCCTGGGTCAACTCATACATGCGCTGCATGCACTGAATCACGAATCCAATCAGAAACACCAGGAAGAACCCGGCCAGCACGAAGAACCAATGCACCGGGGCAGCGAACAATTCCTCGGCGTAAAAGAAGGTGTGCGCCCATTCGTTGAACGCCACCACGGGGCCAGCCATCATGAAGCCGATGATCGCCAAGGACAGGGGCAATGAAACCCGATTGGCGAAATAGGGAAGCCGGGTGTGCACCCAGATCCAGGCCATGGCCAAACCGCCCAGACCAGCTGGAATCCCCAGATAGAACAGGAAGATGTGCGTGGGTGTGAAATCCGTATCCCGCACGACCACCTGATGCCAAGCCGCATCGGCCTCAGTCAACAACCCCAGCGCCGAGATCAGCGCAATCGCCGCGACCACGAGAATGCTGAACATGGCATAGAACCGCGCCAATTCATCACGGGCGGGAAGGTTCTGGATATCCCGATCGCGGGTCAGCCAGAGCCATGCCGCGCCGATGGCGCCCAGGAGCGGAAGTCCAATGATCTGGGCGTAGAAGATCCTCATCCAATAGACCTGGAATTCATCCGAGAAGGAATCCAGTCCTACGGTCCAGGAAAAAGCGTGCTGATACCATTTCACCAGCGCCACCAAGGCGATGGCAACCGCAGCGATGCCAAACGCCAGGATCCAAGGTGGGCGGGGGGCTTCGGTGCCGGCCGCGGGTGCAACCACCTCTTGATTCATCACGGTACTCATGGTTCTGTCTCCTCTTGTTGCGATTGACCGGCGGTGAGCAAGCCCACGTTTGCCGGCATGGGGTCTTTGCCCCTTGGTTTACTTCGGGGTTGAAGCCGTACACCTCGCTCCCGATGTGTTGATCTGGGATTCTGGAGATAGATCCAGTGCCCCTGCTTCTTATATACGCCTAACTAAACGGTCGTTCAATAGGGTTTGGACCTTTATTTTGGAATGGTTTTGCCATTCGTACGGGCGATCAGATCTTCCGCTCCCGGCCCTCCCAGTAAGGATCGCGTAAGTAGCGCTTGTAGAGCTTGCCGGTATCCAGGCGCGGCAGTTCAGCGATGAAATCAATCGACCGCGGCAGCTTGAAACGGGCGAGGCGTTCGGTGGCGAACCGCAGCAGTTCCTCGGCCAGCGCCGGACCCGGCTCCACCCCGTCGGCCGCTTGGATCACGGCTTTCACCTCCTCGCCCCACTCCTCGTTGGGAATCCCGAACACGGCCGCATCGGCCACCTTGGGATGCTCCATGAGCACCTTCTCGATCTCCGCCGGATAGATATTGACGCCACCTGCAATGATCAGGTCCTTGGCCCGGTCGCACAGGAACAGCCAGCCGTCTTCATCCAGATAGCCGATATCGCCCACGGTGAACAATTCCCCATGACGGCTTTCCTGCGTCTTGGCCGGGTCCTTGTAGTATTCAAACTCCCCGATCATGGATTTCATGTAGACATTGCCCGGCTGACCGGCAGGCACGGGCTGGCCCGCATCGTCGAAGATGCGGATTTCCGTGCCAGGCCAGGGTTTGCCCACCGTACCCGGCTTCTTGAGCCAGTCCGCTGAATTGGCGATGGTTCCGCCCCCTTCGGTGGCGCCGTAATATTCAAAGATCACGGGGCCCCACCAGTCGATCAGCGCCTTCTTGGACTCGACGCCGATGGGCGCGGCGCCATGGATCACCGCCTGCAGGCTGGACACGTCATAGCGTCGCTTGACCGCATCGGGCAACGCCAGCAGGCGATGGAACATGGTGGGCACCATATGGGTGGAGGTCACCCGCTCGCGTTCGATCCGGCGCAGGGTGTCCTCGGCGTCCCAGCGATCCATCAGCACCAAGCTGTGCCCCAGATGCAGAGAGGCGGTACCAAAACCGCCAGGAGCGGCGTGATAAAGCGGCCCGGTCACCAGATGGACGCCCGCGCCGGACTTGAGCTGGAACAGGGCGCCCAACATGCCAGCCAGACTGGCCACCACGTCGGGATTGCCCGGCATCAAGGGGCGCCGCACCCCCTTGGGTCGGCCTGTGGTACCCGAGGTATAGAGCATCAGGGTCCCTGCCTGGCGATCCTCGGGGGCGGTGGCGGGATGCTCCGCCAGAAACGCCTCGTAATCACGAAACCCGGGGATTTTTCCAACCGCAAAGCAGCGTGAGCGGTCGTAGCCCAGTTCCTCCACCGCCTTGAGGGCCACAGCCGCATGGCGCTCATGGGCGATGAATACCTTGGCCTCGCAGTTGCCGATGATGTAGGCCACTTCGGGGCCAGTCAGGTGATAGTTGATGGGCGTCAGGTACAGACCGATCTGGTGCGCCGCCAGAAAGGCCTCGATCCACACGGGGTCGTTGTGCATCAACATCGCGATGCCGTCGCGATACTGCAAGCCCAGGGCGCGCAAGCCATGGGACAGACGGTTGACCCGTTCATCGAGCTCGCCAAAGCTCATTGCCCGACCGTCGTCCGCCACCAGCGCCGTTTTTTCAGGCTGCGCCTGGGCAATGGCCCAAAATCCCGTCTTGGCCGCCATCGTTCCTCCTTGAAGATCCTGTGTTCAGGCGTCCGTACCGATGCCCACGGAATCGCGTTGTGATCGATTTCAACCATAGTGGTCGGCCAGAGCATTTGCCACCGGTAGTGATCGACAAGATCGGTGTCTGCGCCCTTCATCGTGCAATCGCGCTGTGATTTCATTTTGCTAGAATTTCCGGCCGACCCACCTTCGTTGGACCACGCCCATGAGCCGCTCATTGAATGTTGCCCTGGTGCAGCAGCGCTGCGGGGAGGATCCCGTCGCCAACCTCACCACCCAGATGGATGACATCCGTAGAGCGGCAGCGGGCGGCGCGCGCCTGGTGCTGCTGCAGGAACTGCACAACACGCCCTATTTCTGCCAGGTCGAGGACCCCGCCCTGTGCGATCTCGCGGAATCTATCCCCGGCCCCAGCACCGAACAATTGGGCACATTGGCGCGGGAACTGGGCGTGGTGATCGTGGCCTCGCTGTTCGAGCGGCGGGCGCCGGGTCTTTACCACAACACCGCGGTGGTGCTGGACGCCGATGGCCGCCTTGCCGGCCGCTACCGCAAGATGCACATCCCGGACGATCCAGGGTTCTATGAAAAGTTTTATTTCACGCCGGGCGATTTGGGATTCACCCCCATTGATACGGCCGTGGGTCGGCTCGGGGTGCTGGTGTGCTGGGATCAGTGGTACCCGGAAGCGGCGCGGCTCATGGCCCTGGCCGGTGCGGAATTGCTGCTCTACCCCACCGCCATCGGCTGGAATCCGGACGATCCGGCCGATGAGCAATCCCGCCAGCGCGATGCGTGGATCACCATCCAGCGCGCCCATGCCGTGGCGAACGGAGTGCCTGTACTGGCCTGCAACCGGGTGGGCCAAGAAGCCGACCCCTCGGCGCACAGCGCGGGTATTGGCTTCTGGGGCAGCAGCTTCATCGCCGGCCCCCAGGGCGAAATCCTTGCCCAGGCCGGAACCGCGGCGCCCGAGATCCTGAGCGCGACGCTGGATCTGGACCATAGTGAACAGGTGCGGCGCATCTGGCCGTTCCTGCGCGACCGGCGCATCGAGGCCTACGGCGATCTGACGCGCCGCTTTCGCGATTGAGGCGACTGGCGGCCTGAAATAGCCTTGGCGCATGACGGCCCGCTACTGATCCGGCCTGCCGCCCGCGCAGCGGGAAGCGCGTCGCTGCCGTATAATTGCCCGCTTCCCTCCCCGATCCGGTCGCCTCGCTCATGATTCTAATCCTGCAACCCGAAGTCGTTCCCGAAAGCCCGGCGTTCGCGGAACTTGCCGAGCGCCTGGACACCCTGCCCGGCATCCAGTGGCGGGTGCACCAGGAAAAAGGCACCCAGCAGGTCCTCACCGAAATCTATCTGATCGGCCAGACCGCTGCCCTGGAGGAAGCCGAAATGGCCGTGCTGCCGGGCGTGGATCGGGTGGTGCGGGTGTCCGAGTCCTACCGTATCCTGGGGCGCCATCGGGACGACAGCCGGCCCAGTGAATTCATCTACAACGGCGTGCAATTCGGGCAGGACACGCTGCATGTGCTGGCTGGCCTGTGCGCGGTGGACACCCCCGAACATGTGGAACGCATGATGCGCGCCCTGCGCGATAACGGTCAGGTCTGCACCCGCATGGGCGCGTACAAGCCGCGCACCAACCCCTATGCCTTTCAGGGCCATGGGGCGGCGTGCCTGCCCTGGGTGTTCGAACTGGCGGGAAAATATGGCATCCGGGTGATCGCCATGGAAATCACCCGCGAGGCCCACATCGAGGAAATCCAGGACGCCCTGGCGCGCACCGGCCATCCCACCGGCGTGATGCTCCAGATCGGCACGCGCAACACGCAGAATTTCGAGCTGCTCAAAGCCGCCGGTCGGCAGCGGGACATGCCGGTGCTGCTCAAGCGCGGTTTCGGCATCACCCTGGACGAATCGCTGAACGCGGCCGAATACCTCGCCAGTGAAGGCAACCGCAATGTCATTTTCTGTCTCCGCGGCCTCAAGTCCCATATGGGCGATCCCCACCGCAACCTGCTGGATTTCGGCCATGTGCCGGTGGTCAAGCGACTCACGCGCATGCCCGTTGGCATTGATCCCTCCCATTCCGTGGGCACCCGCCATGCCGGTCCCGATGGGATCCTGGATGTGTTTCATGCCACCGCCCAGGGGATCATCGCCGGCGCCAACCTGGTGCTGGTGGACTTCCATCCTGACCCGGTCAAGGCGCTGGTGGATGGGGCCCAGGCCCTGACTCTGCAGGAACTGCCCATCTTCCTGGAAGATGTCCGGATCGCTCGCGAGGCCTATGCGCAACGCCGCGCCCTGCAGCGTCGCGTCACAGCCTGAGGCGCACTTCCGGCATGGCGTCGAAGCAATCGCTCCCAACAGTTACGGAACGCCGCATCGGCGCCCTCCCCGGTAGCGCCGGCGCGTTATGGATCACGGATCTGGCTCGCAGCCGGCCGGGTCCGTTGCTGATCATCGCGGCCGATGCCCGCGCCGCCGAGCGCCTGGAAGCCGAGCTGGCTTTCTATGCCGGCCCAGACGGCGCGGCCGTGCTGCATTTTCCGGACTGGGAAACCCTGCCCTACGATGTGTTTTCGCCCCATCAGGACATCCTGTCGCGGCGCATCGAAACCCTCTACCGCCTGCCCGACCTGAAGGCCGGTCTGGTGGTGGTGCCGGCCAACACACTGCTTCAGCGCTTGGCGCCCCCGTCCTTCGTGACCGGCCACAGCCTGATCCTGCGCGCCGGTGAGCGCCTTGATCCCCATGCCCTGCGGGCGCGGCTGGAAGCCGCCGGTTACCGGGCCGTGGCCCAGGTGATGGAGCATGGCGAATTCGCCCTGCGCGGCTCGCTGATGGACCTGTTCCCCATGGGCAGCACCGTGCCCTACCGCATCGATCTCCTGGATGATGAGGTCGATACCATCCGGCCTTTCGATCCCCAGACCCAGCGTTCGCAGGATGTCATCAAGGAAGTCCGCATCCTGCCGGCACGGGAATTCCCGCTCGACGAAGAGGCAATCCGCCAATTCCGCCAGCGCTATCGCATCCGTTTCGAGGGTAACCCCCAGAAGAGCCTGATCTATCGGGAAGTCAGCGAGGGCAACACGCCCGGCGGTATCGAATATTACCTGCCGCTGTTTTTCGACCAGACTGCGACCCTG
>JBARUT010000046.1:0-6726 GCA_049645885.1 Candidatus Macondimonas sp.
TGCGAGACGGCGGCCAGATCCGCTGGTGCGCGGGCCGGTTTCCCGAGGAAGACCCAGGCCGGCCTTATCTGGTGATCGCCGCCACCGACGATGCGGCGATCAACCGGGCGCTCTCCGAGCATTGCCGCAGCCAAGGCATCCCCATCAATGTCGTGGATGAACCGGCGCTCTGCACCTTCATCCTGCCCGCCGTGGTGGATCGCACGCCGGTGCAGATTGCCATTTCCAGTGCCGGCGCCTCGCCCATTCTCGCCCGGCGCATCAAGGCCCGCATCGAGACCCTGCTCCCTGCCCGCACCGGTGCGCTGGCGCGTTTTGCGCAAGGCTGGCGGGAACGGGTGCGCGAGCGGATCACCGATCCGGTCGGTCGTCGGCAATTCTGGGAAAGTGTGCTGGATGGGCCGGTGGCCGAGCGGGTACTGGACGGGCGTGAAGAAGAGGCCGCTACCCTGTTGCAGAACGCCCTGGCGGGCAACCCGCCGTCCCGTGGCGAGGTCTATCTGGTGGGCGCCGGGCCAGGCGATCCCGACCTGCTCACCTTCCGCGCCCTGCGGCTGATGCAACTGGCTGATGTGGTGCTCTACGACCGGCTGGTGACGCCGCCGATTCTGGATCTGGTGCGCAAGGAGGCCGAGCGGATCTATGTCGGCAAGGCCCGTAGCCACCATGCCGTGCCCCAAGCGGAAATCAACACTCGCCTCATTACCCTGGCCCAGCAAGGCAAGCGGGTCCTGCGGCTCAAGGGAGGTGACCCCTTCATCTTCGGTCGCGGCGGCGAGGAAATCGACCAGTTGGCCGCACACGGCATCCCGTTCCAGGTGGTGCCGGGCATCACGGCGGCTTCAGGTTGCGCCGCCTATGCCGGTATTCCTCTCACCCACCGCGACCACGCCCATAGCTGCGTGTTCGTCACCGGCCATCCGCAACAAACCGCGCTGGGGGTGGATTGGGCAACGCTGACCCAGCCCATGCAGACCGTGGTGATTTACATGGGACTGCAAGGTCTGGCCGACATCTGCGACGCCCTGATGCAGCATGGGCTGCCGGCCCATCACCCGGCCGCGGTCATCCAGCAGGGCAGCACGCCGGCCCAGCGCGTGGTGGTGAGCGATCTGGCGCATTTGGCGGAGGCGGTGAAAGCGGCGGGACTCAAGGCGCCGACGCTGGTCATCGTCGGGGAGGTGGTGCGACTACGCGAGCGGCTGGGCTGGTTCGGTCTTGAGAACCAGTCGGAGAATGCCTTTACTGCGCCTGGGGGGAATCCCTGACTTCCCCCAGGCCGGAGCCGGCCCGGGGGATCAGGATGAACGTGCAGATCAATCGTCGCTGCTGGCAAACCCCAACAGCTGCAACAGGCTCAGGAACAGATTGTAGATTGAGATATACAGGGTCACTGTGGCCATGATGTAGTTGGTCTCGTGCCCATGCACCAGATTGCTGGTCTGATAGAGGATGAGTCCCGACATCAGCAACACGAACATGGCGGAAACCGCCAGGGACAACGCGGGCAGCTGGAAGAAAATGGCGCCCAGTCCCGCGAGGAAGGCCACCAGGATGCCCACCATCAGAAAGCCGCCCATGAAGCTGAAATCGCGCCGGGAAGTCAGCGCGTAGCCGGACAGGCCCAGGAAGATTGCACCCGTCCCGCCCATGGCCATCATCACCACCTGCCCTCCGTTGGGCAACATGGTCAGATAAGCCTGTACGATCGGTCCCAGGGTGAGCCCCATGAATCCGGTCAGGGCGAACACCGCCGCCAAGCCCCAAGCGCTGTCTCGCAAGCGGGTTACCAGGAACAACAGGCCAAAGTAACCCACCAGGGTGATCAATATTCCCGGATGGGGCAGGTCGAGCGCCATGGAGAGCCCGGCCGTTGCCGCGCTGAACAGCAGCGTCATGGCGAGCAAGGTGTAGGTGTTGCGGATCAGGCGATTGTCGGCCACCTGAACCGAAGCAGTACGCAACATATCGGGGCGAGGCGTGGACATCGGCAGACTCCATACAAGCAAGGGTTGAACAAAAAACGTTTACCACTGTAATGGACCTTCGCCCGTAAAGCGAAGTTCCCCGAGGTGGCAAGGAACTGGGGCTTTCAGTATCCTTGGCGCACGCTGATTTCGCGCGCCGGTGGGTTGGCAGAGCGGTTGAATGCACTGGTCTTGAAAACCAGCGAGGGTGCGAGCCCTCCCAGGGTTCGAATCCCTGACCCACCGCCAGCTCCAGAACGAGACGCACCCGACCGCTGGGCGTCCCACCCTTCGCCCGGCCAGACATGCGGACGCCCCATGGACCCACAGCCGCTGCCCCAAGCCATTGACGCGCCGCCTGCCCACGAGGACCGGACTGGCCATTTCGCCGCACTGGACTTGGGATCCAACAGCTTTCACCTGATCCTCGCCCGGCGCCTGGGCAAGCACATCCAGGTCATCGACCGGCTACGGGAAATGGTGCGGCTGGGGGCAGGACTGCGCGCCGATGGCACCATCACCCTTGAATCCCAGCAGCGCGCCTTGGCAGCCCTGCACCGTTTCGGCGACCGTCTGCGCGGCATCCCCGCCCATCATGTGCGCGCCGTGGGCACCTACAGCCTGCGTCGGGCCTATCGCGCCACGGACTTCCTGGAGCAGGCGAGGCTCGCCCTCGGTTACCCGGTGGAGGTCATTTCCGGTCAGGAAGAAGCGCGGCTGATTTATCGGGGCGTGAGCTTCACCCTCGGACCACCTTCGGGCCGACGCCTGGTCTTCGACATCGGCGGCGGCAGCAGCGAAATCGTCCTGGGCGACGGCATTCACCCGGTCTTCATGGAAAGCCTGCACATGGGCTGCATCACCTACAGCCAGCGCTTTTTCCGCGATGGCCGTATCACCGCCAAGCGCTGGGAGGAGGCGGAGACCGCCGCACGCCTGGAGTTCCAGCCGGTGGAAGCGCAATTCCGCGCCGCTGGCTGGCAGGAGGTCATGGGTACGTCAGGCTCCATCCGGGCGGTTTCCGCCGCGCTGCAAACCCTGCGCAACACCCCGGTCATCGAACCCGACGGCCTCGCCCAACTGCGTGACCGGCTGATCCGCGCCGGACGCATCGACCGGTTGAATCTGCCCGATCTGGCTGCGGAGCGGCAGCAGGTGTTTGTGGGCGGCGCAGTAATCCTGAGTGCCGCCTTCGCCGCCATGGAACTGGATCGCATGCTGCCTTGCGAGGGCGCGCTGCGGGAAGGACTGCTGGACGAACTGGCTGCCGGACGGGGCGGGCGGGAAGACATTTGCAATCATACCGTCGAAGCACTTTCCCAGCTCTACCATGCCGACCGGGGGCAGGCGGCCCGGGTCTGCGCCAGCGCCCTATCCTTCTTGAAGCAGGTGCAGGACGCCTGGGCGCTGGCGGATGAACGCCATGAGGAAACGCTGCGCTGGGGCGCGATGCTGCACGAAATCGGCCTGGCCATCTCCCACACCGGCTATCACAAACATGGTCACTACCTGCTGGCCAACGGCGATCTGGCGGGGTTCTCTCGCGACACGCAAGTGCTGGTGAGCCTGCTGGTGCGTTTCCATCGACGCAAGATCATTCGCCGGGAATTCGACATCCTGCCCCTGGAGCATCGGGTGCCCGCCTTTCGCCTGACCGTGCTGTTG
This sequence comes from Candidatus Macondimonas sp., assembly GCA_049645885.1. Lineage (GTDB taxonomy): Bacteria > Pseudomonadota > Gammaproteobacteria > UBA5335 > UBA5335 > Macondimonas. Next base: position 3,633 of record JBARUT010000046.1, read on the forward strand.
CGGCTGGCGGTGCTGCTCCATCGCGCGCGCAACCCCGAACGCGACCCACCGATGATGCTGACACCCACCCCACAGGGGCTTCAGGTGGACTTCCTGAAACGAGGTCTGACCCGGCGCCCGCTGATGCATGCCGATCTGATCGAAGAACAGGCCTTGCTGAAGCGAGCCGGATTTGCGCTCTCGATCAGCGAGACGGGCTGAGCACCGCCCTTACGCAGCGCCGACCACACCCTCCATGGCCAGGGCCTTGAGCAGGGCGCCCTGGGCGCTGAAGAGCGGCTCATCCCCGGGAAGGGCTCGCACATAGCTGCCATCCGCCTGCAATAGCCAGCTTTGGGTGTTGTCGCGCAGGTAGTACTCCAGCGCCTCTTCGACCACCCGCCGCTGCAGGATTGGATCCAGGATGGGGAAGGCCACCTCGATGCGCCGTTGCAGATTGCGTTCCATGAGGTCGGCGCTGGCGCAGTACACCTCGGGCTGCCCGCCGTTCTCGAAGTAGTAGATTCGCGGATGCTCCAGGAAACGGCCGACGATGGAGCGCACCCGGATGTTCTCGGACACCCCCGGCACACCCGGCCGCAAACAACACATCCCGCGCACGATCAAATCCACTGGCACGCCTGCCTGGGAGGCCTCGTAGAGCGCTTGGATCACGTCCCGGTCGGTGACGCCATTCACCTTGAAACGAATCGCCGCCTGCCGGCCGGCGCGATGGTGCTCGATCTCGCGGCGAATCCGCTCCATGATGCCGGGGAACAGCGTAAACGGTGACTGCAGCAAGCGATGCAGGCGCGGCACCCGGCCCAGGCTGGTCAACTGCAGGAAGACGTGACTGACGTCCTCGGCGATCTTGGTGTTGCAGGTCAACAGGCCAAAGTCGGTGTATTGGCGCGCCGTGCGGGTATGGTAGTTGCCGGTCCCCAGATGGACGTAATGGCGCAATTGTCGGCCTTCCCGACGCACCACCCAAGCCAGCTTGGCGTGGGTCTTGTAACCCACCACGCCATACACCACATGGGCGCCCGCCTCCTGCAGCCGGTTTGCCAGGCTGATGTTGGCTTCCTCGTCAAAACGCGCCCGCAGTTCCACCACCACGGTGACTTCCTTGCCACGGATGGCCGCTTGGCGCAGCAGATCCACAATGGCTGAATCCGCGCCGGTGCGGTAGAGTGTCATGCGAATGGCCAGTACCTGCGGATCCTGGCTGGCCTGACGCAGGAACTCCACGACCGGCGCGAAAGACTGATATGGCTGATGCAGCAGCACATCGCCCTTGCGGATCACATCGAACAGATTGCCCATGGCACTGCTGCCCGCCGTCCCGGTCAGATCCCGCGGCAGGCCAGGCGTAAAGGGTGAATATTTCAGATCCGGGCGCTCCACCTGATCGATCAGGGCCATCAGGCGGCTGAGATTGACGGGTCCATCCACCGAATAGACATCCGACGCTTCCAGCTCAAACTGCTTGAGCAGCAGATCCACCATGTCCTGGGGGCATTCCTTGGCCACTTCCAGACGCACCTCATCGCCATAGCGGCGCGAGGACAACTCCCCTTCCATCGCCCGCAGCAGGTCGTCCACCTCCTCCTCATCCACGAACATTTCGCTGTTGCGGGTCAGCCGGAAGGGATAGAAACCCTTGACCTGCATACCGGGGAAAAGATCGTCCGCATGGGACTGGATGATCGCGGAGAGCAGCACGAAACAGTCCCCCTTGGACGCAACTTCAGCCGGCAGGCGAATTACCCGGGGCAGTGCGCGAGGGGCTTGCAGCACCGCCAGGGCACTGTTGCGGCCAAAGGCATCCTTGCCTTCCAGAGACAGGATGAAATTCAGGCTCTTGTTGAGAATCCGGGGAAAGGGATGGGCGGGATCCAGGCCGAGGGGACTCAACAGCGGCGAGACTTCTTCCTCGAAATAGCTGCGCACCCAAGCGCGCTGGGCCTTGGTCCAGCGGGCGGGGCCGATCAGGTGAATCTGCTCCCGCGCCATCGCCGGAAGCATTTCCTCGTTCAGCACCCGGTACTGTTCACTCACCAGGGCGTGGGCCCTGGCATCGATCAGGCGCAGGGTTTCGGCGGGGGAACGGTTATCCACGTCCACCTGCCAGGACCCATAGGCGTGCAATTCCTTGAGGCCGGCGACGCGGGTCTCGAAGAATTCATCGAGATTGGAACTGGTGATGCAGAGGAACTTGAGCCGTTCCAGCAAGGGTACGCTGTGATCGCGAGCCTGCGCCAGCACCCGTTCGTTGAATGCCAAGAGGCTGATGTGGCGGTTGAGATAGAGATCCGCACGGGTGAGGTCGATCGCCTCGATCGGCGGCTCCAGGGTGGTTTCTTCAGGAGTTACAACAGGCTCGGTGGTCGACATGGGCAGTCCATCTGGCAGATTTTTTGCGGATATACCTGAAACCCTAGCACAAGCACATGACGCCCTTGCAAGCGCGCCGGCTCTTGCTCAATGCTCCGAGCAGCATGATCAGTCTTCAGGATCGAGGCATACGGCGGAAAATCATCCGTCAACCCGGCCGGGCAGCCAGACAGCCGTGCTCTGAACGAACCGATGCGCCTGTGCCTGGAGCATCGCGACGACCCGCAACCGCAGTCGGTGGATTGGCAGTCGATGCCTGCGTGACGCATCGCGCAAATCCGCCCACCACGCCAGCCAGATCCGAACGCCAACGGAGCGGAGCGGCCAGATTTGCCACCGCCCAGGGATGATCCAGGCGATCATAAATCCGGGCCTTGGCTGGCCCACCGGCCTCGCGCACCTGCTCGGCCAATCGCAGGCTGTTGCCGGGCCGAACGCGACTGTCGTCGCGGCCGTGGATCAGCAGCATCGGCGGATTGCGGCCGTCGGCATGGCTGACAGGCTGGGTCAGGCGCAGATCGCCGGCGGGGGCAAAGATGCGCTGGAGGGCGGGTTCCTTGAGGGGCAGGAAATCATAGGGTCCAGCCAGCCCAACCATGCCGCGGATGGCGCCCCGCTGCACCCCGGCCGCCTGCAGGAAATCCGGATCCAAGGTAAGCATGGCGGCGTTATAGGCGCCGGCGGAATGTCCCATGAGCACCAATGATGCGGGGTCGCCGCC
>JBARUT010000047.1:0-8887 GCA_049645885.1 Candidatus Macondimonas sp.
GGAATATCCCATCGGCCATCGCCGTCGCCGCAAGGAAGGCATCCCGGTGCTGGTGGAGAAATTCGAGCGCAATCTGGCCACCCGTTTGTCTGCCAAGCGTGCCCAGCAGATCCAGACCATCTGCGGCGCCCAGAAGACGCTGGAGCAAACGCCGGTGCCCGAGTTCATGGCTCTGTTTGTGGTCTGAAAGGGTGGGATGCACCTGAAAAAGGCGGGAAGGTGACAAACGCCTTCCCGCCTTTTTGCTGTGAGGCTTGCGCGTGATAAGCGCTCAGGGGGCGGTGCCACTCCCGCCACTCCCACTGGCGCCACTAAAGGCGTTGTTGAAGAATCCCGCAATGCTGCTGGGAGATAGCGCCTGCCCGACGACGCCTGCTGCAGCCGACACCGGGGTTTGACCCGGCTCGGGTGCCGGCTCCGGCTCGGGAGGGGGACTGGAAGGTCCCTCGCTGCTGGATCCGTTCGATACCGCCAGGACAACGCCGACCAGGGCGCCGAGCACCAAAACACCCTTGGCGCCAGAGGAAAGCTGGTTGAATTCCGTGTGCGACTGGTCGTTGAATACCATCTTTCCGCCGCGGTAAAACAGCGCGGGCGCGGGATCGAGTTCAAACTCTGTTTCTGCATAGGCAAACTCGTTGCCGGCATAAAAGCCTTGTTGGCGTTGATCCTGAACCCCGTCTCCCAGGACCCACTGATAGCCCACGCTGGCGACATGACGGCCATTTTCCAGGCTGCGGTGGTTTTCAAGGGCAAAATGCAGACGAGGCGCCGCATCCCTGCCACCGGTCATGTCAAAGGGAATCTCCAGAGCTGCCACCCAGCGCGGCTGGCCGTCGATATCCATCAGGTCTTCCGCCTGGGCCAGCGGTGCCAGCGCGAGTGCGGTCAGCCCCAGCCCCATGCCCCCCAGCGCCAGCCAGCGATGGAGGTCCCGCCGATCCAGTCGCTGGGCAGCTGCCCGGGTGTGTCGAGTCGATTTAAGTAGATACGTGCCCATGTATTCCATCCCCTGTGAGTTGCCGGGTCCGTGACCGTTGCCCCGGCCTCATGGCGGGGATCTGGTGTATTAGTCGGCTCGACAGGAGCGGGCTTGAATGCCGCGTGGGGATGCGCGCTCAGAACAGGTCTTGGGGGTCCACGTCGAGAGACCAGCGCACCTGACGGCTTTCTGGCAACGTGCCGAGTTGTGGCATCAGGCGATCCAGGTAGGCGTGCAGCGGGACGGGCGAGGGGGCGATCAACAACAATTGAGCACGATGGGCGCCGGCCCGGCGCGCCATGGGAGCGGGAACCGGGCCAAGCACCTGCAGTTCGGAGGGTGGCGCCAGCAATGTGGGGAGCCGAGCCAGGAAATCCATCGCCCGTTGAAGCTCGGGCGCTTGTGCGCGGAGCAGGGCCAGACGGGTAAATGGGGGCCAATGCGCCTGTTGACGTTCCGCTAGCAGGGTGCGGGCAAAGGCGGGATAGCCTTCGGTGAGTAGCTGGCGCAGCCAGGGGTGATCGGGGCGGTGGGTCTGGATCAGGGTGGTGCCCGCGCGCAGTTCCCGCCCCGCCCGCCCGGCGACCTGCACCACCAGTTGGCCCGTGCGTTCGCTGGCGCGGAAATCGGGACTGTACAGTCCCTGGTCCACGTCCAGAATGGCGACCAGGGCGAGATGGGGCAGATGATGGCCCTTGGCCAGCATCTGGGTGCCGATCAGCAGGTTCACCTCGCCCCGAATGGCGGCGTCAAGCATGCGCTCCAGACTGCCCTGGCGGCGGGTGCTGTCACGGTCGATACGTGCCACGTGGGCATGGGGGAAGTGAGCGCGCAGGGCCTCTTCCACGCGGACGGTGCCCATACCCATGAAATCCAGCCCTGGATGGGCGCAGTCGGGACAGTGAGCGGGGCTGGTGCGACGGAATCCGCAGTGATGGCAAATCAACAGGTCGCGCTTGCCGGCTTCCCGATGCAGGGTCATGCGCGCATCGCAATGGGGGCAGCCGGCGATCCAGCCACAGGCGCGGCAGCGCAACATCGGCGCGTATCCCCGGCGGTTCTGGAACAGCATCGCCTGGCCGCCCTGGGCCAGTTCCCGCTCGATGGCCTGCAGCAATGGGGGAGACAGGCCGTCGGGCGCGCCATGGGGACGCATGTCGATCAGTTGAATGCGGGGTTCCTGGGCGCTGCCAGCCCGCAGCGGCAACCTGAGCAGGCGGTAGTCACCCCGCTCCGTGCGGTGGAAGGATTCCAGGGAGGGGGTAGCCGAGCCCAGCACGATGGGTAGCGCGTGCTGGCGTGCGCGCCACAGTGCAAGATCGCGGGCGGAGTAGCGCAGTCCGTCATCCTGTTTGTAGGCCGCATCGTGCTCCTCATCCACCACGATCAGGCCAAGCTCGGGCAGCGGTGTGAAGATGGCGGAACGGGTCCCGAGGACGATGCGCGCACTGCCGCTGCGCGCCGCCAGCCAGCCGTGAAGGCGCTGGCGCTCGGTCATTCCCGAGTGGAGCAGGGCCATGGGCGCGCTGAAACGCGCCTGAAGACGTTGGCGAAGCTGCGGAATCAATCCAATTTCGGGGGTGAGGATCAGGACCTGCCGGCCAGCCTGCAGCACGGTTTCCAGGGCTTGCAGATAGACCTCGGTCTTGCCGCTGCCCGTCACCCCCTCCAGGACGGTGGGGGCATAGCCATGCGCCGCCCGTAACGCGTCCACGGCGGCCTGCTGGTCTGGATTCAGGGGGTGGGGAGATTGGCCAAAGACCGGATCGATCAGTGGCGCCACGGGCGCCGGTATGGCATGGACCCAGCCCCGCTCGCAAGCACGACGCAGCACGTCGCGACTGCCGGGCAGGGCGGTTTCCAGTTGGGCAGCGGACATTCCCAGGGGGTGGGCATCGAACAGCGCCAGCAGCGCCTGCAAGCGGGGCCCCCGCAGGGTATTGCGATCAAGCGTACGGCCCGCCTCTGACAGGCCCCAATGGGGCATCTGGGGCATCTCGGCAGGGCTTCCCTGGCGCAATAGAGCCGGCAAGGCGGTTGCAAGCACTCGACCCAGTGGATGATGGTAGTAGTGGGCGGTCCAGTGGAGCAGCGCCAGACTTGCGGAATCCAAGAGCGGATCGCTATCCAGCACCATCAGGCAAGGACGCAGCTGATGAGGCGCAAGCGTGGAATGAGCGGCTGCGCCGGCGACCCAGCCCACCACGGATCGCTTGCCCAGCGGGATCCGCACACGATGATTCAAGGGCGCGGGGCCCTCCCAGCCCTCGGGAGGCGCATAGTCCAGAATGCGATCCACACCATTGAACAGGGCGATCTGCCAGACGGGCTCAGCGAGCAAGGACAGAGTAGGCGGAGCGCCGAGATTTTGGCGGGGTGTCAATTATCCACACCATCTGTGGATAAGCTTGTGGGTAAACAGACGCCAACATGGTCAACTCGCTGTTCTTTCAGGCCTTGCATGGGTGTGGCGAGAAAATGACCGATCAATGACTTTTTGTTTTTCAATGACATAAGGCATTATCCAGAGACTGGTTTCAAGAAATCGTTCTAGTGATCAGATCATCATGTGAAATGCAGATGTGTGCATAAGTCAAGCAACCGAGACACCACGTCTCATAAAAAAAGGCCGGGGTTTCCCGGCCTTTTTTGGATTGGGCGGAATGATTACTGTTCCTTGATCATGGCGATCAGTTGGGCCGCCATTTCCTGCCCATCACCATAGAGCATGCGGGTGTTGTCCAGCGTGAACAAGGCGTTCTCGATGCCGGAAAAGCCAGTGCCCTTGCCGCGCTTGATCACCAGCACGTTCTTGGCCTGATCCACATTGAGGATGGGCATGCCATAGATCGGGCTTTCCGGGTTGGTCCGCGCCATGGGATTGACGACGTCGTTGGCGCCGATGACGAGCGCCGCATCCGCGCTGGGAAACTCCGAGTTGATTTCCTCCAGATCATAGATGATGTCGTAGGGCACGCCCGCCTCAGCCAGGAGGACGTTCATGTGACCGGGCATGCGCCCCGCCACCGGGTGGATGGCAAACTTCACCGTCACGCCCCGCGCAATCAGCAACTGACACAGCTCCCAAACCTTGTGCTGGGCCTGGGCGACCGCCATGCCGTAGCCGGGAACGATGATGACCTTGTTGGCGTAGGCCATCAGCACGGCCGCATCGGAAGGATCCATCGGCTTGAGGCTGCCCCCGCTTTCCGTGGGGCCTGCGGCCTCGCCCGCGCCGCCAAAATTGCTGAACAGGACATTGCTGATCGGCCGGTTCATGGCCTTGGCCATGAGTTGGGTGAGCAATGTACCCGCAGCGCCAACCACCGTGCCGGCGATGATCATGGCCGCATTGTTGAGCACATAGCCTTCGAAGGCCACGGCCAAGCCGGTGAGCGCGTTGTACAGCGAGATCACCACCGGCATGTCGGCACCGCCGATGGGCAGCGTCATGCTCACGCCGAGCGCCAGGGCCAGCAGGAAGAACAACACGATGACGAAGCCGCTGGCTTCGCCGCCTTGAGAGACGATATGGAGTCCCAACAACAAGGTGACGGCGAACAGCCCCAGATTCAGCCAATGCTGGTTGGGGAAGCGCACCGGCTTCTTGATCAGCTCCTGCAGCTTGCCGAAGGCGATCAGGCTGCCGCTGAAGGACACACTGCCGATGATGCCACCCAGCACCGCCAGCGCCAGCGCGATACCGGCATGACCTTCTTTTCCGCCCAGCTCCACGGCAGCGATGGCGCCAGCCGCGCCGCCTCCCATGCCGTTGTAGAGGGCGATCATCTGCGGCATGTCGGTCATGGCCACGCGCTTGCCCGAGATCCAGGCTGCGCCACCACCGATGGCAATGGCCAGCAGCAGGAAGAAATACTTGAAAAAGCCCATTTCGCCGAGCTGGGGATGGCCCAGGGTGACCAGCGTGGCCACCACCATGCCGATGCCCGCCCACAGGATGCCGCTCTTGGCGGTCTTGGGGGAGGACATGCGCTTGAGGCCCACGATGAACAACGCCGCCGTGGCGAAATAAGCGAGATTGATAAAGGCGCCGGGACCACCCATGGCTTATTTCTCCCCCTTGCTGCTCTTGAACATGTCCAGCATGCGCTCGGTCACCACATAACCCCCGGCGGCATTGCCGGCGGCCAGGACGACCCCCAGGAAGGCCACCAGCTGGGTGAAGAAACCTTCCGCCTGACCAAAGGCCACCATGGCGCCCACCAGCACGATGCCGTGGACGAAGTTGGAGCCCGACATCAGCGGCGTGTGCAGGATGGCCGGCACGCGACCGATGATTTCATAGCCGGTGAACGCCGCCAGCATGAAGATGTAGAGTGCGGTGAATCCCTCGATCATCGGTTGCCTCCTTCGATCTGCTCGCGGGTGGGTCCATGCTTGATCTCGCCGGCATGCGTGACCACGCTCTGAGCCAGGATTTCATCGTCCCAGTTCAGGCTGATCGCGCCGTCCTTGAGCATCAGGCCCAGGAAATTCTGCAGGTTCTTGGCGTACATCTCGCTGGCGTGCTCGGCCAGTGTGCTGGGCACATTCAACGGACCGTGGATGACCACATCCCCTGCGTTGATGGTTTCACCGGGACGGGTCAGGGCGCAGTTGCCGCCGGTCTCCGCCGCCAGGTCGACAATCACGGCGCCCGCCTTCATGCCCTGCACCATCGCTTCGGTCACGATGCGCGGTGCGGCGCGTCCGGGGATGGCTGCGGTGCAGATCACCAGGTCGGCGCGGGCAATGTGCTCGGCGAGCAGGGCCTGCTGCTTCTGCTTTTCCTCATCGGTCAGCTCGCGGGCGTAACCGCCGGCGGCATCGGCTTTCACGTCCAGGGCCACGAACTTGGCGCCCAGCGACTCCACCTGTTCCTTGGCGGCGCTGCGCACGTCATAGCCTTCCACCTGGGCGCCCAAGCGCTTGGCGGTGGCGATGGCCTGCAGCCCAGCTACGCCGGCGCCGATGACCAGCACCTTGGCGGGGCGGATGGTGCCCGCGGCGGTGGTCAGCATGGGAAAGAAACGCCCCAGCAGGCTGGCCCCCATGAGGACCGATTTATAGCCCGCCACCGAGGCTTGGGAGGAGAGAGCATCCATCGACTGGGCGCGGGAGATGCGCGGAACCAGCTCCATCGCAAACGCGGTGATGTTGCGCTTCTGCAGATGCTTGATTTCCTCAGGATGGTTGTGAGGAGCCAGGAAGCCGATCAACACGGCACCCTCGGGGATCAGCGCAATTTCCGCCAGCGAGGGTGGCTGGACCTTCAGCACCACTTCGGCACCCGCATAAACGGCCTCGGGCCCGGCAACCTGTTCGGTGCGGACATAGGCACTGTCGGGGGTGCGGATGCCCGCGCCGGCGCCCTGCTCGATGCGCACGGTAATGCCTTGATCGGCGAGCTTGGCGGCGACAGCAGGGACCAAGGCGACGCGCTGCTCGCCCGGCTGGGTTTCCTTCGGCACGGCAAGGGTAATGGGCATGGGGCTCTCCACGGCCTGAAATCGTTGTGATTTGTCCCCGCTCGCTCGTATCTCTTTTGTCGGATCGGGCATGGACGTCGGGGCGTCATGGAATCAGTCCCTTCGGGGACGGTCCGCGATTACATCACCCCTTGGGATGGGAGGCAACCGTGGAAGTCGGGCTTACGGTTCGGAAACGAGACGGTCATCCAGCAATGCGTCCAGGGCCTGGAGGCGTGTCACAAGGGCGGTTGCATCCGGCGCGGTGACCGTGATGTGCCCCAGCTTGCGCCCCGGCCGCGGTATCTTGCCATAGCTGTGGTAATGGGCGCCCGGGATGGCCAGCACCGCGCCCAGCTCGGGCAGATCGCCGATGCAGTTGCGCATGGCGCAGCAACCGACGGTCGTCGTTTCTCCCAGCGGCAGGCCAAGGATGGCTCTGAGGTGGTTTTCGAATTGGGAGGTCTCGGCGCCCTCCAAGGTCCAGTGGCCGGAATTGTGCACCCGGGGGGCGAATTCATTGGCCAGCAGGCCGTGCTTGCAGTCGAACAACTCCAGCGCCAGCACCCCGACGTAGTCCAGGTGTTCCAGTAGGCGCTGGCCATGGTGTTCGGCCTGGGCCTGCAGGGCGGCATCGGGTGCAGCGGGTCGGCTCAGACGCAGAATGCCTTCCGCATGCTGATTTTCCACCAGGGGGTAAAAGGCCTGTTGCCCCTCCCGCCCGCGGACCGCAATCAGTGACAACTCGCGTCGAAAGACTACGACGCCTTCCACGATGAGGTCCTGCCCGCCCAGTCGGTGCCAGGCCGGCGCGCAATCGGCGATGTCACGCAGCCAGGCTTGGCCCTTGCCGTCATAACCCAGCCGTCGGGTCTTGAGGATGGCCGGCAAGCCCATGCGACTCACCGCCGCTTCCAGTTCAGCCAAGCTGTCGACAGCCTGAAACGGCGCGGTTGGAATCCCCAGGCTGCGAAACAGGGTTTTTTCGCGCAGCCGGTCCTGGGATTGTTCCAAAGCACGCGGTGGCGGGTAGACCGGAATGCGCCGTGCCAAGTGGTTTACGGCTTCCACCGGCACGTTTTCGAAATCGAAGGTGGCCACTTGGCAGTCGCGGGCCAACTGATCCAGCGCGGCATGGTCGGTGTAGTCCGCCAGCAGTTGCGGGGCCACCCGGCTGCCTGGCGCCTCGGGTTGCGGATCGAGGAAGAAGGGCCGTATTTCCAGGGGAATCCCGGCCAGCGCGAGCATTTGGCCCAGTTGCCCGGCCCCCAGGATGGCGACGTTCATGGATTGCTGCGCGGGTCAGGTTGAGCCAGGACACGGTCACGCTGCTCGGCGCGGAAACGCTCGACCGCGGCGGCGATCGTGGGCTCGCTAAGGCCCAGGATGGCCGCTGCCAGCAGTGCGGCGTTGATCGCTCCGGCGGTGCCGATGGCCAGGGTGCCGACCGGGATGCCCGCGGGCATCTGCACGATCGACAGCAGGGAGTCCAGCCCATTAAGGGCGCGCGACTGGATCGGGATGCCGAGCACCGGCAACGGGGTCTTGGCCGCGAGCATACCGGGCAGATGGGCAGCTCCGCCGGCTCCGGCAATGATGACCTGCAGACCCCGCGCCCGGGCCGTTTCTGCGTACTGGAACAGCAAATCCGGCGTGCGGTGGGCCGACACCACGCGGGTTTCGTGAGGGATCTGCAGCGCATCCAGGGTCTGGGAGGCTCCCTTGAGCGTTTCCCAGTCCGAATGACTGCCCATGACAAGGCCGATCAGCGGATTCATGGCGGCGGATTCTACCTGATCAAGCGCGCGAGACCGAATCTTTCAAGGTTTTGGCTGGCCACGGGTTTTGCGCACCACCTCGCCTTCCAGTGTGCGACCGGTGGTCGACGTCCCAGAGCCTGGCATGAAGCCGCCGATTCGCTTGCTCAGCCAGCCGGCCAGACGTTTGCGGCTTGTCGGCCACAGCAGCGCCAGCCCTCCCAAGTCGCTCAATGGGCCCGGCAGGATCAGCAGCACACCGGCCACGAATAGGAGAGCCATTTCCCAACGTTGAGCGATCGTGGACGGGTCGGGCATGGGTTCAGCGCGACTCAGGGATTCCAGCGTGGGTCTGCCGGTGCGCCGCATCAGCCAGATTCCCAATGCCCCCGTGGTGCACACCAGAATCAGCAAGGGCATGGCGCCCAGGCGCATTCCCAGGCGGCCCAGCAGGAAAATCTCCGCCAGGGGGATGAGGGCGAGCAAAGGCCATAAGGGAAAGCGGGTCATGGGAAAACAACCTTATCAAGGACGGCATTTACGGTGCCGAGCGCAACTGACGCTGGAAGCAAAGCCGGAACGCGAACAGCATAGAATCAAAGAATCGATCTGGAAAGGCAGAGCCCATGGATGAAAGATCCGCGACTGGCCGTGGGAATTGGCTGTGGCGGGCTGGGCTG
>JBARUT010000048.1:0-4198 GCA_049645885.1 Candidatus Macondimonas sp.
GTGGACACCAAAGAGCTGCGTTTGCGTGAATTATTCTCCTAATGAGAATCAAACGCAATTGATCTGGGTCATGTTTTGGGGCATGCGCCGAGAGATCAAAGTGTCAAAGAAGCAGCCTGTTCCTTTCGGGTAGCGACACTTGAACGCTAGCATCCGGCGTGAGGGGGCACTCAGGCAGGGACTCAAGTGCGCCTGCGGTAATCCGGATCAGCCGTGGCCACTCAGCTGGCCGAACAGCCGGAAGCCGCCCACATAGGTGCCCATGGAGGCGCCCAGGTTGACCAGCATGAATACCAGGAAAGTGCGTGCGACCCGGTTGCGCCACCAGCCGGAGAAATGCGCCACGTCTTCGCGCAGGCTGGCGAAATCAGCAACCCGTGGCTTGCGCAGCCACAGTTCCAGCGCGACGGCCACCATGCCCGCGCCGATCAGGGGATGTAGCGTGGTGATGGGCGCAGCCAGGAAAGATCCCAGGATCGTGAGCGGATGGGCCAGGGCAAGCGTGGCGCCCACGGCAGCCAGCCCGCCGGTAATGACAATCCAGTCCAGGACCAATTGCCAACCCAACTCGGGGCCACGGATGAAGCCGACGACGAACCCACCCAGGATCAGGACCATCAGGACCCAGGGGACGGTCTTGCCCCAGCGGCTGGGCGGCGGCGTCGAAGTCAGATCGCTCAGGGCGGCTTCAGGGGAAACCGGCGCGGGGGCCTCAATATATCGGGCCAGGCCGTCCAGGTGGCCGGCACCCACCACAGCCAGGATGCGCCGTTCGGGGTGGCGGGCGCTTTCCGCCTGCAGCCGCAGCGCCATGTACTGGTCGCGTTCGCCGATCAGCGCCCGATAGAGCGGTTCGGCCTGGTCGGCGAATTCGGCGAAGGTGTTGTGCAACATGTCGCCCTGTTTGAGGCGCTCGATGTCCTCCTCGGCCACTTCCTCGCGCGTCAGCAGGCTGGCCATCAGCCCAGCGATGAGGCCGGGGCGTTTCCACCACGGCACGGCGGCAGTCAAGCGACGCAGGGTGATGCCCACCTCCCGGTCGATCAGGAGGACGGGCAGTCCGGCCGCATCGGCGGCTTCCAGTGCGGCGCGCAGCTCGGCGCCGGGTTCCACGCCCAGTTGGTCGGCCAGCCGTTGCTGGTAGGCGGTGAGCGCCAGATTGGCGGCGACCAGGCCCATCTTGCCCTCGCGCACCACCTGCAGCAGGTCCATGCGCGCCAGGGCGTCGGGATCGCGCAGGGCGGCGTGGCGGCTGGGGCACAGCTCCACCGCCACGGCGTCGAAACGGCCGCTGGCGATCAATTGGCGGACGGCCGCCTCGCTGGTTCGCGAGACGTGGGCGGTGCCGAGCAGGGTGATCGAGGTGGAGCCCAGGGTGATTTCCCGCAGGGGCTCATCGGAGGCGATTTCGGACAGGTTCACGGTTATCTCTGACGGCTGGACGCGGCGGCAGGGGGTGGGCAAGATCGGCCAAAGAATGCGCCCCGGATGGGGGCAGAATCAAGCGGAGGCGCCATGGATTGGCGATCACAGTGGGGGTTGGCGCGATCTTTTCTGCTTTACCGGGCCCGTCCTGGGCGGCGCCGGCGTCTGGCAGCGTTCTACCGGCCCTGGATCGGTCCCGACAGCCTGTGTTTCGATATCGGGGCCCATTTGGGCGACCGTGTGGATGCCTGGCGGCGGCTTGGCGCGCGCGTGGTGGCGGTGGAGCCGCAGCCGCTGTTTCGGGACGCCCTCGTGCGGCGCTATCGCGACGATGCGCGGGTGTGCATCGAGCCGGTGGCGCTGGCCGAGGCGCCCGGGCGGCAAATCCTCTCGATCAGCCGGCGCACCCCCACGGTGAGCACGTTGAATGCGGATTGGCGGCAAGCCATGGCGGCCAGCGACCGGTTTAGCGGGGTGCGCTGGGATGCGTCCTGTGAAGTCGAGGTAATGACCCTGGATACCCTGATCGCCCGGCATGGCGTGCCAGGCTTCTGCAAGCTGGATGTGGAAGGCGCCGAGGCGCAGATCCTGGGCGGGCTGTCCCAGCCCTTGCCGGCATTGTCGCTGGAGTATTCCCCGGCGGCCATCGGCGGCGCATTGGCCTGCGTGGCGCGCTTGGCCGCGCTGGGCAGCTATCGCTTCCAGCGTTCGGTGGGCGAAAGCCTGCGCTTCGAGCCCGGAGGCTGGCGGGAAGCGCCGGAGGCGCTGGCGGATTTGCGCGCCGTGCCACGCCACGCGCCGGCCGGGGATCTGTACGCCGTGCGTGCGGGCTGAGTCGGTCAAGCTGCTTTTCCATTGGTACAATGCCCAACTGAATCCGGTCCGGGCCGATGGGCGCCCGCCAACGTGGGGAAAGGCATGAAGATCACCGTATTCGGCAGCGGCTATGTGGGGTTGGTCACTGCGGCCTGTTTCGCCCGCATGGGCAACAAGGTCCTGTGTGTGGACATCGATGCTGCCAAGGTGGAGGCGTTGCGTGCCGGCCGAGTGCCGATCCGGGAACAGGGATTGGACGATCTGGTGGCTGCAGGTATCGCTGCAGGGAATCTGCGCTTTACCACGGATCCCGCCGAGGGCGTGGCGCATGGCCTGTATCAGTTCATTGCCGTGGGGACCCCCGCCGATGAAGACGGTTCGGCGGATCTGAGCCATGTGCTGGCGGTGGCGGCCACCGTGGCCGAGCACATGGACGGTTATCGCGTCGTGGTGGACAAGTCGACGGTGCCAGTGGGCACAGCGCGGCGGGTGAGTGAGGTAATCCGGGAGAGGCTGGCGCAGCGCGGGGCAACGGTGCCGTTCGCGGTGGTGTCCAATCCGGAGTTCCTGAAAGAAGGCAACGCGGTGGAGGACTTCATGAAGCCCGACCGGATCATCATCGGCGCCGATGATGAGCGCGCCATCCGCGAGATGCAGCGGCTCTACGCCCCCTTCAACCGCAAGAGCGACCGGCTGCTGGTCATGGACCCCCTGTCCGCCGAACTCACGAAATACGCGGCCAACGCCATGCTGGCAACCAAGATCAGCGTGATGAACGAGTTCGCCAATATCGCCGAGCGGGTCGGCGCGGACATCGAGCAGGTGCGCGTGGGACTGGGTTCCGATCCGCGCATCGGCTTTCATTTCATTTATCCGGGCGCGGGCTATGGCGGATCTTGCTTTCCCAAGGATGTCAGCGCCCTGATCCATACGGCCCGCGAGGTCGGCCATCCGGCGCATATCCTGCAAGCCGTGCAGGCGGTGAACCAGCGCCAGAAGAGTCGTCTCTTCGAACGCATCCAGCAGCATTTTGGCCATGACTTGTCGGGGCTGACTTTCGCCTTGTGGGGGCTGGCTTTCAAGCCCGGCACGGATGATATGCGCGAGGCGCCCAGCCGGGTCTTGATGGAGGCGCTGTGGCGAGCCGGTGCGCGGGTGCGGGCGCACGATCCGGCGGCCATGGCGGAAGCCCGCCGCCTCTATCCCGACCCGGAGGCGCTGGTATTGTGCGACGACCCCATGGCCTGCCTGGACGGTGCCGAAGGGCTGGTGGTGATGACGGAATGGAACAGCTATCGCAGCCCGGATTTCGAGGATCTCCGCAAACACCTGCGCCGACCGGCAATCTTCGATGGCCGCAATCTCTACGATCCGCTGATGATGGCGGAACAAGGGTTCAGCTATTACGCCATCGGTCGCCCCGTGATCGAACCGGCGGCATTGCCGGCGTCCTGATTGATGGACGTTGATCGCGCCGAGGGTGCGACTCGGTCAGACCCGGCGCGGGTGCTGGTAGTCGGCGCCGGCGCTGTCGGCGGCTTCTATGGCAGTCTGCTGGCACGTCAGGGCATGCGGGTTGCCGTGGTCTGCCGCAGCGAGGCGGATACGGTCGCCCGACAAGGTTTTCGGATCCACAGTGAAGCGTTGGGGGACTGGGTGTTTCAGCCCGAACAAGTGCTGCATACCCCGCTCTCTGACCCTGTTGCGCCTGATTACCTGCTGTTGACGACCAAGGTGCTGGCCGGGGAGGACCGGGCCGCGCTCATCCGCCCGGCGCTGGGTCCACGCACCGTGATCGTCGTACTCGAAAATGGGATCGGGATCGAAGCACCGTTGGCGGCTGCCTTCCCGGATCACGAACTGATCAGCGCCCTGGCTTTTGTCTGCGTCTCGCGCACCGGTCCGGCCGAGATTCACCATCAGGCTTATGGCACGTTGACCCTGGGCCGCTATCCTG
>JBARUT010000049.1:0-9482 GCA_049645885.1 Candidatus Macondimonas sp.
TGCGGTTAATGCCTCCATTCAGGTCGATGCTGGGAAACAGCACCCCACGCGCTTGCTGGTTCAGCGTATACACGGCATCGAGGCGATGACGCGCGGACTCATAGGCCGCATCGCGCGCTTGGGCCAACCGGTAGATTTCCACCAGCCCCTCGGCGGAAACGGGCCCACTCAGGCCCATTGCCGCGAGAAGATAGGCAAGGCCGGCGCCGGCTTTTCCGATCCGATTACGCATGATCTGTCCCCTGATGCGTAGCCGGATGAAATCCGCGACGCTCTTTCATCCGTTCGACCAACAGATACACCACCGGCACCACCACCAAGGTCAGCGCGGTGGATGTCACCATCCCGCCGATGACCGCCGCCGATAGCGGACCGTTGGTATCCGCGCCGGCGCCCAAGCCCAGCGCCGCCGGCAACAGCGCGAAAATCACCGTGAGCGAGGTCATCAGCACCGGCCGCAGGCGCACCGGACAGGCTTCCATCAGCGCCTGTTGCAATGGCACGCCTTCAGCGCGGCGTTGATTGGTCAGATCCACCAGCAGGATGGAATTCTTCGCGACCAGCCCCACCAGCAGCAACATCCCGATCATGGAGAACATGTTCAACGTGTAGCCAAGCAACCAGAGCGCCGCCACACCACCGATGGCGGCCAGGGGCTGGGCGACCATGATGATGAGCGGTTGCAGGAAAGAATCGAACTGGCTGGCCAAGACCATATACAGCAACACCAGCGACACCACGAGTGCGAAGATCATGTAGCCTGCCGTATCCTCGAATTCCTTGGCTTGACCGGTCAGATCAAGGGTATACCCGGTGGGTAGGATCTCCTGGCCAATCGCCTGCGCACGGCCAACCGCCTCGGCGAGCGGCATGGTGGGATTGATGAAGAAAAACCCAGCATAGTTCAGGTCAAATCGGCCGATCTCTGCAGGCCCCAAGGACTGGCGCACGCTGGCCAACGTATCCAGTCGCACCAGCTCACCGGCGCGGTTGCGCAAAAAAATATTTCGCAAGTCATCCGGGGTCTCATAGGAACCGTCTCGGGCCTTCAACCGCAGGTCGTAGCGTTCGCCATCGCCGGGGTCATCGTTATAACGTGCGACATCGAAGCCTCCCACCAGGATATTGGCCGCCTGCGCAACCTCCAAAGTTGACAGGCCAAGGCTGGCGACCCGCTCTCGGTCAATTGCAAGCTCCACCTGAGGCAGATCAAGCTGCAAAGTGAGATCGACGCTCCCCATCCCCGGCGTCGTCAAGAGCCGCTGGCGGATCTCCTCAGCGTAACGCGCCACATCCCCCAGGCTGCGCCCGCGCAACACCAACTGCAGCGGCTCGCCGCGCTCCCCGCCAAACGCGGGCACCTCGGAAACAAAGACCTGAACCCCCGGGATGGCTGCGGCTTTTTCACGTAGTGTGACTGCCAACTCCTGCTGGGAGATGTCCCGTTCCCCGCGCGGCTTCATGGTCACGAAGGCCACCGCTTGGTTGACTTGGCCCTGCTGGCCCAGGCCGATCGCAGTGAAGTAGCCCACCACCGTGGGCTCTTGGGACAAAATCTCCTCCATCGCGCGCAGCCGGCTGTCAGTGTAATCAATGCTGGACCCCAAGGGCGTTTTGAGCTGGACAAACAATTGCCCTTGGTCCTCTTCAGGGACGAACTCGCCACCCACATTGGCAAAGAAAAAGCTACTGGAGACCACCACCAAACCAGCCAGCAGCATGACGAGCCAGGGGGCGTTCAAGGACCGCCCCAGCAGATTCCGGTAACCGGACTCCATCCCACGGAACGCCCGTTCAAAGGCATTGAAAACGCGCCCGTGCTCGTGGGATACCTTCAGATAGCGAGAGCACATCATGGGCGTGAGGGTGAGTGCGACGAACCAGGAGACCAGCACGCCGAAGACCACCACCACGGCAAAGGACTCGAAAAAGCGCCCCACGATCCCGCCCATGAACACGACAGGGACGAAAATCGACACCAGGGAAAGCGTCGCCGCCAACACGGCGAACATCACTTCCTGGGTGCCGTTCATGGCCGCGCTGACGGGATCGGGATCCAACTCCTCGCGGTGGCGGTAGATGTTTTCCAGCACCACGATAGCGTCGTCCACCACCACGCCGATCAGGAGCAGCAAGGCCAGTAGCGTGACGACATTGAAGGTGTAGCCAAAGAAATACATCACCGCGACCGCGCCCATGAGAGACACCGGAATGGCGGCAGCGATGATCAGGGTGGAGCGGAAATTGCGCAGGAACAGCAGGACGATGGCGGCGGCGAGCAGGGTGCCGGTGATCAGATGCTCCTGCAACGCATGCACCATTTCCAGAATGAAGGTGGAGGTATCGGTGGCCACCGAGAGGGTCATGCCCGGCGGAAGCTGAGGACGGATCTCCTCATCGAGGCGGCGCTTGATCTCATCGATAATGGCCACGGTATTGCTGCCGGCAATCTTGACGATACCCAGACCCACCGTAGGCTCACCGTTATAACGCGCGAGCTGTCGCGGATCCGCCAATCCGTCGACCACCTCCGCTACCTCGCGCAAGTGGATTGCAGCGCCGTCGACAAAGCCGACGATCATCTCCCGGAGTGCGGCAGGATCGTGGAACTCCAGATCCAGCTTGAGCAGAGATTCAGTCTCCTTGCCCACGACGAAGCCGCCGGGCAACAGGAAATGCTCGCGCTGGAAAGCCTGGAGCAGATCCTGCACCGTCAGACCGTAGCTGGCCAATCGGGCTGGATCCACTTCAACGCGTACAGTACGTTCCCGCGAACCGGCAATACGAACCTCGCCTACGCCATTGACGTTTTCCAACTGCTTGCGCAAGGTGTTGTTGGCATAGACATTCAACTGCTGTTCGGTGCGGTCGCCCTGCAGGGCCAGCCAGAGAATGGGCTGGGAGGTGGTTTCCACCTTGGCCACAATGGGTGGATCGGCATCCGTGGGCAACTGGCTCAGCACCTGGTTAACCTTGGCCTGGACCTCGTTGAAGGCCACATCCACGTTCTTTTCCAGCTCGAAATTGATCGCCACCACCGACACACCGGGCGTGGAACTGGAGCGGATATTCTCGATCCCCGGGACGCTGTTGACTTGGCGCTCGATGATATTGGTGATACTGGCATCCACCACGGACGGATTGGCACCGGGCTGGATCGTGGTGATGGTGACGACCGGGATATCCACGTTAGGGAAACGATCAACGCCCAGATCACGAAAACCAATGATCCCGAACAGCAGCAATACCGCGTTGAGCATATACGCGAGCACATGCCGACGTATCGACAACTCCGGCAGATTCATGCGCCGCGCTCCTGCGCCTGGCGCACCTTGGCACCATCACTCAGGTAAGAAGCGCCCTCGACTGCGATGGTCTCGTCACCTTTGAGGCCATCGAGGATCTCGACGAAGCGTGCTGTGCGTACGCCTGTCGTCACCTGACGTTCATTCGCCTGATCGCCCGTAATGACATACACCACGGTGCCCATGGGACGCCGAATCAGCGCCAACGGCGGCACCACCACGGCATCCTCACGACGCACCAGCACCACTTCTCCCCTTACGCTGCCACCCGCCCGCCAGCCCCCTGGATTGCGGATTTCCGCCAAGACTTCAATTGCTTGATTCTGGGCGCCAATGACTGGGCGGATTTCCGTAATGGGGACTTCGATGCGCTCCTCTGGGGCCATGGGCGCATAGAGGCGCAAGGTTTGCCCAACCTCCAAGCGATTCCCCAAGCTTTCGGGGAAAGGCAGTACCACCCGCAAAGTCTGGTCGGTGCTGAGCTGGAACAATGGATTTCCAGCCCCCACATAGTCACCAGGGCTGACCAGCCGCTGGGCGATAACCCCGGCAGCGGGCGCCTTGACAGCGGTTCGGTCGAGATTCTTGCGTGCCTGCTCCAACTGGGTGCGGGCAGCGGCAAGCTGCTCACGAGTTCCCGCGAGTTGTGTCACGATCTCATCGAGCGCATTGGCAGAAAAGAAATTCTCCTTGACCAGTTGCTGATAGCGTTCCACCTGCCGTTGCTGCTGGGCACTCAGGGCCTCCAGGCGGCGCGCGTCGGCGCCGGCACGTTCGACTGCAAGGCGATAATCCTGCTCATCCAGGCGCGCCAGCACTTGACCCTTGGCCACCGTCTCGCCCGCTTCCACAGCAACCGACAGCACCCGCCCAGGGACCTCTGCGGCAATCTTCGGATCCACGTTCGACTGCAGCCTCCCCAGAGAGGCTTCGGTCTCTTCAACAAGTTGCTGACCAACCACCACGGTCGTGATCAACACCGCCGGTCGTTCCGGCGGCGCGACCGCTTCTTCCTTGCCGCAGGCGGCCAAGAACAGTACGGCCAACAGAGACCATCCGTTTCTGATGCGCATCGCCATATTCAACATTCCTGGTTGACGCTGGTTTGGTCCAGACCCTGCCATTCGTGGCGTGGATCGGGATACGATTTTTTTCAAATTCAGATTGCTGCCCTGCGGCGCCGATCGAAACCTTTCATCCACACCGACAAGCGCCTTTCCAAGTCCGGAACAGACGCGCAGTACTCCCGCCCATTGGGGGGCAAATAAATGGATAACAGCCATGGAGCTGGCGACAGGATTTGAACCCGCGACCTGCCGATTACAAATCGGCTGCTCTACCAACTGAGCTACGCCAGCAAAAAATCGGAAGCACCCGACCGAGCCGTGCCAAGGATACCGGCTTGAACGGCAACAGCTCAAGGATGACATATTGTGCCGATACAATTAGTCGATACACTCATCAGCGCGGCCGCCGTTGGACACGACCTAGACCCGAGGTTCACACACTCATGCACGAGCTGTCACATCTTCACCCCATCCGCTTCCATGACGAATCAGCGCGCTACCTGACTGAATGGAATGGGGTGGCGCTGCAGGGGCATTACCTGATCGAAACCCGGCGCAAGCACAACCCCCCCGCCTCCGGCGTGCCCGTTGTGCTGTTTCCCGGTGGATTTGACCCCGTGCGCGGCAGTTTCGGTGATGCCGTGATTCAAGGTCTGCTCGATCATCCCGCAGTGAGCGCGGTCTATGAAGCCCATTACGAACATCAGGGTCGTGGCGGCTATGTGGACATCACTGCCGTTCTGCATGACTTGCAATTGATGTTGACCGACGGCGTCCAACGGCCCTTGCTGGTGGGTATGAGCTTGAGCACCGCTTCCTTGAGCTGCGCCCTGCATGCGACCCTGGCGGCCGGCCACACGCCGGCAGCCAGCGGCTTGGTGCTGATCGGCCCGTACATCGCGGGCTATGAAACCTGGCTGGCACGGGCGCTCGCACCTTACTACCGGCGCAAAAAAATCCGTCAGCGCATTCTCAAGCACTGCGGACACCCTTATCTGTTCGATAACAGCGATCGCCTGAAAGCCTGGTGGGAAAGTTGCCCGCCTTTTCGTCGGTTCTTGGAAGCGGGTCATTTCGACGATTTCAGTGCACGCCAGACGGTCGGCATGAGCCTGGTCTATTTCCGCCTCGACACCCTCTCCGGACGCGGGCGGCGCGTCATGCAGCGCGTGTTCAACGCGCGCCTGCATCCGGAAAAGATCCCAGGACACCATCGCGCCCTGCGTTATCTCACCGCGGCCGATTCCATCCTGCTGCGCGCCTGTGAGACCCATTTGCAGCCAGCACGATCCCCCACTCAGGCCGCTACCCACTTCACTCCGGCCCACGAATAAGCCAGATGATTGCTCAGGCTTGCTCGGCGCGCGGCGTGATCCAGCGCTGATCCAGCACACGCAACATAAGGCTCAAGCCAATTCCAGCCAGCATGGGTGTGAGCAACTCCGGGCTATACCAGTGCAATCGATCGGGGTGAAAGGCCAGCTTCTCGATCACGACATCGCCGAGCCAGGCATACAGCACGATCTTGGGGAAGGAGCCGATCAAGGTCCCCAGAACCATATCCCGCAAGCGCAGATTCATCACCGCCAGAAACCAATTGACAGGCGGTAGCGCGAAAAAAAGCAGGCGCAGATGGATCACGCTGATCAAGCCGTGATTCCCGAAATGCGCTTCCACCCGCTGCATGATGCGGCCAAAGACCCGCATCACCGCTGCCCGTCCCAGATACCGGCCCGCCAGATAGATGATCACGCTGGCAACATTCAAGGTGAGCACGCCCATCACAATCCCGCCCAGCGCTCCATAGAGCGCCGTGGCAGCCAACACCACCAGCACGCAGGGCACATTGAGGACAATCACGGTGATCCCGGCCAAGGCAAACTCGGTCGCTCCCAGCCAGCCGGCCTGAAGCTGCCAGCCCCGCAGAGCCGCCAGATGGGCGCCGAATTGTTCCCGATCGGTGAAACGACCCAGATCCAAGGACCGGTATGCCACGACCAGAACAACCAGCAAGATGAGGCCCAGCATGACCCGCAGCAGCGTGGCGCGACCAGCGCTCACCGCTTGTTCCGATCCCGGCCTTGGCTGATTCATGCCTGCTCCTGTCGCAGCGTTCCCGGCAACAGGTAGTCGCTCACCTGAATTTCGGGGTGCAAAGCCAGCATGCGACGAATCATCTCCCGTTGCCGGGGGCGTAAAGTCGATCCGCCGGTGCTCGCCAAGATGGATCCCTCCTGAGCATTGCGCGACATGGTACGCCCCATGCGCGCCATCGCCACCTCGTCCGCGGCCGGCAAGCTCAAGGCTGCCAGCAGGTTTGGCATCAGCGCGGTTCCTTGGACGCACAGATCCTCATAGCGCAACACCGCCTGGAAAAAACCCGGCGGGTTGCGCTGCAGATCCAGCACACGATCCATCTTGGACAACCAGCCGATGGTCAGGAAAGCGGCCAAGTCCTCGGGAATCTGCTTCTGGTAATGGGCTTGCTTGTACAGTGGCGCCAGCGCGCCCGGATTGCGTTTCATCGGATTGATCAATGCCAAGAGCCGCAACACCATGGTTTCCAGTCGCACCTTGCGCGCGAGACGCATCACCGGCACCCGCATCAGCATGGCGAAAAAGGAATTCACGGTATCGGTGGCATTGCGGTACAGGAACAGATGCCGCGCATCCGGCAGATCGCGAGCCAGCAGATCCGCTGTGAACACCACCACGCCGCGCAGCTTGATCACCACCGATTGCGCTGCGGGATTGGCGCTGCGCAGATGCGCCACCAACAATCGGGTGCAGGCTGCCGTAATCCGGCCAAGCTGGGCTTCGTCCGCAGCCGTTGCCTCCTCGCGCAACAACACCAGCTGGCTATAGAAATCCGGCTCGGAAACGGAAACGGTTCCCGCCGCATCACCCATCAAACGACACAGCAGCGTCGATCCGCAGCGCCCGGTGCTGTGCAGGAAGATCACCGGGGTGCGCGCCAGGGCATCCGGGATTTCGGCAGCCAGAGTAATCACGTCGACATAAGGCACTGCATGCAATTTCACGGCATGACGCCGCTGTGCTTCGTAGAGAAAGGGATGATCATCAACGAGATTGATGCCCTCAGGCGTCTCCACGAAGATCACCTGCTGCCGCGTCGGATCCAGGCAATACGGGGTCAGGCGCCGGGATGCGGATTGCCACAGAGCCCTGAAATCCTGGCGCTCCAGGGGACGGGTGCGGAAATCACTGGCGTCGGCAAATCCGTCGAGCAGCGTCCGGCGCTTGGGACGCAGGACCTGCAACGAGTCACTCCATAGCGGTTCGGTTACAGATTGCATCTCATCAGGCTGCATCATAAATACGTTCTCTCTGTTTGCGATGCGCTCATTCGGTGAAAGACAAGTGAGGGTGTCTGCTCATGGGTATGTCGGCCATTCTCACCGATCCTCCAGAATTCAGCTCAGCCGAGCGACGCGCCACCCTCTCTTTGCCGCTGTCACTCACAAGCGACTGGCCGCCAGGAATGCCTGGCATCAGGAACGGTTGCCGAGCGCACCACCATGAAATTCCGCTCCAGATCCCGGTAGCGGGGCTCAATGCGTGCGGTCACACCACATGCCTTCAGCTCAGCCACTCGCCGCAAGGCGCCACCTGGCTCGACGAACAGACCCAGCGAGAGAGCATTACGCATTGGTCCAGTGGTCACTACGGCCAGATCCTGGACCCCCAGATCCGCCAGCCGACGCTGCTCTTCGCGGGCTGCGGCGAGCGTCTCCAAAGGAGGAAAATACACCCAGTCGGCCACCTTGTCGCGCCGGGCTTCCTGGACCATCCTGGCATTGAATTCAGGCGCGGCAAATCGTTTCAACACCGTCCGCATTTTCCCTTCGTCCAGCGGACCAGTTCGCCAGCAACGATCCCGAACCCCCGTCTCAGATATCCCAGCCGGTGCTGGAGCCGGGACGGGGTCAGCGCCACGCTCGGCCCTTACGATCGGAGGGGCCTGAAATTCCGGCTCAGGCGAAGCGACAGGCTTCAGCACCTGCAAGACTGCGGCGCCCGGCCCGCTGGGCTGGCGGGCAGGATGGGTCCCACGCAACTGCCAAATCCCAAGCAACATGCAGGCCAGCAGCAGACCCATGACGATTACACGAAAAACCTTAATCACCCGACATCACCGCCAGGCCCCACAGCACCAGATCCGATTCGATCCGGCTGGCAAATGGCAGGAGTTCATGGGCCCACAGGGCATCACCCCCCGTCAGGACCACCGTCATCCCGGATCCCAGGGGGGTGCGGGCCGCGGCCACGATCTGGGCACAGCAGCCGACCACGCAGTGCGTCACCCCCCAAGCGACACAGGCATCGGTATCGTGTCCCAAGCCACCCTGCTCCAGCAACTCCAGGTCCTTGACCTGGGAGCCCACGCGCGCCGTCCCGCCCAACAGGCTGCGCTGTAGCATTTGCCGTCCCGGCGCGATAATGCCGCCCAGATGCTGCCCCGTTTCATCCAGCACATCAGCCGTCAGCGCCGTTCCCAGATCCAGGATGCAGACGGGCCCCGGGCAGCGCAAGCGAGCCCCCACCAGCGCTGCCCACCGATCCGCGCCCAGCCGCAGCGGATCGGCATAGGCGCAACGGACCCCGAATGCCTCGGCTTGCGGCACGACAGGGTGCACTGGGCATCCCCAGCGCTGAGCCAAGGCCTGTGCGAACGCCACCGTGCGCGCCGGATCGGTCACGCTGCACAACCACACCGCCTCCGGTGGCGCGGCCGACGGCCAGATCTCGGCCAGCGCGCCAGCGGGATCCTGCGCCGCGTACAAGGCCTCCCCCCGTGCCGAAAATTCCAGCGCTCCGGCCGGTCGGCAGGCCCACTTGATGCGGGTATTGCCCAGATCCAGCAGCAGCTTCATCCCGGCAACGCCCGCGCACTGACCTCACCAGACCAGTAGGATCGAATACCGTCTTCATGGCGCACCCGCAGCGCGCCGCGCTTATCAATCCCCAGCGCCGTTCCTTCGTGCCACTCGCCATTCTGCTCCACCCGCACCACGCGGCCAGCCAAAACATCACGCGCTGCATAATCGGCCAGAAAAGGCGCCAAGCCCTGATCGGCAAACACATCGAG
>JBARUT010000050.1:0-1598 GCA_049645885.1 Candidatus Macondimonas sp.
GGGTGGGGGTGCGTGCGCTGTCGGGCGAGAAAGCGGGATTCGCCTATTCCGATGAACTCAATCCGCAGGCTTTGCGGGAAGCGGCCCAGGCGGCTCGCGCCATCCTGCGCCAGGGACAAACGGCGACCACGCGGGTCGCCGGGTCCGGCTTCCGGGTGCCGGCGGCGATGGCGCGCTATGGTAACCAGGATCCGCTGGGCGGCTTGCCTGTAGAGGACAAGCTGGCCCTGTTGCAGTCGGCCGAGGCAGAAGCCCGGCGCGAATCCCGGGTGCGGCAGGTGATGGTGAGCCTGTCGGGGGTGGATGAAATCATGCTGGTCGCCGCCAGTGATGGGACCCTCGCTGCGGATGTGCGGCCGCTGGTGCGCATCAACGTGTCGGTGATCGTGGAAAAGGATGGGCGGCGCGAGCGCGGCAGCTCCGGCGGCGGTGGGCGTTTTGGCTACGACATGCTGCGCGATCGGGATGCCGCGCGCCACCATGCGCGCGAGGCCGTGCGTCAGGCGCTGGTGGCGCTGGAGGCTGAACCGGCGCCGGCGGGATCGATGACCGTGGTGCTGGGGCCGGGCTGGCCCGGGATTCTTTTGCATGAAGCCATTGGTCACGGTCTGGAGGGGGATTTCAACCGCAAGGGCACCTCGGCCTTCAGTGGTCGCCTGGGCGAGAACGTGGCCAGCCCACTGTGTACCGTGGTCGATGACGGCACGCTGACCGATCGGCGCGGTTCACTGACGGTGGATGACGAAGGAACGCCCAGCCAACAGACCGTATTGATCGAGGCTGGACGGCTGCGGGGTTATCTGCAGGACAAACAGAACGCGCGTCTGATGGGCATGGCGCCGACCGGCAATGGCCGTCGTGAATCCTATGCCCATCTGCCCATGCCACGCATGACCAATACCTATCTGCTGCCGGGTCCTCATGATCCCGAGGAGATCATTCGCTCGGTGCCGCGCGGCCTGTATGCGGTGAACTTCGGTGGCGGCCAAGTGGATATCACCTCGGGGAAATTTGTCTTTTCCGCCAGCGAGGCCTATCTGATCGAGGATGGTCGCATCGGTCGGCCCGTGAAAGGCGCGACCCTGATCGGAAATGGTCCCGAGGTGCTGACGCGGGTCAGCATGCTGGGTCATGACCTGCGCCTGGATGACGGGGTGGGTACCTGTGGCAAGGACGGGCAGAGCGTACCAGTGGGCGTGGGGCAGCCGACCCTGCGCATCGATGGCCTTACCGTGGGCGGAACCCAGACAGGGTGAGTCGGCCGACGATGACGATAGAACCAGGAAAAAGCGAGGAGGAAGGATATGAATCAATGGCTACTGGCAGGTGCCTTGGCAGCGCTTGCCGTGGGACTACGCCGCCGCTATCTGGATCGGCCGACGCAGCCGATCTATGCCAAGGGTTTTGAGGGCGAGATCCATCGCATCGGAGCCTGCCATGCCCTGGTGCGTCGGGCGCTTGGCAAGCCGCGCACCAGCGTGGTCTGCGTGCCCGGATTCCTGGAGGAAGTCTGGTATTTTGACGGTTTATACGACGATCCCCACACCGAATGCATTTATCTCAACAACGCCGATTACCACGTCACCACCGTGTCGCCC
>JBARUT010000051.1:0-1875 GCA_049645885.1 Candidatus Macondimonas sp.
TCACCACCAAACTTCTGCGCCAACACCTTCGTCAGCGCCGCCGTCAAGGTCGTCTTCCCATGGTCCACATGACCAATCGTCCCCACATTCACATGCGGCTTCGTACGCTCAAACTTGCTCTTGGCCATGCGCAGCAGTCTCCATGAGAAATCAAATACGCCAAAACGGCCCCTCATTGCGCGACGAGAAGCCATCCATCAATCGTGGAGCCCATAACCGGATTTGAACCGGTGACCTCTTCCTTACCAAGGAAGTGCTCTACCGACTGAGCTATATGGGCCCTGAACCTAAAAAAACAGCCCGCCAAAGACAGCTTATGGAGCGGGTGATGGGAATCGAACCCACGCTATCAGCTTGGAAGGCTGAAGTTCTACCATTGAACTACACCCGCGCTTCGCCCTTGATGGAACCCGAACGCAACCTGGTGGAGGGGGTAGGATTCGAACCTACGAAGGCAGAGCCGGCAGATTTACAGTCTGCTCCCTTTGACCGCTCGGGAACCCCTCCGAAATGTAAGCTCGTTATTATCTTCAGCTTACCGATCACTGTCAAACCTCAGCGAAGCTCGACCGGCACGGCCTGGGCTACGGCTTCCGACAGATAGGCATCGATTGTTTCCAGGTCGGCGGGTTCCAGGCCACCAACCGCAGACTGGAGGTTGAGCCGACTCAATAGATAAGCCAGACGGGCATCATTGAGGTTTTGCTGCGCGACATAAACCTGTTGCAGTGCGAACAGCACGTCCACGGCGGTTCTCACGCCCACTTCCCGGCCACGCCGCGCCGACTCATAGGCGGTCACGCTTGACTTCACGGCCTGCTCCAAGGCCCGAACCTGCGCAATGGAGGTATTCATCTGCAGGAAAGCCTGGCTGGCCTGAAGTTCAGCGCCGCGGGTCGCATCGACCAGATCGCTCTTGCGCTGACTGTAAAGTGCCGCAGCCTCCTTGACCTGGGCGCTCAGCAAGCCCCCACGGAACAACGGCACACTGAGCTGCACCCCTATCACACTGCTCTCGGTCTCTGTGCGCGTGACATCCCCCCCGAAACTTGGCTGTCGCGACTCTTGGACATCATAGTTCCCCACCAGGAATACAGTCGGCAAACGGGCACCCTGCCGGGCTCGAACCTCGGCATGCGCGACCTCGACCCCCAACTCGCTCGCCACACGGAACAGATTGGACTGACGCGCACGCTCCGTCCATTCCGATTGAACAGCTGGCTCCGGAGGGAGTAACGGAAAGTCTGGCCGCGGCCCGTCCAGCGGGGGCACGTCCTGGCCAATGATGCGCGCCAATTGCTGGCGCGCCACCGCAAGATCATTTTCGTACTGCAGCACCTGCGCCGATACCAGGTCATAGCGTGCCTGGGCCTCATTCACATCGGTAATGGCAACGGTTCCGACCTCAAAGGATTTTCGAGAGCGGGCCAGTTCCTGCTCAAGCGCGCGCAGTTCTGCCTTGCCAGAGGCCAACGCCTGATCCGCTTGGAGGATCTGGAAATACCGCGATGCAGTACGCAGGATCAGATCCTGACGGGCAATCGCGTATTCCACCTCAGCCAGCGCTATCTGTCGCTTGGCCTGTCCATAGCGGAAAATGGCTTCCGCCACAAACAGCGGCTGGCGCAACTGCACGCCATAGTTCCAGCCCGCCGCATTGTTGACCTGACCACTCTGATCGATCGAGCTGGGCGGCGAACCCGGCGGGCCAGGAAAGGACACTGGATCGCTCTCCACATCCAGCCAATTGCGGTTAATGCCTCCATTCAGGTCGATGCTGGGAAACAGCACCCCACGCGCTTGCTGGTTCAGCGTATACACGGCATCGAGGCGATGACGCGCGGACTCATAGGCCGCATCGCGCGCTTGGGCCAA
>JBARUT010000052.1:0-4130 GCA_049645885.1 Candidatus Macondimonas sp.
GCCCACCCCCACCGGCAATCGGGTCAGGCGCCGCAGCACCGCCAGGCGATCGCCCACCGCCGCCAGATCCAGGCTGGCGGCGCCGGTCACGCCCTTGAGCGAGACGTAATAGACGAAGCCCTGCGCCTGGTCGCAGATCCAGGCCATGCGCTGATCGGTAGTGGTGGGGGCGACGAGGAAAATGGGCGCCAAACCCGCTTCGCGCAGCGCCGGCAGCAGGCCCTCCCCCTCCTCCGGCGGCAGGTCGACCGTCAGCACCCCATCCACCCCTGCGGTGGTGGCAGCCTGGGCGAACGCCCCGTAGCCCATGCGCTCGATGGGGTTGAGATAGCCCATCAGCACCACCGGCGTCTCGGCATCGTCCGTGCGGAAGCGGCGCACCAGATCCAGCACGCCATGAACCGTCATGCCCGCGCGCAAGGCGCGACCGGCGGCAAGCTGGATGGCCTCCCCATCCGCCACTGGATCAGAGAACGGTACGCCCAGCTCGATCACATCGGCTCCGCCAGCCACCAGCGCATGCATCAGCGCGACCGTGGTCCCGGCATCCGGATCGCCAGCCATCAGATAAGTCACCAGGGCCGCCCGATTCTGCGCCCGCAAGGCGGCAAAACGATGGTCGATGCGGGATTCAACCGGCGGGATGCTCATAGGACGATCCCCTCCCGGGCCGCGATGGTGGGAATGTCCTTGTCGCCGCGACCGGACAGATTCACCACGATGATCTGCTCCGGTGACATGCGCGCCGCGAGGCGTTCGGCATAGGCCAGCGCATGGGCGCTTTCCAGCGCCGGAATGATGCCTTCGGTGCGCGTCAGGCGATGAAAGGCCGCCATGGCCTCCTCATCGTCGGCATGGACGTAGTGCGCACGACCGCAATCCTTCAGCCAGCTGTGCTCGGGGCCGACCCCCGGATAATCGAGCCCCGCCGAGATGGAATGCGCTTCCTGGATCTGCCCATCGGCGTCATCCAACAGATAGGTGCGGCTGCCGTGCAGCACGCCCGGCCGGCCAACCGACAGCGGCGCCGAATGCTGACCGGAATCCAGACCGTGGCCCGCCGCCTCCACGCCATACAGCGCCACCGCCGTATCGGCCAGGAAGGGATGGAACAGGCCCATGGCATTGGATCCGCCCCCGACGCAGGCCACCAGCGCGTCGGGCAGCCGCCCTTCCAGGGCCAGCATCTGCTCGCGGGTTTCCCGACCGATGATGCACTGGAAATCCCGCACCATCATGGGATAGGGATGCGGTCCGGCCACCGAGCCGATGACATAGAAGGTGTCGTCCACATGGGTGACCCAGTCGCGCATGGCCTCGTTCATGGCGTCCTTCAGCGTGCGGCTGCCGGATTCCACCGGACGCACCTCGGCACCCAACAGCTTCATGCGATAGACGTTGGGGGCCTGACGCTTGACGTCCTCGGCCCCCATGTACACCACACACGCCAGCCCCAATCGCGCCGCCACCGTTGCCGTGGCCACGCCATGCTGGCCGGCGCCGGTCTCGGCGATGATGCGGTGCTTGCCCATGTGCTGGGCAAGCAGGATCTGCCCCACCGTGTTGTTGATCTTGTGCGCGCCGGTGTGGTTCAAATCCTCGCGCTTGAGATAGATGCGCGCCCCGCCCACCTCTCGGGTGAGCCGCTCGGCCAGATAGAGCGGCGACGGCCGGCCGACGTAGTGGGCCAGGTCCAGGTCCAGCCGGCGGCGGAAATCAGGGTCTTGCCCGACCTCGTGGTAGGCCTGCGCCAGCATCTCCAGCGCCGCCATCAGGGTCTCTGGGACGAAGCGCCCCCCGTAGGGACCGAAATGGCCCCGGGCATCGGGGAGCGCGCCCCCCGGCAATTCAACTTTCGGCATCGGCACGCCTCACACTCTCCATAAAGTCATGCATACGCAGGGAATCCTTCACGCCGGGGGCGCTCTCCACGCCACTGCTCACATCCACCGCCATCGGCCGCACCTGGCGAATCGCCCCCGCCACATTGCCGGCATCCAACCCCCCCGCCAGGATCAGCGGCAAGGGACGCTCGGCGGGAATGCGGTCCCAGGCAAACCCGATCCCCCGCCCGCCCGCCTCGCCCGGCGCATGACTGTCGAGCAGCATGCCACGCGCCAGCCCATGGGCGCGGGCCTCGGCCAGCATATCCGTCTCGCCGCCCATTCCCAGCGCCTTGATGTAGGGCCGACCGTAGCGCAGGCAATCGCCCGGCAACTCGCGCCCGTGGAATTGCAGCAGCTCTAAGGGGAGCGCAGACAGCGCGCCCTCGACTGTCGACGACTCGGCATCCAGAAACAAGCCCACCACGGTCAAGAAGGCCGGCACCCGGTGAATCCAGCGCGCCGCGGCAGCGGGTTCCAGGAAACGGGGACTCTTGGGATAGAACACCAAACCAATGGCGTCCGCCCCGATATCCGCGGCGCGCAGGGCATCGTCGAGCCGCGTGATACCGCAGATCTTGACGCGCGTGCGTACCGCCACCGTGAGCCCTCATAGGAAAAGCCCCCAGCTTATCAAAAGCCGCCTTGCAGCGGGGACCGGGGGCGGGCTGCGCCATCGGGCGTCGGCGCCCGCACCACCGGCAAACGCTTGCCCTGGCGCACCGACGCGACGTCCGTCAGCCACGGCTCATTAATCTTCAGCACCTGCCGATAAAGAAATCGCGGCGCGCTCTTGGCGTGGTTCCGGATTTAGGCCGACACCTTGTCGACTATCGCGAGATGCGTCAGGAAGACTTCAATCTCGGTCGCGCTTAAATCGTGCGGGCACCACGGGCAACATTAATGGGAGCCGGGCTACGCTGCGATCCACGCCCGAACACGGCTTGCCAGTTGCCGGCACCTTTGCTTTTGCGCTGGAGAAAGACGAGTTTCTGCGGCCATGCGGGATATACAGAAATGTCCCAGAATTGAGCGGCAGCCGTCTTGTATGGGGACCCATGAAAGAGTGGCGATGGAGTTTTCAGGTGATCATTAAACAACAACCTTTTTGTCAAATTGTCGTCCAATTCGGAATGCACACACTGCGTAGTATTTGTTCGGGATATGCGGAAATATTCCGTGTTTAAACGCAGAAGTTTTCCATATACTTAATGTTATCTTTCAAGGAGGTTGGTATGAGGCTTGTGCTTGCTTTGATTATGGTGCTCTTATTGAGCAGCAATGCTGGTGCAGAGGAAAAGCACTTTGGGGATTGGATTGTGGTTAGAGCCGATAATGGCGACATGGTTGCCGGAACACAACAAGACAATTTTTCGAAGGCTTTGGTATATCGCTGCTTCAAGAATTTAAACAAATGTGCGCATGTATTAATTGCAGACATTGTATGCGAGGACAAAAACATGTATCCGGTGCTTGTTAATTCCGAGCACTCAGCTCTGTCTATGAATACAATTTGCAGCGTAAATGATGGGAGGTCAGAGCTTATACTGACAGAATTTGATTTGATACATGAAATAATCAAGAAGTCGGGCATTATCGGGATCGCGGTACCAATGGCCTCTGGTCATTTCAAGGTGGTTAGATTTAGCTTGAACGGAAGTATCAAGGCGATGGACTATGCAGAGGGAAAGATTAGCGACAGTTCGGAATATTTTTAGGAAACATAGGGCTAATTGATGGGAGGGTGTAGAAAATTCTGTATGCTGATCCATTATAGTGGTCCGAAGAGGATCCCATGGCAAGATGCAGAAAGCCCATGATTGACGATGAGCTGATCGACCGCTTGCTGAGGTGAAGGACATACTACCAACCCCATTCACAGCCCCATCGGATACATCTCACCGGCAGAAGCTGATGCAAACGACGACCAGCATCTCCCCAGCCAAACCTCCACGAAGCAGCCTGGCTTGAACCACCCGGCCTTCATGAATCCCGGGGCAATTCAATTTCCTGTCCAATGAATCGCGGACCTCGGCGATGCCTCGACCATGAAACTCGGCCCGAATTCTTCTCACAAAAAATCCGCAACTTGCAGAATGGTGTCGCACTTCAAAATTGAAGCTGATGGCGGCAGACTGAACCTTTTTCGTATGCGGGAGTCCTAACCGCATAATGTCAGTCAGTCATTATGTTTTCGTCTCCTTTTTGAGACACTTGAGATTCTTAAATCTCATCTGATATTTAAAA
>JBARUT010000053.1:0-2195 GCA_049645885.1 Candidatus Macondimonas sp.
CGCAGGGCCTGGGCAGGCAGCTGGTGGACCTGCCCCGTGCGCCGCAGATGGCGATACAGTGTCCGCACCGCCGAGAGGCGCCGCGCCAGGGTGCGCGGATTCAATCCCCCGTCGTGGCCCTCGGCCAGCCACAGTTGCAATTGGGCGGTGGTGAGTTCAGGCCAGGCGCTGATCCCCTGTAGGGCGCACCAAGCGCAAAGGGCCGTCAAATCACGGCGGTAGGCGGCCACGGTATGGAGGGAATGGCGCCCGTTGCGGGCCAGTTCCGCCAGGAAGCCGTCCAGCGCGGCCTTCACTGCGGCGCCTCCGCCAGTGCGCCGAACTCCTTCAGGGTGGCGCCGGCCAAGTCCCCCAGCCGCCGCAGTACGTCCGTGCCCATGTGGCGATGGAAACGGTGGGGGTCGTGACTGCCGATGAGCAGCACACCCAGCTTCCCCGGTAGCGGAATCAAGGCAGCCGAAGCCGGCGCTCCATCCGGCGCCGGGAACAGCCAACCAGCCAGCGCCGGATCCAGAGGGCCGCAGCGTGGTTCGCCTTCCGCAGGCGGGCCAGGCCAATCTTCCAGCGCGAGACACAAGGGATCGGCGCGTTCAAGGCGCGCGGCGGGATGCTGGGCAGGTAACACGAGACGCACCATTTCGGCGTGAAAATGACGCACCAAGGCGTGCACCAAGGCTTCGATGCGGGCGCTCAGATCGGCGCTGCACAGCAAGGTCAGCGCGAGTTCATGAACCTTGTCCAGCAATGCTTCATTCTGGCGCGCATGACGCAGCAATTCATCCAGGGTGCCTTCCAGGCGCAGGTTGCGCTCCCGCAGCACCTGTACCTGGCGCTCGATGAGCGAGGCCGAGCCGGCGCCATGGGGAATGATGAGATCCGCCAGCAGGTCGGGATAGCGGTCGAGCAGGTCCGGATGGCTACGCAGATAGGCCAGCACCCGGTCGCGTTCTTCCTGTTCCGTGGGTGGCGTGGTCGGCATGGATCAGGCCGGGCCTTCGGACAGTTGTCCGTCGAATACACGCACGGCCGGTCCGGTCATCCACACCGGTTCACCCGCGCCCGCCCAGTGGATCCGCAACCGCCCGCCGGGCAGATCCACGCTGACGTCAGGTTCCAACTCTCCCCACAGCCGGCCGATCACCACCGCCGCACAGGCCCCGCTGCCGCAGGCCAGGGTTTCCCCGCTGCCGCGCTCAAACACGCGCAGGCGGATGTGATCCCGCGCCACCGTTTCCATGAAACCCACATTCACGCCCTCAGGGAAATCAGGCAGGGCCTGGATCGCCGGTCCCCACGCGCCGACGGGCGCCGTAGCTACATCAGGGACGACGAGCACGGCATGGGGATTCCCCATGGAAACGGCGCCCACCTGCCAAGATGGCGCAGGCCCCAGGGGATAACGCAGGGCTTGTTGTGCGGCGAGCAAGGGAATCTCCGCAGGCGCAAGCCGCGGTACGCCCATGTTGACGCGCACCTGACCATCGTTTTCCAGATACAACCGCAGCAGGCCGGCACGGGTTTCAACCATGATTTCCCGCTTGGCGGTCAGGCCTTCCTCGACCACGAAGCGCGCAAAGCAGCGGGCGCCGTTGCCGCACTGGGCCACTTCGCCGCCATCGGCATTGAAGATGCGGTAGCGAAAATCGGCTTCGCCGCCCTGGGCCCGTTCCACCAGCAGCAGTTGGTCGCAGCCGATGCCGAAGTGACGATCCGCCAATGCCCTGACCTGCGCCGCGGAGAGCGCAAGGGATTGGCGCACCCCGTCGAGGACCACGAAGTCATTGCCAAGCCCGTGCATTTTGGTGAAGCGCCATCCCATGGACGCTAGCTTACCCGTGTGGTGGGGGTGCGCAACTGATCTTCGAACAAGGGCGCCATCAAGGCGGCCAGTTCGGCGCGAGATTGCGGGTCTGGCAGGCCCATGCCGGGGGCGTAAGCCAGGATGGTTTGCAGATCCTGGACCCGGTAGCCCTGTTCAACCAGCGCCAGCCGGTCCAGGCCCACCAGGGCGGGATGGACTTCGCCACAAGCGCGGGCCAGGGCAGTCAGTTCACGGCGCAGGCCGATAAGGTAGTTGGCCAGGCGCACCGACTTGAGCGCCGGGTCCAGTCCGCGGGTGCGCCAAGGGGTATGGGTGGTGACCCCGTTGGGACAACGCCCGGTATGGCATTTCTGCGACTGGATGCAGCCGATGG
>JBARUT010000054.1:0-19810 GCA_049645885.1 Candidatus Macondimonas sp.
GCTCCTGGCCCAGGCGCTGCCCCTGATGTTGATTCTGTTCCTGCTGTTTCCCCGTCTGCCCGGGCCGTTGTGGAGCATTCCTCGGGATACCGGTACCACCCG
Source organism: Candidatus Macondimonas sp. (assembly GCA_049645885.1). Lineage (GTDB taxonomy): Bacteria > Pseudomonadota > Gammaproteobacteria > UBA5335 > UBA5335 > Macondimonas. The sequence continues at coordinate 103 of JBARUT010000054.1, forward strand.
ATTCGGACTGAGCGACCACATGGCCCCCGGCGCCATCGCGGCGCTGGGCCAATCCGGCGCGGTGGCCTTTCGTGCGCGCTTCTTCGGCCCCACACCGCCGCCAGCATCCCGTTATTGGCGCGCCCTGGTGCTCTGGGATTACGACGGTCAAACCTGGCGCACCCGGCAACCTGCCGAAACCAACCCGACGCCGTTGACCCCTCTGAGCACGCCGCTGAGCTACGAGATCACACTGGAACCCCAGGGACAACCCTGGCTGCCGCTGCTCGACGTTCCCGCCCAGCTGGAGCGTCCCCAGGCACGGCTCACAGGACGCGAGGCGATCGAGGACAAGCCGGTAGAAGAACGCCTGCGTTACAAAGCCAGCTCCTATTTGAACTACCGACTTGCCCAGGAACTCAATCCGGACCTGCGCGGACGCGCCTTGGCGCTGCCCGAAAAAGGCAATAACGCGGCACGCGCGCTCGCTGAACAGTGGCAGGCGCGCCTCACCGATCCGGCGGAGCGCGCCCGCGCAGCGCTGACTTTGTTCCGACAAGCGCCCTTCTACTACACCCTCGACCCGCCACCCTTGGGCCCAAACGGGATCGACGATTTTCTATTCAACACCCGGCGCGGGTTTTGCGAACACTATGCCGGCGCCTTTGTGTTCCTGATGCGGGCAGCCGGGGTCCCTGCGCGCGTGGTGACCGGCTACCAGGGCGGCGAGACCAATCCCCTGGGGGATTATCTGATCGTGCGCCAGGCCGACGCCCATGCCTGGGCTGAAATCTGGCTCGCAGACCGGGGATGGGTGCGCATCGATCCCACCGCGGCCGTCGCGCCGGAGCGGATCGAGGACGGTGCAGCCGCAGCGCTGGCGGGTGAACTGTCGGCACCGGTGCGCCTGCTGCGCGAGAGCCAAACGCTGCAACGCCTGCGGCTGAGCTGGGACGCAGTGAACTACCGCTGGAATGACTGGGTGCTGGGTTATGGCCCGGAAAAGCAACGCACGACGCTGACGCAGTTGGGTTTTGAGTCGGTCGAACCGGGACGGATGATGGGTTGGATGACGCTCATCACCGTGGGCATGGGCGCGATGGTGGGACTGTGGATGGGACGCCGGCGGGACTATCGCCCTGATGATGATCCCGTGGCCACAGGTTTCGGCCGCCTGACCCGTCGGCTGTCACGGGCGGGCTATCCAGTTCGAGCGGGGGAGGGGCCGCGGGATTATCTGGCCCGCTGCGCCGCAGCCGAGCCGGCCTGGCATATCCTGCTCGGCGATCTGTGTGAGCAATACCTGGCCTTGCGCTACGGCCCCGAGCCCGCGCCGCAGGCGTTGCCGCGCTTCAAAAAGACGCTGCGGCGGTTTCATCCCCGCTGGCTGCGCCTGCGCGGGCGCATGTCCCTGTTACGCCATCAAGCGCCTGTGGCCAACGCACGCGCGAGGACAGCAGCAGTCAGCCCGGGCGACGCGGCGCGAACAACACCGCCAGCAGCATCAGACTGATGCCGGCGTAGAGAATCTGGCTGGCGCCATGGACCACGAGAAAGCTGGTACGCGCATCCGACCCCAAGGATTTGAAATGCGCCATGAGGGGCTGGAGTGCCAATGCCTGAAGCGTCACGCTGGCCATGGCTGCATACAGGAAAAAACGCGGCCAGCGTAACGTCACCGTCGGCATTTTCCACAGGGCCAGCAGCAAGACGGGAATCCCGCTCAGGAAAATAAAGCGGAACAACTCTCCCGCCAGAGCGCCGGCCAGCACCGGATCCGGCAAGCGGGCGAACAGCAGGGGCGCGACGCCATAACCCACCGCCAGTTGCGCGCCCAACCACAGGGCCAGCAGATGGGAAGCCGGGCTGCCCAGCCGCGTCGTCACAGATAGCGGACCTTGACAATCTCCAGGCTGCGGCTACCAGCGGGGATTTCCACGACAACGACATCCCCTTCCCGCTTCCCCACCAACGCGCGGGCAATGGGGGAATTGATGGACAGCAGGCCCGCCTTGATGTCGGCTTCATCCTGGCCAACGATGCGATAGGTCAGTTCTTCGCCGGTATCCTCATCCACCAGGTCGACGGTGGCGCCGAACACCACCCGATCCGAGGGCTCCAGCGCCAACACATCAATCACCTGGGCATTCGAGAGTCTGGCCTCGATCTCGGCGATGCGCCCCTCGACGAAGCCCTGCTGCTCACGGGCGGCATGATATTCGGCGTTTTCCTTGAGGTCCCCATGGGCACGGGCCTCGGCAATGGCAGCAATGATGCGCGGCCGATCCTGTTTTTTCAGGCGCGCGAGTTCCTCGCGCAGCAATTCGGCGCCGCGGACGGTGATGGGAATCCTTGTCATGACTTGAGCTCCTTGTGCAGATCCTGTAACCGGTGCACTTCCACATTATCCAGATAATCCAGCGCACGGCAGCTCGCCCGCGCCCCGGCCAGGGTGGTGTAGTAGGTGACCTTGTGCTGCAGCGCGGCGCGACGGATGGACAGGGACTCGGCAATCGCTTTCTTGCCTTCCGTGGTGTTGACGATCAGGTCAATGGCGTCGTTTTTGATCATGTCCACCACGTGCGGGCGCCCTTCGGTCACCTTGTTGACCTGCTGGCAGGCAATGCCCGCGGATTCCAAAACGGCCGCCGTGCCCCGGGTCGCCACGATGTCAAAGCCGCGCTCCAGGAGGGTGCGGGCGAGCGCCACGGCCGCCGGCTTGTCCGCGTCACGCACGCTGAGGAACACCCGCCCGCCCCGTTTCAGCACCACGCCCGCACCGAGCTGGGCCTTGGCGAACGCTTCCCCGAAGGAACGGCCCACGCCCATGACCTCCCCCGTCGACTTCATCTCCGGTCCCAGGATGGGGTCCACGCCGGGGAACTTGATGAAAGGAAAAACTGATTCCTTGACCGCATAAAAGGATTTCGGCGTCATGCTGCCGGTAATTCCTTGTTCCGCCAGGGAGCGGCCTGCCATGCAGCGCGCGGCGACCTTGGCCCACGGCACCCCCGTTGCCTTGGAAACGAAAGGCACGGTGCGCGAGGCGCGCGGATTGACTTCCAGCACGTAGACCTGGCCGTCCTTGATGGCGAACTGGGTGTTCATCAGCCCCACCACACCGAGCCCATGGGCCATGACGCGCACCTGTTCGCGCATCTGCGCCTGGAGATCCTCGCTGAGGCTGAAGGGTGGCAGGGAGCAGGCGGAATCGCCGGAATGCACCCCGGCCTGTTCGATGTGCTCCATGATCCCGGCCACCAGCACCTGCTCACCGTCGCAGATCGCGTCCACGTCCACTTCCAGCGCATCGTCCAGAAAGCGATCCAGCAGCACCGGACAATCATGGGAGACCTGCACCGCCTGGGTCATGTAGCGTTCCAGGTCGCCCTCATCATAGACGATCTCCATCGCCCGCCCGCCCAACACATAGGACGGTCGCACCAGCAGGGGAAAGCCGAGATCCTGTGCCAGGCGCAGCGCCTCGGCGGCGCTGCGGGCCGTGCGGTTGGGCGGCTGGTTCAGTTTCAACCGGTGCAGCAGCCCCTGAAAGCGTTCGCGATCCTCGGCCAGATCGATGGAATCGGGGCTGGTACCGATAATGGGTGCCCCGGCCGCCTCCAGGGCGCGCGCCAGCTTCAAGGGGGTTTGACCGCCGTACTGGACGATCACGCCCTTGGGGTTTTCCTTGGCGAGGATCTCCAGCACATCTTCCAGCGTCAGGGGCTCGAAATAGAGCCGATCAGAGGTGTCGTAGTCGGTGGACACCGTCTCCGGATTGCAGTTGACCATGATGGTCTCATAGCCATCCTCGCGCAGCGCAAGTGCCGCGTGGACGCAGCAATAGTCGAATTCTATGCCCTGGCCGATGCGGTTGGGACCGCCGCCCAGCACCATGATCTTCTCCCGCGTCGTGGGCGCCGCCTCGCATTCCTCATCGTAAGTGGAATAGAGGTAGGCCGTCGCCGACTCGAACTCGGCAGCGCAGGAATCGACGCGCTTGTAGACCGGACGGATGCCCCAGCCATGACGCAGGGCGCGGATCTCGCCCTCATCGGTGGCGAGCAGCGTGGCCAAACGGCGGTCGGAGAATCCCTTGCGCTTGAGCGCCCGCAACCAGGTGGCGTCCAGCTTTGCCAGGCCGCCCTCGCGCACCTGACCTTCCTCGCGCACCAGGTCCTCGATCTGCACCAGAAACCAGGGATCGATCGCCGTCAGATCGAACACCTGCTGACGATCCAGCCCGGCGCGGAAGGCATCCGCCACATACCACAGCCGCTCGCCACGGGGCGCGCTCAGTTCCTGGCGCAAGCGCGCCCAGTCCTCCTCGGTCTGGGGCAGCGGCATGCGCTCGGTGAGTCCGTCCACGCCGGTTTCCAATCCGCGCAGGGCTTTCTGCAACGATTCCTGGAAATTGCGGCCAATGGCCATCACCTCGCCCACCGATTTCATCTGGGTGGTGAGGTGATCGTCCGCCTGGGGGAATTTCTCGAAGGTGAAACGCGGCACCTTGGTGACCACGTAGTCGATGGCCGGCTCGAAGGACGCCGGGGTCACGCCGCCGGTGATGTCGTTCTTCAGCTCATCCAGGGTGTAGCCCACCGCCAGCTTGGCGGCCACCTTGGCGATGGGGAAGCCGGTGGCCTTGGAGGCCAGCGCCGAGGAGCGGGAGACCCGCGGGTTCATCTCGATCACCACCATGCGGCCATCCGCCGGATTGATGGCGAACTGGACATTGGAGCCCCCGGTGTCCACGCCGATCTTGCGCAGTACGGCGATGGAGGCATCGCGCATGCGCTGGTATTCCTTGTCGGTCAGGGTCTGCGCCGGCGCTACCGTAATGGAGTCGCCCGTATGCACGCCCATGGGATCCAGGTTTTCGATGGAGCAGACGATGATGCAGTTGTCCGCCCGGTCCCGGACCACTTCCATCTCGAACTCTTTCCAGCCCAGGGCGGACTCCTCCAGCAGCACCTCGGTGGTGGGGGACAGGTCCAGGCCATGCTCGACGATGGCGAGGAATTCCTCGCGGTTGTAGGCAATGCCGCCACCGGACCCACCCATGGTGAAAGAAGGGCGGATGATGGTGGGATAGCCCACCTCGGGCTGCTGGGCCAGCGCTTCTTCCATGGAATGCACCACCACCGAATGCGGCGTGGCCAGGCCGATTTCCGTCATGGCGCGCCGGAACAGGTTGCGGTCTTCGGCCATGTGGATGGCCTCCTGGCTGGCGCCGATGAGCTGGACACCGAATTGCGCGAGAACGCCCTCGCGCACCAGGTCCAGCGCACAATTGAGCGCCACCTGGCCGCCCATGGTCGGCAGCACGGCATCGGGACGCTCCGCCTCGATGATGCGCGCCACCGTGGCCCAGTGGATGGGCTCGATGTAGACGGCGTCGGCCATCTCCGGATCGGTCATGATGGTCGCCGGATTGGAGTTGACCAGGATGACCCGGTAACCCTCCTCGCGCAGCGCCTTGCAGGCCTGGGCGCCGGAGTAGTCGAACTCGCAGGCCTGGCCGATGACGATGGGGCCGGCGCCCAGGATGAGGATGCTGGAAAGATCGGTACGTTTGGGCATGCGAAAACCTGTCAGTCAGGCGGATGGCGGTAAGGGGCTCAGGCCGCCCGCTGGCGCGCCATCATCTCGGTGAAACGGGCAAAAAGAGGCCGCAGGTCGTGGGGTCCCGGGCTGGCTTCCGGGTGGCCCTGGAAACCGAAGGCCGGCCGATCGGTGCGCATCACGCCCTGCAGCGTGCCGTCGAACAACGAGCGGTGAGTGGCGCGCAGCTGATCCGGCAGGCTGTCTTCATCCAGCGCAAAGCCGTGGTTCTGGCTGGTGATCAGCACCCGGCGGCTGTCCAGGTCCATCACGGGGTGGTTGGCGCCGTGGTGGCCAAATTTCATCTTGACCGTGCGTGCGCCGCTGGCCAGCCCCAGCAACTGATGACCCAGGCAGATTCCGAACAAGGGGACACCTCGCTCCAGAAAAGTCCGGATCGCCGAGATGGCGTAGTCACAGGGTTCCGGATCGCCCGGCCCATTGGACAGGAAGACCCCATCCGGCGCCATGGCCAGCACTTCGGCAGCGGTGGTAGTGGCCGGCACCACCGTGACCCGACACCCCTCATCTACCAGCAAGCGCAGGATATTGCGCTTGATGCCGAAATCGTAGGCCACCACATGGAAGCGGCCCAATGCCGGCGCCTTGCGGTCGGCATCGAACGACACTGTCGGTTCTTCCCAGACATAGGCTGCAGGCGCACTGACCTCGCGAGCCAGATCCAGACCCAGCAAGCCGGGGAAGGCCAGCGCGGCTTCCCGTCCCAACTCGGGGGCGCGCTGAGAATCGGCCTGTCCTGCCACGATTGCCCCCCGCAAGGCGCCTTTCTGGCGCAACAGCCGGGTGAGGCGGCGCGTGTCGACCTCGGCAATGGCAGCGATGCCCTGGGACTGGAGATACGATTCCAGGCTTTGCTCGGCCCGCCAGTTGCTGACCACCTGGGATGCGTCCCGGATGATCAGGCCGGCGACCTTCGCCCCGTCGGACTCGGCATCGGCCGCATTCACGCCGACGTTGCCGATGTGGGGATAGGTCAGCGTCACCAGTTGGCGATGATAGGAGGGATCGGTCAGCACTTCCTGATAGCCGGTCATGGCGGTGTTGAACACCACCTCCCCGGCGCTTACGCCGGCAACCCCCAAGGAACGGCCGGAAAACACGCTGCCATCTTCAAGAACGAGCAGGGCGGGTACAGACAAGGGGCCACCTCCGGCACGGGCGTGCGAAAACGGAACGGGATTTGCGTCCCGCCCGGAAAATCCATTGCATCCGAAACAGCGATCACGCCCCCGGGAAGAGACGCTGACTCAACGGCCACTCCGAGGCCGGAGTGCCGAGGCAAATGCCCAGCGAGTGCATTCAAACCGCTCTGATTTTAAGGGTCTCGGCCCTGGATGTCCATGCGGAGGTGATCACAGACCCAACACATCCGCCATGTCATAGAGCCCCGGCGGGCGCCCGGCCAGCCACGCAGCGGCGCGCAGGGCGCCCTGCGCAAAGTTTTCCCGGCTGGTTGCGCGGTGGGTGATTTCCAGCCGTTCACCCTCGCCGGCAAACAGCACCGTGTGGTCGCCGACGATGTCACCTGCGCGAATGGTTTCGAAACCGATCGTGCGCCGCTCACGCGCACCGGTCTGACCTTCACGACCATACACCGCACAGCTTTTCAGATCGCGCCCCAGGGTGCTGGCAATTACCTCGCCCATACGCAGCGCAGTACCCGAGGGGGCATCGACCTTGTGGCGGTGGTGGGCTTCGATAATCTCGATGTCCACGGTATCGCCCAACACCTGCGCGGCCATTTCCAGCAGCTTGAGGGTCAGATTGACCCCGACGCTCATGTTGGGGGAGAGCACGATCGGAATGTCGCGCGCCGCGGCCGCCACGGTGGCCCGCTGGGCGGCATCCAGCCCGGTGGTCCCGATCACCATGGCCTTGCCATGCTGGCGGCAGAGTGCCAGATGGGCCAGGGTGGGCTCGGGCCGGGTGAACTCGATCAGCACCGCGAAACGCTGAAGCTGGGCAGCCAGGTCATCAACCAGTGGCAAGCCCAACGGTCCGAATCCCGCCAGAATGCCGGCGTCCTGGCCCAAGGCGGGATACGTCGGGACTTCCAGCGCCACAGTGATGGCCAGATCGCTGCGTCCCTGGGCCGCTGCCATCAACGCCCGTCCCATCCGGCCCGCGGCCCCTGCAATCGCCACCTGCGCCATTTGCCGCTCCATGTCCCCGGCCCGGGAGTTCAAGTCGTGAATCGATCAAAGAAGCCTTTCACACCATCCAGCCACCCGCTGGTAGTCGGGCTGTGGCGGCGTTCACCCGCCCCGATCAGGGTCGCAAAGCGTTCCAGCAGCTCGCGTTGCTCTGCCGTCAGGTTGATCGGGGTCTCCACCTGCACACGGCACAAGAGATCACCGGTCTCGGCGCCGCGCAGGCCCGGCATGCCCTTGCCGCGCAAACGGAATACCTTGCCGGTCTGTGTACCCGCGGGGACCTTCAGGTTGACCTGGCCATCCAGCGTGGGGACCTCGATTTCCCCGCCCAGCGCAACGGTGGTGAAGCTCACTGGCATCTCGCACAAGAGATCCTTGCCTTCACGATGAAAAATCGCATGGTCGCGCACCTGGATCTGAACATACAGATCCCCTGCCGGACCGCCACCCTGACCCGGCTCTCCTTCGCTGCCCAGGCGGATGCGATCACCGGTATCGACGCCGGGTGGAATCTTCACCGACAGGGTCTTGTCCTGCCGGATACGCCCGGCGCCACTGCATACCTTGCACGGGGACTCGACAACGGTTCCGCGCCCGCGGCAACGTGGGCAGGTCTGTTGCAGGGAGAAAAACCCCTGCTGCATCCGCACCTGCCCCTGCCCCGCGCAAGTGGAACAAGTCACCGGCTGGGTGCCGGGTTCCGCGCCATTGCCACCACAGGCGGTACAGGTCTCATGCCCCGGCACCTCGATTTCGACCGTGGTACCGCGCGCAGCCTCTTCCAGATCAATCTCCACCACGGTGCGCAAATCGGCGCCGCGATAGCTGCCGCCCGATCGCCCACCTCGGCGACCGCCACCGAAGACTTCGCTGAACACGCTCCCGAAGACGTCCCCGAAGGCTTCGGCAAAATCGCCTTGCCCAAAGCCGCCGCCAGCGCCGCCGCCCGGCCCATTCACGCCGGCATGACCAAAGCGGTCATACAGGACACGCTTTTCCGGATTGGAAAGGACTTCCCAGGCTTCGGCGATTTCCTTGAAGCGTTCCTCGGCCGCCTTGTCGCCGGGGTTGCGGTCGGGATGGTATTTCATGGCCAGACGCCGGTAGGCCTTCTTCAGCTCGGCCTCACCGGCGTCCCGCGCCACCCCCAGAGTCTCGTAATAATCCGCTTTCGCCATGCTTGCGCCTTCGTGCATCAATCGGCAGTGCGCGCCGCCCTGCCCGGTCTCAATTCGCCAACGCGCCCGGGGACGATCGATATCATCCCCGGGCGCGTTGCCGTCGCATCAAGCGGACTTGTCGTCCTTCACCTCGTGAAACTCAGCATCCACCACATCGGCATCACCCGTGGCAGCGCCCGCCCCTTCGGTCCTGGCCTGATCTGCTGCCGCAGCCCGTTGCGCCAAGGTCGCGGAAACTTCCGCAAGGGCCTGGGTGGACTGCTCGATCAGCGCCTTGTCCTCGCCCTGGATGGCCTCACGCACCGCCGTCAAAGCGGCCTCGATCCGGCCTTTCTCCTCGGCTTCCACCTGGTCGCCCAGATCGCGCAGGGATTTTTCCACCCCGTAGGCCAGGCTGTCGGCCTGGTTGCGCGCGGTGACCAGCTCATGGAACTTGCGATCCTCCTCGGCGTGGGCTTCGGCATCCTTCACCATGCGCTGAATCTCTTCCTCGGTCAGTCCGGAGCTGGCCTTGATGGTGATGTTGGCTTCCTTGCCGGTGTTCTTGTCCTTGGCCGAGACATGCAGGATGCCGTTGGCATCGATGTCGAAAGTGACCTCGATCTGCGGCATGCCGCGCGGCGCCGGCGCAATGCCTTCCAGGTTGAACTGGCCCAGCGACTTGTTCTGGCGCGCCATTTCGCGCTCGCCCTGCAGCACATGGATGGTCACTGCGGACTGGTTATCCTCGGCGGTGGAAAACACTTGCGACGCCTTGGTGGGAATCGTGGTGTTGCGCTTGATCAAGGATGTCATCACCCCACCCATGGTCTCGATGCCCAGGGTGAGCGGGGTCACGTCCAGCAACAACACATCGCGCACATCACCGGCCAGCACGCCGGCCTGGATGGCGGCACCGATGGCCACTGCCTCGTCGGGATTCACATCCCGGCGCGGTTCCTTGCCGAAGAAGCTCTTGACCGCATCCTGCACCCGCGGCATGCGTGTCTGGCCGCCCACCAGGATGATCTCGTTGATGTCGGCAGCTTTCAGACCCGCATCTTTCAGCGCCAAACGGCACGGCTCGATGGTGCGCTCGATGAGATCTTCCACCAGGGCTTCGAGCTTGGCACGCGTCAGCTTCAGATTGAGATGCTTGGGACCGCTGGCGTCCGCCGTGACATAGGGCAGGTTGAGCTCGGTCTGCTGGCTCGAGGACAGCTCGATCTTGGCCTTCTCCGCTGCCTCTTTCAGGCGTTGCATGGCCAGGGGATCCTTGCGCAGATCCATGCCGTTTTCTTTCTGGAACTCGCTGGCCAGATAATCGATGATGCGCAGGTCGAAATCTTCTCCGCCCAGGAAGGTGTCCCCGTTGGTGGCCAGCACCTCGAACTGGTGCTCGCCCTCGACCTCGGCGATCTCGATGATCGAGACATCAAAGGTGCCGCCGCCCAGATCGTAGACCACGATCTTGCTGTCGCCGCGTTGCTTGTCCATGCCATAGGCAAGCGCCGCCGCGGTCGGCTCGTTGATGATGCGTTTGACCTCCAGCCCGGCGATGCGACCGGCGTCCTTGGTGGCCTGGCGCTGGGCGTCGTTGAAATAGGCCGGCACGGTGATCACCGCCTCGGTGACGGTTTCGCCCAGGTAATCCTCGGCGGTCTTCTTCATCTTGCGCAGCACCTGCGCGGAGACTTCCTGGGGCGACATCTTGCGGCCACTGGCCTCGACCCAAGCATCCCCGTTATCGGCGGCCACAATCTTGAAGGTCGCCAGATGCAGGTCTTTCTGCACGACTGCATCGCTGAACTTGCGGCCGATCAGGCGCTTGACGGCATGCAGCGTGCTCTGCGGATTGGTGACGGCCTGGCGCTTGGCGGCCTGCCCGACCAGGATTTCGCCGTCCTTGGTGTAGGCGACGATGGAAGGCGTGGTGCGAGCACCTTCGCTGTTTTCCAGCACTTTGGGCTTGCCGCCCTCCAGCACCGCCACGCAAGAGTTGGTGGTGCCCAAGTCAATGCCGATGATCTTGCCCATGGTTTAGCTACTCCAAAAAATCCAAAAAAGCAGAAATTGCGTTATCCCCAACATGGGGATGGAAGGAATCGGTTTCAATGCCCCAAGGCGTCAGCCGCCCGGAGCGCGCGCCACGACCACCATGGCGGGCCGGATCAGCCGATCGTTCAGGGCATAACCCTTTTGCATGACGTGCAGAATCGTGTTTTCCGGCGCCTCGGCGGATTCCTGCATGGAAACAGCCGCATGCCACTGGGGATCAAACACCTCCCCTTGCGGCGCGATTTCGCGCACGCCGAATTTTTCCAGGGCCGCGCCCAGCATGCGGAGCGTCAGCTCCATGCCCTCGCGCAGGGCCTGGGGTCCGGTCTGCTCCGTGCCGGAGGCCGCCAGGCCCAGTTCCAGGCTGTCCTTGACCGGTAGCAGCTCGTTCACGAAGCGCTCCAGGCCATATTTGTGAGCATTTTCCAGCTCCCGCGCCATCCGGCGCTGCTGGTTTTCCAGATCGGCGCGGGCACGCAAGTAAAGCTCCCAGTGCTCGCCGGCCTTCTGCTCGGCCTCGGCGAGGCGCGTCTGGAGATTATCGCCGCCAGCGCTTCCAGAGTCCGTGGTCGCGCCGTCTTGCGGGGACAAATCGTTGTTCATATCGGATGGGTTCATGAGGCCGCTCCCTCGCCGGATGCCATAAATACAAAATAAAAGGCGCCGCACTCGCCTTCAGCGAGCGTCACCGCGGCCCTATGATGGGGATCAATTGGATAAATTCAAGGCACTGCCAAGCAGCCGCGCGGTGATGTCGACAATCGGTATGACGCGCTGATAAGCCATACGGGTCGGCCCAATCACCGCCAACACCCCCACCACCTGACCGTTGACGCGGTAGGGCGCCGTCACCACGCTGCAGTCATCCAGCACGCGATAGCCCGATTCCTCGCCGATGAAAATCTGCGCGCCCTCTCCCTGTAGCGCCTGATCGAGCAGGTGCAACATCTCACGCTTGGCGGTAAATGCATCAAACAGCGCCCGGAGCTTCTCCACATGGGAAAGCTCCTTGAAATCCATCAGGTTGGACTGACCGGCAATGACGTAATCAGCCTCGTCGGGGGCGTCGAACACCACGCTGGCCAGTTCGACCGCGGCGCGCATCAGCTCATCCATGTCCGCCCGCGTGCGCCGCATTTCGTCGACGATGGCATCGCGAACCTGCTGGATGCCTTTTCCCACGAACAGGGTATTGAGGTAGTTGGAGGCCTGCTGCAATTCGGAGGCGCTGAAGGGACGTTCTACCTTGAGAATCCGGTTTTGCACCTCCTGGCCCTCGAAGACCAGCACGGCGAGGACCTGATGCCCAGACAACGGCAGAAATTCGATATGGCGCAAACCCAGTTGCTCGCGGCGCGGCAAGGTGACAACGCCCGCCATATGGGTAATGCCGGAGAGCAGACGGGACGCGGTATCAATGACCTGCTGGCGAGTCGCGGTCTCGTCGGCCACGAAACCCTGCTCAAGCAGGGCCAACTGCGCGGACTCCAGCGGCTGGACTGTCAGCAGGCTATCGACAAACAAACGATAGCCGCGCACCGTGGGCACGCGGCCGGCAGAGGCATGCGGAGACTGCAAAAATCCCTGTTCTTCCAGATCGAGCAGGGCATTGCGAATCGACGCGGGACTGAGATCCAATCCGCTTTCCCGGGCAATGGTACGCGACCCGACCGGCTCACCTTCACGGATGAAGCGGTCGATCAGGGTTTTCAGAATGATCTGCGCCCGTTCGCCCAGGGCATGCGGTGTTGTCGTTGACATCATCCTCACCCAGAATGGCTCTGTCCAAGATCGCTTGGCACTCAGCCAGACGGAGTGCCAATCGTCACCATAGCAACGGCCGACAAACAGTGTCAACGACTTGTCACACACTGTCCGGCCTTGAAAAGACAAGGCTCGCCCCATGCCCAAATCGCCACCGCGCTTCGCGACCATCGGCCTGATCGGCAATCCCGCCAACGCCCAACTGGCGGCGACCCTGGCGCCACTGGCGGCCTACCTGCTGCGACGCGGCTGCCGCATCCTGCTCGACGAACGCTGCCAGGCGGCCAGTCCGGATCCCACGCTACCGCTGCTCGCGCGCAGCGACATTGCCCGGCAGGTGGATCTCGTCATCGTGATCGGTGGGGACGGCACGTTTCTGGATGCGGCGCGGGCGGTGGGTCCCGAACAGGTGCCGCTGGTGGGCATCAACCTGGGTCGCCTGGGTTTCATGGTGGATATTCCGCCCGCCCAGATGGAGCTGGCGCTGGACACCATCCTGGCCGGCGATTACCAGACCGACCAGCGCTTTCTGCTGGAAGGCACCGCGCTACGCGAGGATACCGTCCTGCACCGGGATACGGCGCTCAACGATGTCGTCATCAACAAGCACCACGTCGCGCGCATGATCGAATTCGACACTTACATCGATGGCCGTTACGTCAACAACCACCGTGCCGACGGGCTGGTCGTGGCGACGCCCACTGGCTCCACGGCCTATGCACTCTCGGGTGGCGGTCCGGTGATGCACCCGCAGCTCCAAGCCATCACCCTGGTGCCGATCTGCCCTCACGCCCTGGCTGATCGGCCCTTGGTGGTGAACGCCGCGGTGGAAATCGAGATCCGCATCGCGGCGCGCAACACCAATCCCGTGCAGGTCACCTGGGATGGGCAGAGCAGCGTCGAGCTGCGCAACGGGGACTGCGTGCGCATCCGCCGCAGCGATTTCGCGCTGACCTTGATCCACCCCAGCAACCATGATTATTTCCGGATCCTGCGCAGCAAGCTGCGCTGGGGCAGCCAACCGATCCCCTGAGGCCCGCCCGGCATGCTGACACGCCTGGAAATCCGCAACTACACGCTCATCGACCACCTCGAACTGGATTTCGGGGCCGGTTTCTCCGCCCTGACGGGCGAAACCGGCGCGGGCAAATCCATTCTCATCGATGCCCTGGGTCTGTTGTTGGGCGATCGCGCCCGCACCGACCTGATCCGCGCAGGCGCCACGCGAGCGGAACTGAGCGCCGAATTCGACCTGCAAGCCCTGCCCGAGGCAGCGCGCTGGCTCAGTGACGAGGCGCTGGACGATGGGGATGCCTGTCAGTTGCGCCGGGTGCTGCAACGCGATGGCAGTTCCCGGATTACCATCAATGGCCGCAGCGTCACCGCGCAGTCCCTGCGCACCCTGGGGCCGTTGCTGGTGGAAATTCATGGTCAACACGCGCACCAATCCCTGCTGCACAGCGCGGCGCAGCGCAGCCTGCTGGATCGGATCGGCGGCCACGATGCCCTGCTGGCGGCTGTGGAACACGCCCACGGCGAACTCAAGGAAGTTCTGGATGCGCTGGCGCTCCTGCAGGGCACAGGAGGCGACAAGGGACCGCAAAAGGAGTGGCTGGAGATCCAGATCGCCGAACTGGACGACTTGGCGCCGCAGGCCGCGCAATGGGCGGAGCTGGTTGCCGAGCACAAACGCCAGGCCCATGGCGAACGGTTGTTGGCGCTGGCGCAGGACGCCCTGGAACGACTCGACGGCGAAGGGCCGCAAGTCTTGCGTCTGTTGCAGCAGGCCCACCGTGACATGGACGAGGCGCGTCGACTCGATCCCCGTCTGGATGAAATCACCCTGCTGCTGGATCAGGCACTGATCCCTGCCCAGGAAGCCGAACGGGCGCTGGCGCACTATCTGGCCGACACCCAGGTCGATCCCGAGCGCCTGGCCTGGCTGGAGGCGCGGATTGCGTGCTACCACCATCTCGCGCGCAAGCACCATTGCCCACCCGAGGAACTGCCTGACGCCCAACTGCGACTGCGTCAGGAACTGGTGGCCTTGGCGCACAGCGCCGACCGGCAGGCGGAATTGCAGGCTCGTGAGACACAATTGTGGGGCGCATATGCACAAGCTGCCGAAATCCTGGGCGCAGCGCGGCGCACCACCGCGCTACGGCTGGCCGGACAGATCGAGGAACAAGTGCGCATGTTGGGCCTGCCTCATGCCCGCATCGCCATTGAGGTGGAGACTCAACTCGATCGTCTCTCCCCGCATGGGCAAGAGCGTGTGGACATCACCATCAGCATGAATCCAGGGCAGCCGCTGAAACCTCTGGCGCGCGTTGCCTCGGGCGGGGAACTGTCGCGTATTGCGCTGGGCATTGCCGTGGTGGCGGCGGCCCATGCCCCGGCGGGCTGCATGATCTTTGATGAAGTGGATGCCGGCGTCGGTGGCGCAGTGGCCGAGCTGATCGGCCAGCGCTTGGCGCAACTGGCGCGCCACGGCCAAATCCTGTGCGTCACCCACCAGGCCCAAGTTGCCGCGTTTGCCCGGCAGCATTACCGCGTGTCCAAGCAGGTGCGCCAGGATGAAACCCATACCGTGGTTCAGCGCCTGTCGGAATCGGAAACCACGGAAGAACTGGCGCGGATGCTGGGCGGGCGCACGATCACCGAACGCACCCGGGAGCACGCCCGCGAAATGCGTGCCCAGGCGCTTCAGTCGGATGTAACCGTGGTCTGATCGGCGCTGTCACCGGGCGTGGCGGCGGATGGCTTGTGCCGACAATCCGGGCAAATGCCATAGATGTAGAGGCTGTGATCGGTCATCTCATAGCCCATGCGCTTCGCAATCGACGCCTGGCGCGCCTCGATGGCATCGTCCATGAACTCGTCCACGCGCCCACACTTCACACACAGCATGTGGTCGTGATGGGCGCCCTGATTGATTTCGAAAACCGAGTGGCCGCTTTCGAAATTGAGGCGATTGACGAGCCCGGCGCTCTCGAATTGGGTCAGCACCCGGTAGACCGTGGCCAGCCCGATCTCCTCGCCTGAATCGAGCAGTGCCCGATAAAGATCTTCGGCGCTCATGTGGCGGGTGTCCCCCGCTTCGAGCATCTCCAGGATCTTGAGGCGGGGCAGCGTGACCTTCAGGCCGACCTTGCGAATATCCTTGGATTCCAATTTGGTGCGCTCCATTCCGGAAAACCCATCGTCACCCGGTTTGTTTTTCGCTAAGATGACGTGCCTCGAACGGACTGTGAGCCCCATGAAACGATTGATCCTGCCTTTGATTCTGACGCTCGGCGCCCTCTCTGGAGGATGCTTCGTGTACAAACCGGAGATTCGCCAAGGCAACTCGCTGGATCGTGCGGCCGTGGATCAGCTCGCGCCCGGCTTGACCCGGGACCAAGTGCAATATCTGCTAGGTCGACCCGTCCTCAAAAACCTGTTCGACGCCGATCGCTGGGACTACGTATTTTACCACCGGAACCGGCGTGATGAAGAAAAATGCCGTCTGACAGTGTTTTTCGAGCAGGATCGACTGGCGCGCATCGAACGCGAACCTGAAGGCGCCGCCTTCGATGCCTGTATCGACCAGTCCGCCCGCATCAAACCCAACAAGTTCTAAAAAGCTATAGCAAAATCCGTTTCCGAACTCGAATACGGGGCGTCGTGTTCGGATTTCCGCTAGGCTCGCCGCATCGACTGATCCCCGATGCAGCGATTCTTTCACACCCTCAAGACCGCGCGAGACAGTGAACAGCTTATCCAGCCGGCGCGCCGCGCAGACGGATGCCCAGCTCCCGCAGCTGCGCCTCGCTGGCGGGTCCCGGCGCGCGGGTGAGCGGGCAACTGGCGGTCTGGGTCTTGGGAAAGGCGATGACATCGCGGATGCTTTTGGCGCCGGCCATCAACATCACCAGCCGGTCGAGCCCGAAGGCGAGCCCGCCATGGGGTGGACAGCCGTACTTGAGGGCATCGAGCAGGAAGCCGAATTTCTCCTCGGCCTCCTCCCGCCCGATGCCCAGCAGGTTGAACACGACTTGTTGCATTTCGGGGCGATGGATGCGCACCGAACCGCCACCCAGCTCGGTGCCATTGAGCACCATGTCGTAGGCGCGCGACACCGCCCGCCCCGGATCGGCCGCCAGCGCGGCGGCATCGCTCACCCGCGGCGCAGTGAAGGGATGATGCAGGGCCTGGAAGCGCTGGGTCTGTTCGTCCCACTCGAACATGGGGAAGTCCACCACCCACAACGGCCGCCAACCCGCCGCAACCAAATCCAGATCCTGCCCCAGGCGCAGGCGCAGCGCGCCCAGCGATTCACTCACCACGCGCGCCTTGTCGGCGCCGAAAAACACCAGATCGCCGTCCTCGGCGCCGCAGCGCGCCAGCATGGCCTCGATCACCTCGATGGGGAGGAATTTAACGATGGGCGATTGCAGGCCCGCGGCCCCGGCAGCGCGCTCGTTGACCTTGATGTAGGCCAGGCCCTTGGCGCCGTAGCGGCCTACCAGCTCGGTGTAGCCGTCGATGTCCTTGCGCGAAAGCCGGCCGCCGCCCGGCACGCGCAGCGCCGCGACGCGGCCGTCCGCATCGTTGGCCGGGCCGGCGAACACCTTGAAATCGACTTCGCGCAGGAGATCGGCGACTTCCGTCAGCTCGAACGGGATGCGCAGGTCCGGCTTGTCGGAACCATAACGAGCCATGGCCTCGGCATGGGTCATGCGCGGGAATGACTCGGGCAGGCGCTCGCCCAACACCTCGGCGAACAGTTCGCGGATCATGCCCTCCATGAGCTGCATGATGCCCTCCTCGTCCAGGAACGATGTCTCGATATCGACCTGGGTGAATTCGGGCTGGCGGTCGGCACGCAGGTCCTCGTCGCGGAAACAGCGCACCACCTGGTAGTAGCGGTCGATGCCGCCCATCATCAGCAACTGTTTGAAAAGCTGGGGTGACTGTGGCAGGGCAAAGAACTGGCCCGGATGGGTGCGGCTGGGCACGAGATAATCGCGGGCGCCCTCCGGCGTGGCGCGGGTCAGCATGGGCGTTTCCACGTCCATGAAGCCCTTGCGATCCAGATGGTTGCGCAAGAAGGTCGTCACCCGGGCGCGCAGCTTCAGGTTGGCGAGCATGGCGGGACGGCGCAGGTCGATGTAGCGGTAGCGCAGGCGCACATCCTCGCCGACATCGTCTTCATCCAACTGGAACGGCGGCGTCTGGGCAGAGTTCAGCACCTCAAGGGACTCTGCGACCACTTCCACCGCCCCAGTCGACATGCGGGGATTCTCGGTGCCCGGCGGCCGGCGCCGCACCCGGCCACGGATGCGCAGCACATATTCGCTGCGCACCGTCTCGGCGGCGGCAAACACTTCGGCCGCATCGGGATCGCACACCACCTGCGCCAGGCCTTCGCGGTCGCGCAGGTCGATGAAGATCACCCCTCCATGGTCGCGCCGCCGATGCACCCAGCCGGCCAGCTCCACCTCCTGATCCAGCAGGGTGACATCCAGGGTTCCACAATAATGACTGCGCATATCAAAATCCGTGCTGCGATCGGCGAGGGCCGCATCGAAAAAACAGCGCGGGCGAACCTGGGCTCAGGTCCGCCCGCACCGGCGGGGTGAGGCCATGTTAGGGAAGGGGCGGAACCCCGACAAGAGGCGTTTCAGTCGCTCGAACTCGTCGGCGTGCTGCTCGCAGGAGCGCTTGGGGTGCTGGCGCTCCCGGAATCGCCGGATGAGGCGCTTGATGCGCTCGACGAACTGGCCGATTCGGCGACATTGCGTTTATTGCCGCTCTTGAAATCGGTTTCATACCAGCCACCGCCCTTGAGCCGGAAGCCGGCCGCTGACACCAATCGGTTCAGCGTCGGTTGGCCACAGGCGGGGCAGTCCTTGAGCGGTTCTTCGCTGAGTTTCTGCAGGCTTTCCAGGCGGTGCCCGCAGGCCTGGCACTGGTATTCGTAGATGGGCATGGGATCCTCACAATGCGAAAGGGCTATTCAGGAACGATCATGCCGGGTTGTGCTGGGCCGGCCCCGGCGGCCGTCATCCCATCCGGATGACGGCCTGAGTCTGGGGACGGCCCGCACCATTTCAAGGATGCCGGCAAAGCGCCATAGTATATCGCCCCTCAGCCGGCGCGGGACTGGAACGCGAGCTGGTCGCCCGCACGGTCCACGACAATGATTTGCCCCGGCAGAAAGCGGCCTTGGAGCAGATCCCGCGCCAGGGTGTTTTCCATGTACTGCTGGATGGCGCGCTTCAGCGGCCGGGCGCCATAAACCGGGTCGTAACCCACCTCCCCGAGCCAGTCCAGCGCGCCCTCGGTCAGCTCCAGGCCGATGTCGCGGGCCGCCAGGCGCTGGCGCAGGATGTCCACCTGCAAATCGACAATGCGGCGGATGTGCTCGCGGCCCAGCGGGTGGAACACGACCACTTCGTCGATGCGGTTCAGGAACTCGGGCCGGAAGTGCTGGCCCACCACCTCCATCACCGCTGCCTTCATGCGGGCGTAGTTCTCCTCGCCGGCCATCTCCTGGATCATCTGGGAACCCAGGTTGGAGGTCATCACGATCACGGTGTTGCGAAAATCCACCGTGCGCCCCTGCCCGTCGGTCAGGCGGCCATCATCCAGCACCTGCAGCAGCACATTGAACACGTCGGGATGGGCCTTCTCCACTTCATCGAGCAGGATCACCGAATAGGGCTTGCGCCGTACCGCCTCGGTCAGATAACCACCTTCCTCGTAGCCCACATAGCCCGGAGGCGCCCCGATCAGACGCGCCACCGAGTGCTTTTCCATGAACTCGGACATGTCAATGCGCACCATGGCATCGGCGGAGTCGAACAGGAACAGGGCCAGCGCCTTGGTGAGTTCGGTCTTGCCTACGCCGGTGGGCCCCAGGAACAGGAAACTGCCATTCGGGCGATTGGGATCGGACAAGCCTGCCCGCGAACGGCGGATGGC
>JBARUT010000055.1:0-4325 GCA_049645885.1 Candidatus Macondimonas sp.
GGCGCGTTCTTTCTGGCCGGATTTTTCCAGGATATCGAAATCATCACCACGGAGCTGGTTGAGCACCAGCACATAATTGAGCTGGTCGCCGAAGCGATCGAGCAGCGTGCCCAGCAAATCCACCGAATCCTTGCCCGAATCCATCACGTGCCAGTAGCGTACCGCGATGCCGAATTCACGGGTCAGTTCCAGCATCCCCGACTCTTCCATCCATTGCACCAAGGGCTGATGGGTTTGCGCCGCCAGATCCACGATAATCCGCCGATCGGCATCGTCCGTCGCCGCTTCGACCACGGTATCCAGGCTTTCATAACGATCGATCACCACCGGCGAAGCGTAAGTGGGATAAAAACGCAGCAGGGCGCCGTGGGAGCGATCCGAGTCAAACCCCAGGAACGGCATGTTGTGGTCGATCAGGTATTGCGCCAGCAGGCGCGCCACCAGGGATTTGCCCACGCCACCTTTCTCACCGCCAATGAAATGAATCGTCGCCATGCATCGATGCTCCGGAATGAAGTGAGTTGTTGCGCTATTTTGCAATTTTGGAGTAAAGCCACCTTCCAAACGGCGAAGCCAAGCTTTAAGCCTAGTCGGGCATTGTGACAGATCATTGAGATACCCGCAGGCCTTGTGGCTCAGCGGACATCATCATCCCGGGGCACCCAAACGCGGCGCGACAAAGCCCAACCCGGCAGGTCACTCCCTGCCCCTGCCAGTCAGTCAGAATCTGGGAACTTGGCCGCAGAAAAACCGCCACATCCGCGATTACCTGGCGCTTCATCAATGCTGGCATCAGTATTGCTTGATAGAGAATGCAGGGATGCACAACACAACACACGCCGAGACTGATCAAAACAAAAACAACAAAACGCCGATCTCCTGCCCAGTGATTCAGCCCCCATCTCGGGGGCTTTTCTTTTCATGGTTCATGTCTGCAGGCGCTTGCGAAAATGGAAACATCGGGGGTTGACGATACAAACGCAGACAGAAGGCGATCAGCTTCCCCAGTTGCTTTGAGTTCAAACAGGCCAGCTGCAATCACGGGGAGACTTGGTGTTTGCTGGCTTGATATTCGCCATGCTTGATGCGAAAAGACCTCAGCCGAGCGGCTCTTCCGTCAATCGCAGACCGTGAGGCAGCGTGACGTGCATGGCCAGTGGCAAGTGGTCCGAGGTGACATGGCTAACCACCTGGGTGTGCTGAATATCCAGGCCAGGGGTTACCAGAATATGGTCCAGGCTGCGAGTAGGCCGCCAACTGGGATAGCTCGGGAGGGGATGGGGACCACCCCGCAGCCCGTTCAACGCCGCGTGAGTCCGCAAGCTGTCCCAGCTGCAATTCAGGTCGCCCATCAGGATCGCATGGGATTTGTCGCCGATGAGACTTCCCAGGAATTCCAGCTGATTCGCCTGGGAGCGGCGGTCGAGGGACAGGTGCGCCACCACCACCAGCAAGCCGTCGGCCTCCTCGCCAAAGCGGGCGATCAGGGCGCCGCGGCCCGGGATGCGACTGGGCAAACTGACCTCGCGCACGTCCGTGGGTCGATAGCGGCTGAGCAGGCCCATACTGTGGCGGGCCCAACGGCCCAGGCGCCGGTTCACGCGGGTGTGCCAGTAGGGGAAACCCGCTTGTTCGGCCAGATAGGCCACCTGGTCGACGTAGTTGCTGCGCAGGCTGCCGGCATCGGTTTCCTGCAGCGCGACCAGATCATAGGGGCGCAGTATTTGGGCGATCCGGTTCAGGTTTTCATGGCGCGAGCGGAAAGGCAGGGCGTAGCGCCAGGCGCGCGTGAAGTAGTGACCGTAATGGCTGGTTTCGATACCAACCTGGATGTTGTACGTTAGCAGCTTGAGATGGTGTCGTTCGGTCATGGGGCATCAATCGGCCGCGGGTTTGAAGAGTTTACTGCAGCCTGTACGAGATGGTTGGCACACGCAGTCTGCGCTTCTGACCTGCCTGCCCGCCCGAAGTGCCACCCCATACCGAACCAACAAGGTGAGTGGGAAAGATGTCCGAGGAATTGTTGAACAATATCAACGTAGTGGCTCAGGATCTGTTGATCACGCCACGGGAACTGAAAACCGAGATTCCCTTGAGTGCTGCGGGCGAACGGACCGTGCTGGAAGGGCGCCGCAGCGTGCGTCGCATCCTCGATCGGCGCGATCCCCGGCTGCTGGTGGTGATCGGTCCCTGTTCGGTGCACGATGTCGAGGCGGCGCGGGATTACGCACATCGCCTGCTGGCGCTGGCCGAGGAAGTCGGCGATACGCTGTGCGTCGTGATGCGAGTGTATTTCGAGAAGCCGCGCACCACGGTTGGCTGGAAGGGGCTGATCAACGATCCCTATCTGGATGATTCCTTCCACATCGAGGATGGTCTGCACATCGCCCGCCAATTGCTGGTGGATCTGGCCGAGATGGGCCTGCCGGCAGGCACCGAGGCGCTGGATCCCATCGTGCCCCAGTATCTCTCCGACTTGATCACCTGGACGGCCATCGGCGCGCGCACCACTGAATCTCAGACCCATCGGGAGATGGCCAGCGGCTTGTCAACTCCAGTCGGCTTCAAGAACGGCACCGATGGCAGCCTGACAGTGGCCATCAATGCGCTGCATTCGGTATCAAGCCCCCACAGTTTCCTGGGCATCAATCCGGATGGGCAGAGCGCCATCATCCGCACCCGCGGCAATCCCTATGGCCATGTGGTGCTGCGTGGCGGCCAGCAGCCCAACTACGATTCAGTAAGTGTGGCGCTGTGCGAGCGGGCCTTGCGCGAGGCCGGGCTGCCGGAGAACCTGGTCATCGATTGCAGCCACGCCAATTCCAACAAGGATCCGGCGCTGCAAGCCCTTGTCGCCGAAAACGTGGCCAACCAGATCCTCGAGGGTAACCGCTCGATCTTGGGTCTGATGCTGGAAAGCAACATCGGCTGGGGCACACAGAAAATCTCCGCCGACCGCAGCAAGATGGCTTATGGCATTTCGGTGACCGATGCCTGCATCGACTGGCCTGCCACCGAGCGACTGCTGCGCAACTTGCGATCCAAACTGAAGGATGCCTTGCCAGCGCGTCTGCCGGCGGTGAGCCAATCTGCCATTGCCTGAGACGGACCAATTTGTGCGACGTCGATTGTGACTCAACAAGGAGCAAGGCTCATGGACGGTTTTCATCAGCTTGAATTGCAGACCCTGGAAGGACTACCCCTGCCGCTGTCGCAATTTCGAGGCCACCCGATGCTGGTGGTGAATGTGGCCAGCCGCTGCGGTCTGACCCCGCAATACGCCGGACTGGAGTCGCTGTATCGGCAATACCGTGAGCGGGGATTGGTGGTGCTGGGTTGCCCTTGCAACCAGTTCATGAACCAGGAGCCGGGCGATGCCGAGAAGATACGCAGCTTTTGCAGCACACGCTACGACGTGACTTTTCCGCTGAGTGCAAAGATCGCAGTCAATGGCCCGGATCATCATCCCCTCTATGCCTGGCTGACCGCCCCGCAGCACGGTCATCCTGGTCCCATTCGCTGGAATTTCGAGAAATTCCTGATCAACGGCGAGGGCCGGATAGTCGGCCGCTATGCGCCCCAGACCCCGCCGGAAGACCCGGCCTTGCAGCAGGATATCGCCGCCCAGCTCAGCGCTTGATAGCGCTGAAAACTCCAGAGCGTGTCCGTGCGGGATGACACCTACCTGTCAATGTCGGCGCAGGAACAGCAGGACGCCAATCAAGGCAATACCGAGGCCACCCGCAAAAGCGGCAAGCAGGGTGATCGGATCGGTATACCACTGGCGACGGAAAGTCTCAGTAACGCCCGGAATACTGGGGAGGCTTACGCCACCGCGTCCCACCACCAGCTGCGCCTTCATGCCTTTTTCCATGTGCTGTGCGAGATCGCAGTGGATCAGGTAAGTCCGGTTGTCACTCGGGACGATGAAAGTGCCCTTCTTGGTCGCGCCGCCGGCAGCTTCCAAGTGGAACATGCCTTGTGGATACAAGTACTTGGGCAGTTGATGCACCATGAACTGATGGCGCACTTCATCCTCGTTAATGAATGTCACCGTGATTCGGCTACATGGTTCAACACGAAACTCGTGCTGACTCATGCCGAAGATGGTGCCGTTGTAGGGTTCGGCGTATTTCGTACCCGCCCGGACCTCGAATTTATAGTCCCTGCTGATGCTTGTGCAATCTTGAGGCAGCGTATCCTCGTTCCAGTTCATGACCATGCCTTCGGCATCCAGCGTCATCTTGTGACCCGCATGATCGCCATGGCCCGAGTGGTCCATCCCCGAGTGGTCCATCCCCGAGTGGTCCATCCCCGAGTGGTCC
>JBARUT010000056.1:0-26392 GCA_049645885.1 Candidatus Macondimonas sp.
ACGTCGCCCTGCGCCCGATCGAGCGCCGTGGGCCGCTCGATGATGCGGGCGAAGCGCGCCGCTTCGAAATAACCCGGTTGGCCGGGCTGGATGCGCGCATTGCCGGCCTCGCGCTGCAACAGCGGCAGCCAGCCGGTCTCCAGCTCGGAGCCGGTGCAGATCAGCAGGTCCGCGCGGCGCGCCCGGGCCAGCAGGGACGGGCGTGCCTCGATATGGTGCGGATCCTGCAGCGCGGTGGTGGCGGAACTGACTTCTACCAAATCGCCGCCCAGTTCCTGGGCCAACGCGGCCCATTCCGGCTCGCAGCTCAGCACGTTGAGCGCCGCCCGGGCCGCGGGAGCGGCCAGGCCCAGCAGGATCAAGCTCATGGCAATCAAGTGTTTCATGGGCGTTTTCCTTCAGAATTTGTGGCCGCCGTGCGCGCCGATGCTCAGGAGGTATTGCAGGATGACCTGATTGTCGGGGTCATCCTGGAACGACTTGTCCCGTGCGAATTGCAGCCGAAAGCGCGAGAACTCCGACGGCGAGTAGTCGGTCATGAGGCTCCAGCGGCTCGGGTCGAAATCCACTGCATCGAAGAACGCCCCGTTGGTCGCAAAATTCACCGACCCACCATCCAACCGGTCGTAGCGCAGGCCGGTGCGCCAACGCGGCATGAACTGATAGATGGCCTGCACGTAGCCGCCCGACTGGGCGTTGTCATAGCGGTCCCTCAGACCCAAGCAGGCGCCGCCCGCCGCGGAATCGTCCTGGCACGCCAAATCCCCGTCCTCGTCGCGATTGAAATACTCCGCCGCGAAGATGACATTGCGCTGCCTGGGGTTGCCGTCCGGCGCCCATTTCCAGACGAAGTCGGCAAGCCAGGTCCTGGACCTGCCCGAGAACGCGGTCAGCGCCTCGAAGTCATTGATGTCGTCCAGGAAGGCCTCGCGCTCCCGCGGCGATGCGCGCAGGTACGACAGACCCGCGCGCCAGGAATGCGCGGCACCGACATCGCCACCGACATGGGCAAAAGCGGCCCAGGCGCCGGCGCCGTTCTTGTCCGCGCCGCCATCCGAGCCGGGGAAGAACTGCCCCTTGGCCACCTCGGCGCCCAGCTCCAGGAACAGCTCGGTCGGCGCCAGCCAGCGCAGTTGCAGGCCGTCCTGTTTCAGCGCTTCGCCGAACAGCGCCGAGTACATCAGGCTGTTGTCGGCGAAATCCCAAGCGTGCGGGTGGCGTTCATTCTGGTAGCCGATGCCGGACCGGAAGCGGCCGCCCTTGACCGTCAGTCCGTGGCCCAGACGCAGGCTCTGGAACCAGGCTTCCTCGACCTCCACCTCCTCGTCTGCCAGCGCCAGATTGACGAAGGCGCGCGAGTAGGGATCGACGTTGGCGCTGGCCACCACCTCGGTGTGGTCCAGGGTGAAGCCGCGCTTGCCGTGCGCGTGCTCGCCGGCCGGCATGAAGCCGGTGATCGGCCGCTCGCCGCCGGCGCGATCGATGTAGGCGCCCTGCAGGATCAGCGAGATTTCCGGGTTGAGGGCATTGGCCGCGGCGGGTGGGCTGGTGCTGGCAGCCACCTCCTGCTGGGCATTGTCGGCCTCGATCTCGTTGAGATGGACGCGGCTTTCGAGGGCCTTCAGTCGCGCCTCATAGTCGGCTTGCAGGCTTTTGAGCTTGGCGTCGAAATCGGCGCGCAACGCATCGACATCTTCCTGTGGCGCCGCGTACAGCGGGCCACTGGCGGCCAGGGCAAGGCTGGCCACCGCAAAAATACGGTTGAACATGGTATCCACTCCGGCACATCAGCCCCTTTTGTGGAAAGGGGTCAGTTGCTGTCAGGCGACTATGGCGTCGCCGTATGTCGTCAAGATGAAGTGCCGGATGGGTGGGGCGCGGGCGAGATAGGCGTAGGGGATGGATGTTTGATTGGAAAAGACGACCGCGACACTCGGGGCCGCCAGAACGGCGAATGTGGGCAAGGCAGATGACGTGCCCGCAAGGGCGCTGCCCGCCGCGGCGTAGGCCGCGCACAGGGCGCAGGCATCCTTGGACACATCTGCCGTGTCGGTTCGCGGGGGGTCCGATAGGTGACCAATGGCATGCAGGACGCTGCCCAGTTGGAGCAAGGGCAACAGGATGGCCAGCAGCAGAGGCAAATAGCGCCGGAGGGCGCGAATGGGGCGCACGCGCGTGGTCTGGGCTTGGAATGGGCTTTTGCCTGGCATGGGAAAGATGTGGCTGATCCATTTAGGCACGAGTCAAATCCCAAGAACCGATGGTATGAGGTGAGATCTGGGTCCCCAGACTGAGAGCCCATTGCACGTCGTCACGCTTGGTCACATTGCCGATTCCAAGCAACTTCAATGAAGGCGGCTGCCAGGGGACAGTGGGAGCCAGCCTACTTCGACGCGCCACAAAATGCAATGTTATTTCATTTCTTGATTTTGCGCTGGCTTGAGGCTCTGCAATCGCCATCCGCTCCCGCCATGGATAGGCAATTGGGTGGTTTGAATGGAAAGCCGCAATCGTCAGAAATTTGTCGGCGAACAAGTATGAAACACCTTTGATAAAACCTGACCGTTTATCGGAAAAATTTGATATTGCAAGCTATTTAGCCTAAATAGCCTGCCGACGAACGGCAGTTCTATGTCGCACGCGTTGACGGGTTTTTGACGTGACATACGACCTTGGAAAAGGAAAAAAACATGCATCGTTATCGGCTACGCTGGACGGCATGGATGATGGTTCTTTGTAGTGGTTTGACGTTTCAGGCGGAGGCGGCCTGCGAACTGCCGGAAGGCATCATGCCGGGCCCGGGCGTGGACGCGCAGACACTGGACGGTTTTTATCTGGGTGGTGATATCTGTCTCTATGATCCCGCATCGGTCAGCGAGGAGAATGTACCGCGCTTTCGCGGTTCTCGCGCGCCGCAAGATGGTCCGACGCTGTATTACGTCAATGGCGCCAACGGGTCGCCGGTGATCACAGCCTTCAACGTGGCTGCTCTGGCGGAGAGCAGCCAAATCGCGGTCCTCGCAATTTTCTATGCCGGCGACGGTACTGCCCCACTGACCCATGCCCTCCCCACCGTTTCGTCCGGTGCGGCGGTCGAAACGCTCAAGGGGACCATCGCAGATCATCTGGCACGTCAGGAAGTCGTGCATATTCGAGGCGGAAGTGCCGGCACGGTGGTTATCAGTGAAGCAATTCACGCTACGCGCAACCGCCTCGCAAGAGAAACACGATTGCGGGGCGACTGGGCAGCGCCGCTCGGCTTGTTGCGGGTAGAAACGCATGGCTCGGTGGCGCGGGATTTTCCCGATGGTCCGCGCTACATCCACTACGTCGCCAAGCCGGATCCGGTTCCCAAGATCGGCGTTGCCGGTCCGGTGGCCCATCCTGGCGCACGTGCGCTTATCGCGAGCTTCAGTCCCGATCGATCCTTGTTAGCACGCGGTCAGGAGGTGGTATCAGTGGCGCAATCCGTGCAGAAAATCGACCTGAGACCAGCATCGTTTGGCGACGATGCTGCGCTCCTGAGCGTACTGAAGGCCAAAGGGCTGGGCATGGATAAGCCCATTCAAACACAGGATTTCATCGCCGAGATGAGCCGCGCCGCATTGCTACCCGGCGGTGGCAGTGCGGGGGTGGTTCCGGACGTGCTGAAAGATGCGCTGGCCTTCTTGTCCGATGCCTTTCTCGCGGTGCATGGCGCCCAGACCTATGATCCCTATCGCCAACCTTTCGATGTGTTGTATGGGGCTGAACTGCCTGTTTCGCCTCGTGTCCGTAACATAGAACTGGAAACACCGCCTCCAGTGCTGGAAGGGCTATAACGGCCGTTCCGCCGTCCTGTCTGGATTCCTTGCCGGTGCCCGCATCGGCAAGGCAAGGCGAAGTTGCCTAATGGGTGGCGGGCATTGCGCCAATCCAATTTCCAGAATGGACTTCGCATTACATCAATCGACTCGATCCGGTTGCGGCGCCGTTGGTTTTGCGGGGACCGGCATCCAACCAGGCCGCGCGGGGGGTGCTGGCATTGTTTACCCCTGCCGGGAGCCGCTTTGATGCCCAATTCTATCCAGCTCAAGCCCGCTTTTTGAGCGTTCAAAGCATTTGCTTTTTGAAAGGATCTGATCGGGCATCTCACCGAGCGGTGGGGTCAGTCGCAAAGAGACTGGCATAAAACGCGACCTCCGCAGTGAGACACGCGGCGATGGTTTCAACACGGCGAAAGCCATGGCCTTCGCCAGGGAATTCGTGGCATTCGGTGTCGATACCGTTTTCCCTCAGAGCCTGAACCATATCCCGGCACTGCGCCGGCGGCACCACGCGATCCTCCAGCCCCTGGAAGAAAATGACCGGCGCGGTGATCTGCCGCGCGTGCCAGCGCGGCGAACGTGCCTGGTAGACGGCGGCTGTCTCGGGCCATGGCCCCACCAGGCGGTCGAGGTAATGCGCCTCGAACTTATGGGTATCCTGCGTGAGGGCTGCGAGATCGCCGATTCCGTAATAGCAGGCGCCGGCCGCGAACAGGCGATGGAATGCGAGCGCGCACAGCACGGTATAGCCCCCGGCGCTGCTGCCGCTGATGACACAGCGCGCCCCATCGACCTGGCCTGTGGATGCCAGATACCGGGCGCCGGCCACACAATCAGCCACATCCGCCTCCCCCCAGCGTCCAGCCAGGGCCTGGCGATAGACCTGCCCGTAGCCCGTGCTGCCGCGGTAGTCCACGTCCAGTACGGCAAAACCCCGGCTGGTCCAGAACTGGATGCGCGGCTCCAGGGCCGTGACCGCCCGGCTGGTCGGGCCACCGTGCCCACGCACCATGAGCGGCGGCAAGCTGCCCACGGGGTTCCCGCCAGCTAAGGGTAAGGGTGGATAGTAATGCCCGAACGCCTCTCCCTCGCCGTTGGGAAAGGCCAGCCATTGCGGCAGGGAAATTCCAACCCCCGCAGGCAAGGGTTCGGGCAGCGAACAGGTCGTCGCCCGTGGCGGATCGAGGGTGATGCGCACAACTTCCGGCCGCCGATCCGGTGCCGCCGCGACGCAGGCCAGTGTCATGGCTGTGCCGACCAGGCTCGCGTATTCGGTCCAGGGCAGATCCAAGGCCCTCGCGCCCTGCTCATCCAGCAACATGAGTTGGCGCCGGCCATGGTGGGTGGCCACCCAGACGATCCGGTGATCGTCCAGCACGGCAAGCTGGCGCATATTGGCCTGCCAGCGCGGGAAACCACAGTCCACCGGCTGCGGCCAGAGATTGTGCAAACCGCCCTCATGCCAGCGCAGGGGATTCCACCAACCGTCCACCTCGCCCAGCAACACGATGCCCCCAAAGGCATCAAATTCGGCCTGACAGACGGCCTGCCCGGGGCCGCCGACCAGGTGCTCGGGCGCTTGGGAACGGCCTTCGCTCAGGGCCGTACGGTACAGAGCCGCCGCATCCCAGGGCATGTGCGGGGCATCCCAGGCCAGATAGAGCAGCCAGCGGCCGTCCGGACTGACGCGCGGGTTGGCGTAAAAATCCGCCCCACCCGCCAGTTCCTGCAATCCATGCGGGCCCAGTGCCACCACGCTGATCCGCCCCCCTGCTTCCTCGCGCACGGCCAGCAAGCGGCCATGGGCCGCGTCCCATTGCAGATCACCGCAGCGGTCCCCCGCCGCCGCCCAGACCTGGATCGGCCGCTGCTCGGCGGCCATCAGGTCGATCCGGTACAGATCCTGCCCCGGGTCATTGACGAACCACAGTCCGCCGCCGCCCACCGTAAACGCGCCGCCCCCATATTCGAGCAACCGGCTACGGGCGCTAAACGGCGTCGGCAGGCATTCCACCGGCGCGCGTCCCGGTTCAGCGCTGAGCAGGCTGACTCGCCCGCCTTCGGCAGGGCGAGTCTCGCTCCAATACGCGCGCCCTCCGAAGAGCTGGACCTGATCCGGCATGCGTCCCGCCCGGGCGACTTCTGCGGGTGTCCAGGGCCGCAGGCCATGGGGGTACGGACTGTTCACGACACGGTTTCCATGACGTGCCCATCGGCCGCCAGCGTCCAGTCGGATTCCCCGGTTACCCGACCTGCGGCGTCGAAGCGCCGTTCCACCAACCGCATTGCGCCATCGGCATCGCCCAAAACGACCGTGGAGCAGCGCGTACCGTAATGCGGATGCCGGATGAAGGCGGCGGACAGCAGACGCTCCCCTTCCAGGCCGACGCCGGTGTCAGGCAGTTCGGCATCGGGCGCGGGCTCATCATCGGCGAGCAGATCAAACAGGGCCTCGAGCGGCGGCCGGGGCCGGGCCAACAGGGCATCCAGTCGCGCCTTGCCGCGTCGAATCTTGGGCCAGTCATCGTCCAGCGCGCCGTTGCTGATCCCATAGAGCCCCGGGGACAATGGACGCAGATGGGGTTCAGGGCGGTTGGTGAGCAGCCACAATCCGCGCTGATCGGCCGCCAGCAGATTGAACCCGGCATAGGCGTGCGCACGGCTGCGCATGGTGGACAGCAGATCATGGGCCTCTTGGGTCGAGCGGACAAAATCGCTGACCAGGTTTCCTCGCGAGGGGGCGCCCGCCATGTGGTGCCCCGGTTCGCGCACGTTGGTCAGGGCGCAGAACCGGCTGCCCGTGGCGACGGCCAGCCAGCCGCCACCACCTTGCAGATCGCGGCCGCCCACCACGTCCGGCGCATCCTCCCAAGGCGCCGCAGGCAGAGCGGGGCGCTGGTGAAATTCATCGCGATTGGCGGCGACCACCAGCCGGTAATGGGCCTGGGGACGCCAGGCAACAAACAACAGGCACATACGTTTTTGGCTTGTCTCAGGGTGACGACTTCAAAGAGAGAGTGTATCGCGGGCAAGGGCAGATGGCGGTACGAGTCGTATGCGTTATGATGAAATGCTTTGTGGCTATCCTCGGCAGACTGGCAAGGCGTCCCATGGCTTCGACCGAATCTTCTCCCGTGTCCCCCCAGCACATCGTCATCGTCGGCGCGGGCTTCGGCGGTCTGTACGCTGCCAAGGCGCTCTCACAGGACCCGGCCTTTCGGGTCACCGTGATCGACAAGCGCAACTATCACCTGTTCCAGCCACTGCTCTACCAGGTCGCCACTGGCAAGCTGGCGCCCAGCGACATCGCCACGCCCATCCGCCATGTGCTGCGCGGCCGCCCCAATGTGCGCGTGGTGCAGGGCGCCGCAGTGGATCTGGATCCGGTGGCGCGCAAGGTCATCCTCAACGGCGGCGCGGAAATCGGCTATGACATCCTGCTTGCTGCCACCGGCGTCAAGCACAGCTATTTCGGCAACGATGCGTGGCGCGAGGATGCACCCGGGCTGAAGACGGTGGAGCACGCCCTGGAGATGCGTCAGCGCATCTTCAGCGCCTTCGAGGCGGCGGAGCTCAGCCAGGACCCCGCCGAGCAGGCGCGGCTGATGACCTTCGTGGTGGTGGGCGGCGGCCCTACCGGGGTGGAGCTGGCGGGCGCCATCGGCGAACTGGCCCAACACACGCTGAAGGACGAATTTCGCCACATCGACACCCGCCGCACCCGCATCGTGTTGGCCGAAGGTGCCCCGCAGGTGTTGTCCAGTTATCCTGCCGATCTGGCCGCCGCTGCGGAACGCTCGCTGAAAAAGCTGGGCGTGGAAGTGCTCACCCGCACGCTGGTGACCCACATCGACGCGGAGGGGGCGCGATTGAAAATGCCCGACGGCACCGAGCAGGTGGTCGAGGCGAGCACGGTGTTGTGGGCGGCCGGGGTGCGCGCCTCGCGCTTCGGCCAGGCGCTGGCCAATCGGGTGCAATGCACCCTGGATCGGGCCGGCAAGGTGGAGGTGAACGCCGATCTGTCGCTGCCGGCACATCCGGAGATTTTCGTGATCGGGGACCTGGCCCATTACGCGCCCGATGGCGCGGCGGCGCTGCCCGGCGTGGCACCGGTGGCGATGCAGCAGGGGGCGTATGTGGCCAGGCTGCTCAAGGCGCGGCAACGTGGCCGTTCATTGGGGCCATTCCGCTATCGCAACCAGGGCAGCATGGCGGTGATCGGCCGCCACGCCGCGGTGGGAGACCTGCGTTTCATGCATGTCACCGGGATCACGGCCTGGTATTTGTGGGTGCTGGTGCACATGATGGGGCTGATCGAATTCGGCAACCGGGTGGTGGTGATGACGCGCTGGGCCTGGAACTACCTCACCCGCAACAGCGGCTCGCGCCTCATCACCAGCGTCCCCGAGGCGCGCACCGGGCACGCCGATCGAGCCCATCGCTCGCGCGACTGAAGCGTCGGATTCACAGGTCTTCCGGCAAGTCCAGTTCCTGGATCTTGCGGGTGAGTGTATTGCGTCCCCAGCCCAACAGGCGCGCTGCTTCCTGGCGGCGGCCACCGGTATGGCCCAGAGCGGCCCGGATCATGACGCGCTCGAAACTGGGGGTGGCATGCCCCAGCAAGTCCTGTTCGCCCCCCGCCAACTTCTGCTCGGCCCAGCGCTTGAGCCCGTCTTCCCAACCCTGCACGGGTTCGCTTCCGGTGATGTCCTGACGCGCCAGTTCGGGCGGTAGATCCTCCATGTGGACATCCCGCCCGGACGCCATCACCGTGAGCCAGCGGCAGGTGTTTTCAATCTGCCGCACGTTGCCCGGCCAATCGAGCCGGCACAGGTAAGCTTCCACATTGGGCCGCAGGATCTTGATCTCCATGCCCAGTTCCTTGGCGGCCCGGTTGAGGAAAAACCGCAGCAGCAGCGGAATGTCCTCGCGTCGCTCGCGCAGCGGCGGCACATGCACCCGGATCACGTTCAGGCGATGAAACAGATCCTCGCGGAACTGGCCCGTCTTGACCAGCGCTTCCAGGTTCTGGTGGGTGGCGGCGATGATGCGCACGTCCACATGCAGCGGCATGTGGCCGCCCACACGGTAGAACTGGCCATCGGCCAGCACCCGCAGCAGCCGCGTTTGCAACTCCGCCGGCATGTCGCCGATTTCATCCAGGAACAAGGTGCCCCCGTCGGCCTGCTCGAAGCGGCCGCGGCGCAGCGCCTGGGCGCCGGTAAAGGCGCCCCGTTCATGGCCGAACAGCTCGGATTCCAGCAGCTCGCGGGGAATGGCGGCGGTGTTCAGGGCAATGAAGGGCTTGCCCGCGCGGGGGCTGTGGCGATGCAGGGCGCGCGCCACCAGCTCCTTGCCGGTGCCGGATTCCCCATTGATCAGTACCGTGATATGCGAGCGGGACAGGCGGCCGATGGCGCGAAAGACCTCCTGCATGGCCGGGGCCTCACCGATGATGGTGGGGATGTTCGGCATTTCAGGCGGCGCGATGTCCTGACCGGTCTGCTGCATGCGGTGCTTGTGAGCACGACGCACCAATTCCACCGCCTCGTAGACATCAAAAGGCTTGGGCAGATATTCAAACGCCCCGCCCTGGTAGGAAGCCACTGCACTGTCAAGGTCGGAATGGGCGGTCATGACAATCACGGGTAGAGCCGGATCTTCCGCATGCAATTGCTGCAGCAAGGCAAGGCCATCCATGCCCGGCATGCGGACGTCGGTGACGACGACATCCGGCCGTCGGAGTTGCATCTCGCGCAGGACGCCGTCGGCGCAATCGAAGCATTGGGTCGACATGCCATCGTTGCGCAAGGCTTTTTCCAATACCCAGCGCATGGATCGATCATCGTCCACGATCCAGACGTTCACGACCTCAGTGCTCATGGTTCAATCTGCCTCAAGGGAAGAAAAATGGAAAACCGGGTTTCTCCGGGCCGGCTCTGGCATTCGATCATGCCGCCGTGGCGCCCGATCAGGTCCTGAGCTATGGAAAGCCCCAGTCCCGTGCCTTCGGCCCGGCCTGTCACCATGGGATAGAAAATCTGCTCCACAAATTCAGGGGGGATTCCCGGGCCGTTGTCGACCACATCGACCCGGATCACCAGTCGGTGACGATGATGGCCGATGGTGAACTGGCGCTGGGCGCGAGTGAACAACACCACTTCCGCCGGCTGGCCGCGCCGGGATTGCGACAACAGGGCTTCGATGGCGTTGCCGACAATGTTGAGCACCGCTTGGATCAATTGGTCTGGATCGGCCATCAAGGGCGGCAGGCTGGGATCATAATCGCTGCGTACCGTGATCCCGGGATGGCCTTCCGCGGCCACCAGGGTGCGCACCCGTTCCATCACCTGATGAATGTTCACTTCGCGCATCTGGGCCGGCAGATTGGGGCCCAGCAGGGTATCCACCAGCTGCTGCAAGCGATCCGCCTCCGCCATGATGACCCGGGTGTAATCCTGTAATTCCGGATCGTGGAGCTCCGCATCCAGCAGTTGCGCCGCGCCCCGCAGCCCCCCCAGAGGATTCTTGATCTCGTGGGCCAGTCCACGCACCACAGCCCGGCTGGCTTGCTGCTGGGTGTGAAGATTCTCGTCGCGCGAGATGCGCATGTGACGATCCTGCTGATGCAGCTCCAGCAACAGGGCGCGGGCACCGCTTCCCAATCGCATCGGCGTGACCATGCAATCCACCACAACTGGCGTATCAACCGCAGAGCCCAACCGCAGGTTGAGTTCCCGTTCGGTATAGGGCGCCTCGCTGCTGAGGGCTTCGAGCAAGCGCTCAGCCAGGCTTTCGCCTTGGGTAACCAATCCGGGCAAGGGGGTTCCCACCAGTCGACGCGCACTGGCGCCAAACAGCATTTCGGTCGCGCTATTGAGATAGCGCATCCGCAGCCCTCCATCCAGCACCAGTACAGCCGTGGCAAGCTGGTCCAGAAGCGTGGCCGCTCCGAGCCCGGCCGTGGTAAGCGATTGATCTTGGCGTATGCGATTACTCATGGCAGCATCCTGTCAAGCAAGACATGTGCCACAAAGCGACATTTCTCGAAAATCATCGCACCATCCTGACGCAGCAATAGATCTAGCGGGTTTACGCGCTTGTCCATTGTGATCTTGCCTGCACCGTTTTAGAACGTTGCGTGGGGGCTGCCAAGGTGACTTTAATCCAGGAATACAGCAATGACCGGGAGTGTCGCTGACCATTGACTCGATCAAAGATGCGCCTTGGCCGTAAGGTTGGCATTGACGGGGCATTGGATATGCATTTCATGCGCATGAAAAAGCCCCGCCCATAATATCCGGACGGGGCTTCGGAGTGCCTTGGTCGATTACAGGCTGTAGTAAAGCTCGAACTCCAGCGGATGGGTGGTCATGCGCACACGCGTAACCTCCGCCATCTTGAGGCCAATGTAGGCATCGATCATCTCATCACTGAACACGCCGCCGGCGGTGAGGAATTCACGGTCCGCATCCAGGGCATTGAGCGCCTGTTCCAGCGAGAAGGCGACCTTGGGGATCGCCTTTTCCTCTTCCGCTGGCAGGTCATACAGATCCTTGTCCATGGCTTCGCCAGGGTGGATCTTGTTTTTGATGCCGTCCAGGCCGGCCATCATCATGGCTGCGAAGGCCAGATAGGGATTGGCAGTGGAGTCGGGGAAGCGCACTTCGATACGGCGCCCCTTGGGGCTGGCCACCCAGGGGATACGCACCGAGGCCGAGCGGTTGCGGGCCGAATAGGCCAGCATCACCGGGGCTTCGAAGTGCGGCACCAGGCGCTTGTAGCTGTTGGTGCTGGCGTTGGTGAAGGCGTTGATGGCATGGGCGTGCTTGATGATGCCGCCGATGTAGTAGAGCGCCGTTTCCGACAGGCCGCCGTACTGGTCGCCGGAGAACAGGTTCTGGCCGCCCTTGGCCAGCGACTGATGCACATGCATGCCGCTGCCATTGTCGCCAACCAACGGCTTGGGCATGAAGGTAACCGTCTTGCCGTAGCTGTGCGCCACGTTCTGAACCACATACTTCAGGATCTGAACTTCATCCGCCTTTTTCACCAGCGTGTTGAACTTCACGCCGATTTCGCACTGCCCGGCGGTGGCCACCTCATGGTGATGAACTTCCACGGGGACGCCCATCTCTTCCAGCGTCAGACACATGGCCGAGCGGATGTCGTGCAGCGCATCGACGGGCGGGACCGGGAAGTAACCGCCCTTGATGCCGGGGCGATGACCCATGTTGCCGTCGGGATAGACCTTCTCGGTGTTCCAGCCGGCTTCCTCGGAGTCGATCTTGTAGAAACAGCCGCTGATGTCAGCGCCCCAGCGGATGTCGTCGAAGATGAAGAATTCGTTTTCCGGTCCGAAAAAGGCGGTATCGGCAACGCCGGTGGACTGCAGATAGGCCAGCGCGCGCTTGGCCAGCGAACGCGGGCAACGGTCATAGCCCTGCATGGTGGCGGGCTCGACCACATCGCAGGTCAGGTTGAGGGTGAGCTCTTCAAAGAAAGGATCCAGCCGCGCAGTCTCGGGGTCCGGCATCAGGATCATGTCGGATTCCTGAATGCCCTTCCAGCCGGCGATGGAGGAGCCGTCGAACATCTTGCCGCCTTCGAACACCTCGGCATCCACGGTATGGGCCGGCACCGTGACGTGCTGCTCCTTGCCGCGGGTATCGGTGAAACGGAAATCAACAAACTTGACCTCCTTGTCCTGGATCAGCTTCAGCACATCATCGCCAGACATTGACATTGCATTCCTCCAATTACGTCGGATAAGGCTTCAAGAAGTGCACATCCTTGAAGATGGGTAGCCCATGGACCAAGGCATGAAGCATGCCATGACAAAATACCGCATGACCGCCCTGCAAGAGGGCTTTCTGCTACGCGTTCGATCAAAGCAATGCCCTATATTGGGGCATTAGCGTTTTTTCGCCTCAAAAAAGTGCGCATGGCAGGGCCAAGGCTTGGAAACGCCGTGCCAACGGAAATGGGCGGGATCACGCCCAGCAAGGTTAGCACCCCCGCCCCATCCCGGACAGGGCGCGGGATGCATCCCCAGCGCACGGACCGTTATACTTTCGGCCCTTGCTAGCCCCGGACTTGTTTGAAGTCCATTTCCGGCACGGAGTCCCATGAGCGCGTCCCCACAAACCTTCCAGGACCTGATCCTGGCCCTGCAGGCTTTCTGGGCCCGCCAGGGCTGCGTGATCCTCCAGCCGCTGGACATGGAGGTGGGCGCCGGCACCTTCCATCCGGCCACCTTCCTGCGGGCGATTGGACCGGAAACCTGGAACGCTGCCTATGTCCAGCCCTGTCGCCGGCCCAAGGATGGCCGCTATGGCGACAACCCCAACCGCCTGCAGCATTACTACCAGTTCCAGGTGGCAATGAAGCCATCACCCCTGGACATCCAGGAGCGTTACCTGGATTCGCTGCGGGAGCTGGGCGTGGATCCTTTGGTGCACGACATCCGCTTTGTCGAAGATAACTGGGAATCCCCCACGCTGGGCGCCTGGGGGCTGGGCTGGGAGGTCTGGCTCAATGGCATGGAAGTGACCCAATTCACCTATTTCCAGCAGGTGGGCGGCCTGGAATGTTTCCCGGTCACCGGCGAGATCACCTACGGACTGGAACGCATTGCGCTCTATTTGCAAGGCAAGGACTCCATCTTCGACCTGATCTGGACCGTCGGGCCAGACGGCAAGCCGGTGACCTACGGCGATGTGTTTCACCAGAACGAGGTGGAGATGTCGACCTACAACTTTGAGGAAGCGCCGGTGGGCGAACTGTTGCGCCTGTTCGACCTGTATGAGTCCGAGGCCGGGCGGCTGATGGACCGTCACCTGCCGCTGCCCGCCTATGAAATGGTGATGAAGGCCTCTCATGCCTTCAATTTGCTGGATGCTCGCCATGCCATTTCGGTCACCGAGCGGGCGCGCTACATCCTGCGGGTGCGAACACTCGCGCGGCGTGTCGCTCAGGCCTACTTCGATGCCCGTGCGCGTCTCGGCTTTCCGCTGGCTCCGTCGGACTTGGGGCAGGAAGTCCTGACCAACTGGCAGCCCCAACCGGAGCCTGTGCCATGAGGCGTGAGGATCTGTTGATTGAACTGGGCACCGAGGAACTGCCACCCAAGGCCTTGCGCGCCCTGCGCGATGACTTTGCCGCCGGTGTGGCGCAGGAGCTCACCGCATCCCGGCTCGACTTCGGGACGATTACGGCCTATGCCACGCCACGGCGCCTGGCGGTCAAGATCACCGATGTCCTGGCCCAGCAGCCGGACCAGGTGGAGGAAAAGCTGGGCCCTGCCCTGACGGCCGCCTTTACGGCCGAGGGAACACCGACTCAAGCCGCTCTGGGATTTGCCCGCGGCTGCGGCGTTGAGGTCGCGGCCCTGGAACATCTTGGGGAGGGCAAGCAGGCGCGCCTGATGTACCGCATCCTGCGGCCGGGCAAGCCGACCGCTGCGCTGTTGTCTGCCCTGGTGAGCCGGGCCCTGGATGGCCTGCCGATCCCCAAACGCATGCGTTGGGGCGCGAATCGTCATGAATTCGTGCGCCCGGTGCACTGGCTGGTGCTGTTGTTCGGCACCGAGATCGTGCCCGGCGAGGTCTTGGGCGTTACCGCAGGCCGCCATAGCCGCGGCCATCGCTTCCATGCGCCTGCGCCCATCGCCCTGACCTGTCCGGCCGACTATCCAGATTGCCTGGAGACGGCCTTCGTGCTGGCCGATTTCGACCGGCGGCGCGCACGCATCAAGGCCGGGGTCGGGGCGGCAGCCACCGAGTCGGGAGGCGAGGCGATCCTGGATCCTGAGCTGCTCGATGAAGTCACAGCCCTCACGGAATGGCCTGTGCCGCTGGTGGGCAGCTTCGAGAAACGCTTCCTTGACGTGCCTGCCGAGGCCCTCATTGCGTCCATGAAAGGACACCAGAAATACTTTCCCGTGCAGGATGCCGACGGGCGCCTGCTGAATCGCTTCATTACCCTGGCCAATCTGGAGTCGCGGGACCCGGCCCAGGTGATCGACGGCAACGAACGGGTGATCCGTCCACGTCTGACGGATGCGGCTTTTTTCTTTGAGCAGGACTGCAAGCAGCCGCTGGCGGACCGTTTCGAGCGACTGCGTTCGGTGACCTTTCAAGTCGAACTCGGCAGCCTCGCCGACAAGACCGAGCGGGTGATCACCCTGGCGGCATGGATTGCTGAACGGATCGGCACGGATCCAGCGTTGGCCCGGCGCGCGGCCCTGCTGTCCAAATGCGATCTGATGACCGACATGGTGGGCGAGTTCGACGAACTCCAAGGCATCATGGGTGCCCATTACGCCCGCCGGGACGGTGAACCGGAAGAGGTGGCGCTCGCGCTGCGGGAGCAATACATGCCCGCATTTGCCGGGGACGCCCTGCCCACCACGCTCACCGGCTGCGTTTTGGGCTTGGCCGACCGGATCGATACCCTGGTCGGGATCTTCGGCATTGGCCAGCCGCCCACCGGCTCCAAGGACCCGTTTGGGCTGCGGCGGGCCGCCATCGGCGTGTTGCGTATCCTGATCGAGCGCGGATTGGAACTGGATCTGCGGCTGACGCTGAACCAAGCGCGGGCGGGATATGGGTCCCTCAAGCAGGAGCCGGTCGATGCCGTTCGCGCCTACATTCTGGAGCGGTTGCGGGCCGTCTATGAAGATCAAAACATCCCGGCGGAGGTCTTCCTGGCCGTGATGGCGCGCGATCCCGCCACAGTGTTGGACTTCGACCGGCGGGTACGGGCCGTGGATCATTTCCGCCGTCTACCCGAGGCTGCGGCGCTGGCAGCTGCGCAAAAGCGGGTGGCCAACATTCTCGCCAAAGCGCAAGCCGATGCGGCTCCTGCCGCTGTCGATCGCGCCTTGCTGCAGGAGCCGGCGGAGCAGGCCTTGTTCGAAGCGTTAGTCATCAAAAGGGCCGCGAACAAGCTGACGCAAGGTGATTACACGGCGGTTCTGTCGGATCTGGCGGCGTTGCGTGCGCCGGTAGATGCCTTTTTCGACACGGTGCTGGTGAATACCGAGGATCGCGCGCTGCGCGCCAATCGTCTGGCGCTGCTGGCGCAGTTGCGGGCGCTGTTCTGGGAGGTGGCAGATATCGCTCAACTCCCGGCCGCCAAATAAATCCGCCGCGTTGCGTCTTGGCCATGATCCCGACACCCCCGCCCGCCACGCCCCCCGAACGGGGTTGGGTCATCCTCGACCGGGACGGGGTGATCAACCGCGACCGGGCCGATTATGTCAAAACACCCGCTGAACTGGATTTCCTCCCCGGCAGCCTGGAGGCTATCGCGGCCCTGACCCAGGCCGGCTACGGCGTAGTGGTAGCCACCAATCAATCCGGCGTGGGTCGGGGACTGTTTTCCGAACAGGATCTGGACGCCATCCATGCCAGACTGGAAACGGCGGTGAAAGCGGCAGGCGGGCGGCTTCTCGGGGTGTTCGTATGCCCGCATGCGCCGGATGCCGGGTGTGCATGCCGCAAACCGCGAGCGGGTCTATTGCAACAGATTGCCACCTGGGCCGGTATCGATCTGATCGGTGTGCCCGTGGTGGGAGATGCAGGCCGGGATCTCGAAGCGGCCCGGTCGGTGGGCGCGCTACCGATTTTGGTGCGCACCGGTCATGGCGAAAAGACGCTGCGCGAATGGCCGGATGTCACGGGCATGACCGTATTCGCGGATCTGGCTGCATTCGCACGCCACTGGATCACCAGATCGACCGCCGTCACAGGGAGGCAGCATGGCGCGTGACGCTGATTTTGGCCTGCTGCAGGCCATGCGTTGTGTTGTTTTCTTTTTGTTGCTGGGATTGGGCCTGTTGCTATGGAGCCCTGTCGTGTTGGTCAGTCGAACGCTCCCGGCACCGCGCCGCTATCGGCTGGCTATGGTATGGGTGCGGTTTCATGCTTGGATACTGCGCTGGGTCGTGGGCCTGCAGTTCGCCGTGCAAGGTCTGGAACGGCTTCCGCCTGGCCCAGCAGTGGTGCTGTGCAAGCATCAGTCG
Source organism: Candidatus Macondimonas sp. (assembly GCA_049645885.1). Lineage (GTDB taxonomy): Bacteria > Pseudomonadota > Gammaproteobacteria > UBA5335 > UBA5335 > Macondimonas. The sequence goes on from JBARUT010000056.1 coordinate 16,834, forward strand.
ATGCTGGAAACGTTTTTGCTCCCCCTGATCCTGCCGCCCCAGACCTGGGTACTCAAGCAGGAGTTGCTGCGCATCCCGCTGTTTGGACCGTGCATGAGCTTGATGCAGCCGATCGCCATTGATCGCAGTCAACCGCGCGCAGCTCTCAAGTCGTTGCTCATGCAGGGGCAAGATCGCCTCCGCCAAGGCCTGTGGGTGGTTGTATATCCAGAAGGGACACGGGTAGCCCCTGGAAAGTCCCGCCCTTATCATCTGGGCGGCGTCTGGCTTGCCCAGCGCGCCGGCGTTCCGGTAGTGCCGATTGCCGTCAACACCGGCTTGTTCTGGCCGGGCGCGGGCTGGCGCATTCGATCGGGAACGGCGCGGATTCACATTGGCCCGCCGCTGGAGTCCACTGCCCTGAATGCAGAAGCCTTGAGCCAGCGCGCGCGCGACTGGATCGAAGCGGAAAGCAGCGCCTTACTAATGGAGTAACCCACCCGCCCAAGCACTGAAATAGAGCATAAATTGAAGTCATTCATCATGTTCATTGCATATCCGCCGGATAAATAATACCATCTTTTGTGGCCATCCCATGGCCTGTGAAAATCGGCGCCACATTCTGAGGCTGCCACCAAGTTTGAAATAATCGTCATTTATAAGAGACGACTCGACCTTTGAGAGGGCTGAAGGAAATGAGCATCATGAAACTGAAATCACTGGTATCCATTGCCACCTTGGCCGCCGTACTGGCCACCCCCACCGCCTTTGCTGCCGATACCGCCGGTAAGTTCGGTCTGGGCCTGAGCAAGATCATCGAAGAAGACGCCGTCGCATTGGCTGGCCGTTACTGGGCCACTGAGGACATGGGGCTCCAGGGCACCCTGTACTATCAGAATGACGAACAAGGTGATCAAGAATTCACCAGCTATGCGGCAGCCATCAAGGGCATTTTCGCCCCGATCGTGCGGGAAAACAGCAAATTCCTGACCTCACTGGAAGTCGGCTACAACAACGCCGAGCTGGAGACCCCGGCTGGCGATGCGGACACCAGCGGCTGGTTCGTCTATCCTGCCATCGGTGCCGAATTCATGCTGAGCGGCCTGCCTGAACTGGGCCTGAACTTCGAAGTGGGCTATCGCTACGAAGACTCCGACGATCTGGACGCCCAGAGCGAAGGCGTGACGGGCAGCGTGGGCGCGATCTACTACTTCTGATCGTCCCTGCATTCACCGATGCGCCCCAACGACGGCCCCACCAGGGGCCGTTGTTTTTTGACCGTTATTCGTCGGAACACGCGCGCAGCTCCTGCTGCTATCCTGAGCAAAGCCTTGTCATCTGGAGAAGCCGTCATGGACAAACCACCCGCAACCGATGCCGAGTGGCGCGCCCGGCTCAGCGCGGAGCAGTATCGGATTACCCGCGAGGGTGGCACCGAGCCTGCGTTCACTGGGCTGTACCATGATTGCAAGCAGCCCGGCCTGTACCGGTGCGTCTGCTGTAATGCGCCGCTGTTCGCCTCCACCACGAAATACGATTCCGGTTCAGGCTGGCCCAGCTTCTGGGAACCGGTTGCCGCGGATGCGATCGTGCGTCATGAGGATGTGAGCCACGGCATGCGCCGGATCGAGGTGCGCTGCGCCCGTTGCGCCGCCCATCTCGGGCATGTGTTTCCCGATGGGCCGGCGCCCACCGGCTTGCGCTATTGCATCAACTCCGCGGCCCTGGATCTGACGCCAACCGAGGAGGTGCCGCTCAACAAGTCGCCGGAGCGCTGATACCATTGCCGCTTTGCCTTTCCGTCGCTTCGAGGTCGCGCTTTGAAACATGCCATCGCGCAGTGGTTGTCCCAGGCCATTGCCCAACTTCCCGACTGTCCCGACGAGGTGCATGCCCTCCCGCTGCAACTTGATCGCACCCGCGACCGGGCCCATGGTGATTTCGCTACCAACTGGGCCTTGATTGCGGCGCCCCGCTGCGGACGCAAACCCCGCGAGTTGGCCGATGCGCTGGCGCGCGCCTTGCCGGCCCATCCGCAGGTGGCGGATGTGGCGGTGGCTGGTCCAGGTTTCGTGAACATCCGTTTGCGGCCCTTGGCCTATCAGGACGAGCTGCGCGAAATCCTGGTCCGTGGCGAGCGCTATGGGGAAAGCGATCTGGGGCGAGGCGAGCGCGTGCTGCTGGAGTTCGTGTCCGCCAATCCGACGGGGCCCCTGCATGTCGGCCATGGACGCGGCGCGGCCTATGGCGCCAGTCTGGCCAATGTGCTGCGCACGGCCGGTTATCAGGTCGAGCGGGAGTACTACATCAACGATGCCGGTCGCCAGATGGACATCCTGGCCGCCAGCGTATGGCTGCGCTATCTGGAACTTTGCGGCGAAACCCTGCCTTTTCCCGCCAACGGTTACAAGGGCGACTATTTGTTGCCGATTGCGCAGGGCCTGCGCGACCGCGAGGGCAGCGCCTTGCGGCGTCCGTCTGCCGAGGTCCTTGCAGGGCTTCCGCCGGACGAACCGGAGGGCGGCGATCGCGAACGCTACATCGATGCCCTCGTGAGCCGTGCCCGCATCCTGCTGGGAGAGGCGGCCTATCGGCGGTTGTTCGATGCGGGCCTGAACGCCATCCTGGCGGACATCCGCGATGATCTGGCCGAGTTCGGGGTGAGCTACGATCGCTGGTACTCCGAGCGCAGCCTAAGCGACAGCGGGGCACTGGAGGCGGGCCTCGAAGCCCTGCGCAACAGCCGCCATACCGAGCTGCGCGAGGGCGCCCTGTGGTTCCGCGCCACCGATTTTGGGGATGAGAAAGACCGCGTGGTGGTGCGCGAAAACGGCGTGCCCACCTACTTTGCCGCTGACATCGCCTACCACCGCGACAAATACCGGCGCGGCTTCGATCGGCTGATCGATCTCTGGGGCGCCGACCACCACGGCTATGTCCCGCGCGTGAAAGCGGCCCTCACCGCCCTGGGCGAGGATGCCGATCGGCTGACCGTGCTGCTGATCCAGTTCGCCATCCTCTATCGCGGCAAGGAGAAGATTTCCATGTCCACCCGCGCCGGGGAGTTCGTTACCCTGCGCGAACTGCGTCATGAAGTGGGCAACGATGCGGCGCGGTTTTTCTATGTGCTGCGCTCGCACGAACAACACCTGGACTTCGACTTGGAGCTGGCCAAATCCCAGAGCAGCGACAATCCGGTTTATTACGTGCAATACGCTCACGCCCGCGTGTGCAGCGTGTTCGCCCAACTGACCGAACGGGGCGAGGTGTTTGATCCGGCCGGCGCAGACCTGGAGCAGCTGGACGGTCCGCATGAAGAACGGCTGCTGGTCACGCTCGCCCGCTATCCGGAGACGATCGAGGCCGCGGCGCGCCAGTATGCGCCCCACCATGTCGCCCATTACCTGAAGGAACTGGCCCAGGACTTCCACGCCTACTACAACGCCCAGACCTTTTTGGTGCCCGAGGCGCCGGTGCGCAATGCGCGGCTGAGCCTCGTTGCCGCCGTGCGCCAGGTACTGCGCAATGGCCTGGCCCTGCTGGGCGTTTCGGCTCCCGAGCGCATGTGACCGATGGCCAGTCGTTCGCCTCGCCCCGTCCGCAACCGCCGTGCGCCACCGTCGCGCATGGCGGTGCGTGGCGGTTTCCCCGGCTGGGCTTGGCTGCTCCTGGGACTGGCACTGGGCGCGGCAGGGGCGGCACTGTTCTATATCAGCCAGAACAGGCCGTCCCCTTTGGCACCCCTACCGGGACAAGCGCAACAGTTACCCCCCCCAACGGCACCGACCGCATCGGATAAAGCCGCTCCCGCCACACAGCCGCCGGCTGTTTCCGCGCCCCTGGCAAATCGCTATGAATTCTACGAGCTGCTGAAGAAAGGCGAGGTCATCCTCCCGGAGTCCGACAAGGGCAAAGCGCCATCGGCGCCAATCGTTCCTGTGCCCGTACCTGACGCACCGCCGGCTGACACGCCGTCTGGCCGCTTCATCCTTCAGGTGGGTTCCTATCGCAGCTTCGAGGATGCCGATCGGGTCAAGGCCAGCCTGGCGCTACTGGGAATGGAGGCACGCATAGAAAGGGCGGTGCTCAAAACGGGGGAAATCTGGTATCGGGTGCGTGTCGGCCCGCTCACCGACGCCCGACAGATGGAAGCCTTAAAGGCCCAGATGAAAGCGAATGGTATCAATGCATTGCTGATTCGTGTCGACGGATAGCACTTGAGATGAAGGGAGCGGAGGCATTTTTCATTCCACGTGCGGGATCACCTCAAGCGCGGCACACATAACGCCGTTCTCACGACAGGTATGGCAAGGACACGAGGCGCCCGGTCATGCATGTGCATGGTCTGGCTTAACACCTTCCCCCCAAGGTTCGGCTTGGCTGCTCGGCGACACAGCCAATACCCATTTCCGTCCACTTACCGAGGGCATTAAGTGAGGCGGGCAGGGTCCCTCACAGCCGTTACAACGCGGGGGTTGAAGAGAATACCGCCAGCTTGGACAATGAGTAATTGATCATCCCTGCCAAGTCACCTTTAATTCTAGGCAAATAGCGCCTACACTGCGAAAGCAATGGCAATTGAACCATGAGATGTTGCGCCAGCATGTCGGCAGATGGAGACACTGGACCTGCATGATGCTTTAGTTTTAGCATCAAAAAAGTGGGCTTGTATCAGCGAATGCAGCTCGCTTCTGTTAGCATGGATTGACCCCCGCCGCCAAAGCGATCGTGAATTTTGTTCCGGTAATAACCTTGTCAACAAGAATGGAGGAATCATCATGAAGCGTCTGTCCTGTGCGGCCCTGCTGCTGCTGGCCCCTGCCCTCGGGCATGCCCAACCCGCCCTGATGGAAGATCAGGCACTCGCCGAGGTGAGTGGACAAGCCGTAGTCGACTTGGGCAATGGTTTTGTGGGCTCGGAAAATGGCATTTTCCAGACCTACACGGTTTTCGATCAGACCTTGTATGTGCCCTTTGAGATCCCCGATGACGCCGACCCAACGGGCCCTGGCCGCCGCCCCATCGTCATCGGCAACTTCGTTTGTGATACCTGCCTGATCGTGGCCGGCATCAAGCTTGGCTTGGTTGCTTCTTATGTTGGCGCTGAAGCCAGCCTGCTGGCCCTTGATCCATTCCCCATCGGCCAGACCCTGTCTCAGCTGCATTTCGCGAAAGCCGTCCGGTTGAACACTGTGGCAGAACGGCTGTTCTACGGTCAGTGAGCGCCGGCGCCTCTGCCAGTGTTTCGGTGAATTGGAAAATACCTCCCACCCGGGTAGTGAATTAAGGAGCCAGAACGAATGAAATCCAAACTGAAAAAACTGACCGGCGCTTCCGCCGTGTTGCTATTGGCCTCGCCCGTCGTGCAGGCCGCGGTCGAGAGCGGCTTCGTGGTGTCTCCCGGCGCCGTGTACCAGTGGTTTGATGACGACAAGGCCGGCGTCGAAGACGATGTCGGCTATCGACTGGGCTTGGGCTATCAGTTCACCCCGCACTGGGTCTTGGAACTGGTCGGCTCGCGCGTGGATGCCGAAGTGGAAGGCGCCGATGGGGTCGATTTCGAAATGACCCAGGCCACCCTGGACCTGATGTACAACTTCATGCCCGAGTGGCGGGTCACTCCCTACGCGCTGCTGTCCGCCGGCTATGCTTGGTATGAATCGGATGGCTACAAGAAAATCTCTCCCGCCCTCGAAGACTTCGAAGAAGACGAGCCGGTGGTGGGAGCGGGCCTGGGTCTGAAAGCCAATCTGACCGACAACCTGTTTGCCCGTCTGGATGGCCGCTACGTCAGCTACACCGACAGCAACATTGAAGACTACATCGCTCATCTGGTGGTGGGTTACACCTTCGGCGAAAGCGCACAACCTGCTCCTGCGCCTGAACCCGTCATGATGGAAGAACCCGTTGATGGTGACGCGGACGGCGACGGCGTACCTGATTCGCGCGACCGCTGCCCTGGAACCGCCTCAGGCGCCAAGGTAGATGCCGAGGGCTGCTACATCGTCATCGAGAAGCCGGTCACCATCCGTCTGGAAGTGCTGTTTGACTTCGACAAATCAGTGGTGAAGCCCGAGTACTATCCTGAAATCAAGAAGGTCGCCGAGTTCATGAAGCAGTATCCGATGACGGATACCGTGATTGAAGGCCATACCGACTCGATGGGCACCAATGCTTACAACCTGAGCCTGTCCCAGCGTCGTGCCGAGGCCGTACGTCAGGTGCTGATCGACCAGTTCAAGGTCGAGCCCAGCCGCTTGAGCAGCGTAGGCTACGGTGAAGAACGTCCCGTGGCTGACAACAAGACCGACCAGGGTCGTCAGCTGAACCGTCGTGTCGTGGCCGTTGTTTCTGCCACCAAGAAAGAAAAGCTTAAAGCTGAGTAAGCTGCTTCGAGCCTTTCCTTGGAAGAGCCCGGTGTAAAAACCGGGCTTTTCTTTTGAGCGCGTTATAGTCCGTCAGGCCCATAGGCCAGTTGGAATTCAGCGCGACTGCACGACTCGATCACGCACGTACACCGGCAAGGCCGCCTCAGGCGGCGATACCTGACCAGCTTGCAATTGCGCCAGCCCCAACACCACCAAACTGCGCGCCGAAGGCAAGGTGGCCGCGCCCGGTTGCCGACCGCCATCGGGCAGGCGACCCGGATAAGCAAGCCAGGCATTCCCCGTGCCGCGCCATCCGTGCGCCCCGACAGGCACGCGGACGGCTTCAGGCGGTGACACTGTTTCGCCAGTCAATGCCCTGATCACGCCCTGCTCTGCCTGGAATGCGCTCCAATAAACCTCCCCCATGCGTGCATCCAGCGCCGCAACAATCCCCCCATCGCCGCGCTCTGCCTCGGCCTGGGCCTGGGCCAGCATGGCCAGATCCGAGACCGGAATGACCCCCAGGTCCGCGCCGAAGGCCAGCCCCTGCACCATCGCCGCGACGACCCGCAGGCCGGTGAAGCTGCCGGGTCCCCGTCCGAATGCCAGTGCGTCAAGCGCCGTGAGCGGACACTCTGCCTGTGCCAATACCTCATGCACCGTGGCCAACAGCCAATCGCCATGTCCGCCGGGCGCCGATCGCTCGCGATACATCACGGCGCCGTCGATCCACAGGGCCACCGAAGCCTGTTCGGTTGCACCATCAATGGCCAGTAAGCGCATCGTTTGCTTGCTCTTCAGTACGCAGCGTGGCGAAAAAATCGGCGACCTCGCTCGCCTTCCGGGTCATCGGCATGGGCGGCAGGCTGGCGAGGAAAGTCCGACCATAGGATCGGGCGACCAAGCGCCCATCCCCCAGCAAGAGCACGCCCCGATCCTGCGCATCGCGGATCAGCCGGCCGGCGCCCTGGCGCAGCGTAATGACCGCAGCGGGCAACTGACATTCACGGAAGGGATTGCCACCACGTGCCCGCACCGCATTGAGCCGCGCCTGCAGCACGGGATCATCCGGGTACGCAAACGGCAGGCGATCGATGGCCACCAATTGCAGCGCAGACCCCCGAACATCCACGCCGGCCCAGAAACTCGCAGCGCCGAGCAGCACCGCGTTGCCCGCCTGCTGGAATTGAGCGAGCAACTGGGCCGGCGGCGCTTCCCCCTGGATGAGCAGTGGAAAGGGCAAGTCGGCCAGCATCCCGGCGGCGTGACGCAAGGCCCGATGGCTGGTGAACAGCAGGAAGGCGCGCCCGCCGCTCCATTCCAGCACCGTGCGCACCTGGTCCAGATACGCTGCGTCATAGCCGGGCGCATCCGGCAGCGGGAGGCCCGTGGGCAGATACATGAGCGCCTGGCGCGGGTAGTCAAACGGACTGGGCAGTTGCAGACAAGGCGTCTGCGCATTCAGACCGACTTCATGCAGGAAGCCGGAAAAGTCACTTCCAACCGCCAATGTGGCTGAGGTGAAAACCCATGCGCAGGGCCGTTGCTCGCGGAATTCTTGCAGTTGCGGCCCAACTTCCAGCGGCGTGGCATGCATCAATACCCCGGTGCGGGTCGTCTGCAACCAATGCACCCGCTCCTCGCCCGCCACAGTGTTTCCCCACTGCATCAAGGCATCGCGCAGGTTCTCTGCCCGTCGCAAGCCTTGCGCCAGACCCGGGCTCCGTTCGGCCACAGCTTCCAGTCCCACGACCAACGCATCCAGGCGCTGGCGTAGCCGATCGCGCTGCGACGCGAAATCCGTGTGCTGCGCAGTCCCCTCCCAAGCAAAGCGCCGCTCGCCTTCGGGCAAGCTGCGTCGCAGTGCCTGGGCGGCTGCCTCCATGGATTCCGCAGTCTGCATCAGATCCGGATGATCACCCCCACCCGTCGCCTGCATCTCGACCCGTAGATCGCGCGTGAGCAAGCTCATCTGCCGGGTGCTGACCGTGCTACCGAAAAAATGCGCCGCTACTTCCGCAAACTGGTGGGCCTCGTCCACCACCACCGCATCGGCGCCGGGGAGCAGCTCGCCGAATCCCTCGCCACGCAGCGCCAGATCGGCGAACAGCAAATGATGGTTGATCACCACCACCTCGGCCTCCATCGCGGCGCGGCGCGCCTTGAGCACGTGGCACGCCTTGAACTCCGGGCACTCCTGCCCCAGACAGGTATCGCCGGTAGCCGTGATCCGGGTGATCAATTCTGGATGGGCGGGCAAGTCGGCGCATTCGGACAAATCACCGGATGGGGTCTGTTCGGCCCAAGGCCGGATCCGGCCCAATGTGCCTCGGCCGTCGAACCAGAGATCCTGCTCGGCCAGGGAAAAACGATAGCGGCACAGATAGCGCCCCCGCCCCTTGAGCAGGGCAATGTGGCGCCGGACCCCCATAGCCCGTTGCAGGAACGGCAAGTCCTTACCCATGATTTGGTCTTGGAGGGCCAGGGTCGCCGTGGAAATGAGCACCCGATCCGTTCCGGTGAGCACCGGCACCAGATAGGCGAATGTCTTGCCGATGCCTGTCCCGGCTTCGATCACGCGCGCCTGGCGATCAGCCAGCGCCTCGGTGATCCAGGCGGCCATGCGCACCTGCCCCGGCCGCAACTGGTAACCGGCCAGTTGCCGGGTCAGCGGTGAGCCCTCGGCCCAGATCCCGGCGTCTGTTGATTCAGTCATGAATCACGTTCGGCCCGTGCACGCGCTTCTTGGGCGCCCGGCATGTCCCCGCGCGCTTGACGGGCCTGTGCAATCAGAAGCCAAGCCCGCTGGTGAACCGCGCGCACCCCGCCCCCCAAGGACAAGGCGCGCCGGGCCAACCCCTCGGCATCCTCGGGCCGCTGTTGCTCCAGACGAACCGCCGCCAGTGCCAACCAGGGCTCGGGATGGGTCGGCGCCAGGCGCAGCGCGCGCTCCAAGGTCGCCGCCGCGGCATCGAACTGGCGCTGATCGCGCTGTGTCGATGCTTGCGCCATCAACGTCGCCGCCGCAGGACTCAGGGGCAGCGCAGGCGTCTCATCCCGCTGGGGTGGCGGCAGGGTTCGCGTTGTCTCGGCGCCCGCCGGAGGTGAGGTTGGGATTGGGCCAGGCGCCTGGGGCGGCACAGGTGGCAGCGGCGAGGAAGGAGGTAGCCGAATTCCCGCGCTGCAAGCGCTCAGCAGCATCAGGGCAACCC
>JBARUT010000057.1:0-4067 GCA_049645885.1 Candidatus Macondimonas sp.
AGACCTGTTCGAGTTCCGAAACCCGTCGACCGCTCAGGATGACGGTGGCGCCTTGGCGCGCCAGGGCGAGACTGACAGCGCGGCCAATGCCCTTGCTGGCGCCGGTGACCAGGATGACGCGATCACGCAAATCGAAAGGGTCGGTCGAGGGGGTCGTCATGGGCTGAACCTTAGAAATCAGGGTTGAATGTAATTGCGGCTGGCGCGCCGCGTATCACGACGATGACGCCGGGCGGCCCGCCACAGTACCCCCAGTCGCCGCAGAGGTGGAAGCGTCTGTTGTGCTGCGCTGGCTTCGAATCCTTGCTGCTGCCAGCGGTCCAGGCGCCACGCGAACAAACTCAGCTCCAACTGGTGCGGCAGCAGGGCTGGTCGACTGGGATGAGCCGTCCGGATGCGCTCGGTCTGGCGGGTCACCTGAGCGACAAGTCTGGCATAAAACGCCTGGGCTGGTGCTTCGGGCTGGGGGGTTGCCAGTTGTTGCGCCGTGATCTCGGATTGGATCAGCCAAGCGGCGGGCAGTTCGACAATGCCATGGGTCGCCTGGCGGGGCAGGCGTAGCAGGTGACGATGCCAGGCCGCGGCCGCGCCCCATTGTTGACCGGCCAGTGCGGCGCGGTGATCCAGTGCGCTGGCCAGCAGGGCGCCGAAGTTTCCACCCCGGCGCAGCAGCAAATCATCCAGATCGCGCTCATCGACGATCTCATTGCGCTGCAGGTCGACGCCCAGGCCGTCGCACCAGGCCAGCAGGCGATCCCGGTCGAGGGCGACGCTATCCGCCTGCGCCAGGGCAGTGACGATGGGATGTTCCGCGTGTTGTGGGTAGGCGACCAATGCATCGCGCCACCATTGCAGCTTGGTCGCAGCTACGCCGGGCTCGACCGCAAAGGCGACCAGATCCTCCAGTTCCACCCGCAGCGCAAAGAGCGCCTCCAGCAGGGACCGCGAATCGGGCGCTGTGAAATTCAGCATCACGCGCCATTCGGGAGCGCGCCGGTCCAGCACGTCCCGGCAATAATCCTGGGGTGTCATGGGGCCCGGTCCAGCCAGTGCAGCAGGTCGGTGGGGGTGTGCAGCAGGCTGTGGGCCGCCCAGCTCGCGGGTGGATCCGTTTCGATTCCGTAGCCGTAAGTGACGGCGAGCGACCAGGCGCCCGCCGCGCGGGCTGCCTCGATGTCGCGCCGGTCATCGCCGACCAGCACGCAGGCCGCCGGGGCGATGCCCAGTCGTTCGCAAGCCAGTCGGACGGGTGCGGGGTCGGGTTTGCCGACCGGCAGGGTGTCGCCGCACACCACACACCCCGCCCGCCGGGTCAGACCCAACTGGTCCAGCAGCGGCGTGGCGAAGCGGGTGATTTTGTTAGTGACGATGCCCCAGGGCAGTTGCCGGGCCTCCAGTTGGTCCAGCACGGCGTCCATGCCGGGGAACAGGCGGGTGTGGACACAGATGGCCGCGGCGTATTCGCTCAACAACGCCTCCAGCAAGGACTGGAATTCGGGTGCGTTGTCTTGTAATCCGAAGCCGCCGCGGATCAGGCCGCGTCCACCGCGGGATACCCAGGGCCGGATGCGCTCGATGGGCAGTTCGGCCAGCCCCGCACGGCGACGCAGGACGTTGAGGGCCACCCCCAGGTCGGGCGCCGTATCAACCAGGGTGCCATCCAGGTCGAACAGCACCGCGCGGATGGGCCAGATGAGGGTGGCTTCATTCGATGCGGTCGCGCCCGGCAGTCCCGCGCTCAGGTTTGCGACGCCTTCAGTCATCGCGGCTGCAGCGCACCATATAGTTGACTCCCACGCCGGGACCTAGCCAGTAGTAGCGCAGCACCGGGTTGTAGTGCATGCCGGTCAGATCGCGCAGGGTGAGGCCACTGGCGCGGATCCAGCGCTCCAGCTCAGAGGGGCGAATGAACTTGGCGTACTCATGGGTGCCGCGCGGCAGCAGGCGCAGCAGGTATTCCGCTCCCACGATGGCGAACAGGAAGGATTTTGGCGTGCGGTTGAGGGTGGAGAAATACACCTGCCCGCCCGGTTTCACCAACTTGGCGCAGGCGGCGACCACGGCAGCGGGGTCGGGAACATGCTCCAGCATCTCCAGGCAAGTGACGATGTCGTAACTGCCCGCCTCGGCGTCGCTCATGGCCTCGGCGGTGCGATGCAGGTAACGCACCGAGGCGCCCGATTGTTCCGCATGCAGCTGGGCCACGGCGAGCGGCGCCTCGCCCATGTCGATGCCGGTGACGTCCGCCCCGCGCAGCGCCATGGCCTCGCTCAGCAGGCCACCGCCGCAACCCACGTCCAGCACCCGTTGCCCGTTTAGCGGACTGTGCTGGTCGATGTAGTTGAGGCGCAGTGGGTTGATGTCGTGCAGCGGCTTGAATTCGCTGTGCGGATCCCACCAGCGGCTGGCGAGGGCGGCGAATTTGCGGATTTCCTGTGGATCGACATTGTCGGCCGTTTCATTCATCGGAAGTCTCCTGCGGGGTGGTGGCGATGCGGACGCCCCATTCCCGGGCGCTCTGGATGAGTGCGGCTTCATCCAGATGGGTCAGGACGCCGGCCCGCAGCAGCGGCCGACCGGCCACCCAGACATCGGTGACATGATCGCGGTGGGCCGTGTAGACGAGTTGGGAAAGGGGGTGATACAGCGGTTGCCGGTCCAGGCCGCCCAGGTCCACGGCCACCATATCGGCCCATTTGCCAGGGCTCAGGCTGCCGATCTGATCGCCGATCCCCAGCGCCCGAGCGCCGTTCAGGGTGGCCATCTGCAGAGCCTGAAAAGCCGGCACGGCGGCGGCATCCCCGCTGACGCCCTTGGCCAGTAGGGCGGCAGTGCGCATCTCGGATAAAAGGTCCAGGTCGTTGTTGCTGGCCGCCCCATCCGTTCCCAGGGCGACATTCACGCCCGCCGCTAGCAGGCGCGCCACCGGACAAAAGCCGCTGGCCAGCTTGAGGTTGGATTCGGGACAGTGGATGACATGGCTGCCGGTGCGGGCCAGCAGGGCGATTTCCGCATCCATCAACTGGGTCATGTGGACGGCCATGAAATTGGGTCCCAACAGCTCCAGGGCCTCCAGACGCGCCAGCGGACGGCAGCCAGCGCGGGTGATCGCCTCGGCCACCTCGACGGCGGTCTCATGCACATGCATGTGGATGGGGACATCGAGCTCATCGGCCAGCACCTTGAGCTGGCGCAGCGGCGCGTCGGATACGCTGTAGGGGGCATGGGGCGCAAACGCGGTGTGGATCAGGGGGTGATCACGCCAGGCGTCGTGCAGGGCAAGCCCCTTGTGTAGGTAGTCATCAGCGTTCTGGGCATATCGAGTCGGGTTGTCCAGCATAATCATGCCGATACAGGCGCGTATCCCGCACTCGGCGGCGACGCGCGCGGTCTGCTCGGGAAAGAAATACATGTCGTTGAAGCAGGTGGTGCCGCCCTTGATCATCTCGGCCACCGCCAGCCGGCTGCCGGCCTCGACGAAGGTCGCGTCCACCCAGCGCTGCTCGGTGGGCCAGATGTGCTCGCCCAGCCAGGCCATCAGCGGCAGGTCATCCGCCAAGCCCCGCAACAGGTTCATGGCACTGTGGGTGTGGGTATTGACGAGGCCGGGGATCAAGGCCTGCCGGGGCAAATGGACCTCGGCGGCTGCCATGAATCGCGCTTGCGCCTCATGGCGCGGCAGCACCGCCACGATGCGTCCATCCCGAATGGCCAGGCTGTGATCCGGCCAAACCGCACCCTCCGGTTCAACGGGGATGATCCATGCGGCATGCAGCAGGGTGTCGACGGCTTCCACGGACGGTTCTCGCGGGGTGGGAATTGGGCTGAAGTGTAGCATCGGCCTGCGTGTGTCCGCAGTCATCGGGAGTCGCACCCTGCTGTGCTAGAGTGCCGCTCCGATGGGGCGGCCAGTGATGCGGGGTGCGGCGATGGATACAAACGATCAGGTGCGGGCGCTGCGCTGGGACGGTGCGACGCTGCAGATCCTGGATCAACGCTTGTTGCCGGGCGAGGTGCGCTGGCTGGTCGCGACGGATGCCTCCGAGACCGCCCGCGCCATTCATGAC
>JBARUT010000058.1:0-5046 GCA_049645885.1 Candidatus Macondimonas sp.
GCGCATCTCCCGGGGAGGGCGGCCCAGGATATCGATGTGGCCGGCATCGGGGCGCAGGATGCTGGCCAGCAACTGGATCAGGCTGCTCTTGCCCGCGCCATTGGGGCCCAGGATGCCGAGGAATTCCCCCGGCGCGATATCGAGATCAAGGCCTTGCAGTACGAGGGCTTGGCCGGGATGAGCGAAGCGCAGCCCGCGGATGCGCACCGCCGGGTTCATGGGCGCACCGCCGGTTTGGCAAGGGCCCGAACCAGGGCGCGGACATTGCCGAAGTAATCCGCCGCCAGGGGATCGGCGATTACCACGGGGATGTCCAGTTCGCGCGCAAGCTGTCGGGCCAGGCGGTCGCCGTGGCCGGGCTGCAGGAACAAGGCATTCACCCGTTCCTGTTGCGACAACGTAATCAATCGATTCAACTGGCTTGCGCTGGGCTCCCGGCCGGCCACTTCGATGGGGATCTGGCGCAGGCCGTGGTGGTCCGCGAGATAGCCCCATCCGGGATGGAACACCAGCAGGATGCCGCCTCGCAGCGGGGCGAGCAACGGCGTGATTTCCGTCTCCAGCGCGCGCAAGTCCTGACTCAGGCGCTGGCTGCCCGCGCGATACGCCGCTTCCCCGGCCGGGTCCATGATCGTCAATTGGGCCGCGATGGCCGCCACCAGCGGCAAGGCGCCCTGGGGATCGGTCCAGACATGGGGATCGGGAAACCGGGCCTGGCTGGCCCCATTATTGGCCCAGGGATCATCCAGCGCGCGCGTGGTGACCGCCTCACGCAGATCCAACACCCGCAGATCGGGATTGACGGCCTGCAGGCGCGGCAACCAGGCCGCTTCAAAGGGCAGGCCCGCGAGCACATAAAGCCGCGCCTCGGTCAGGCCGGCGATCTGGCGCGCCGACGGTTCGAAGGCATGCGGATCACCGCCGCCCTGCAGGACCAGCGCCTCGACCCGTGCGCCCCCGATGCGTTCCACGAAGGTTTTCAGCACCGGCACGCCCACAGCCACTTTCACTGGGGCCGGCGCGGCGGCGAGCAAACCGCTCCAGCAGAGCCAAAGTATCAGCAGGGCGAAGCGCGCCACGGGGCGCAAGCGGGAGTGTTGGGAAGCAACCAGGCAAGCATTCATTTGCGAAATAGTATAACGTTTCGATTGTTGCCGGTGAAATGAGGGCGGCGGTCATGGGTCGGCGCAAACGCAATGGCGGGCAATCAAGCGGGATTTCGCGCGCACTGGCGCGCGGTCTCATGGCGCTGGTGCGGGCCTATCAGATGGGGATATCGCCTTGGCTGGCCCCGCGTTGCCGCTACACCCCTACCTGTTCGGCCTACGCGCTGGAAGCGCTGGAGCGTCATGGTCCCTGGCGGGGTGGCTGGTATGCGTTGCGGCGCTTGGCGCGCTGCCATCCCTGGGGCGGGTTCGGGTTCGATCCGGTGCCGGATGCGGGCCGCGAACGGTACCCCCGAGACGGTGGAGATGGCGAATAGGTCGGAGTCGTTAAACCAAGATGGTCGGGGTAACAGGATTCGAACCTGTGACCTCTGCTTCCCGAAAGCAGCGCTCTACCAAGCTGAGCTACACCCCGATGGTGTTTAAAGCGGGACTGGCCGTTAGCGGTCGCGTTGCACCGCGAAGCGTGCCAGATCGGCAAGGGACCTGCGGAAAGGTGAGTCATCCAGCGCCGAGAGGGCGTCGATGGCTTGCTCGCTTTCATGAGCCGCAAGCCGCGCAGTGTAGTCGATGGCGCCCGTCGACTCAATGGCCGCGAGGATTTCCGGCAGGTCTTCCAGGCTGCCCTTGCGGATTGCCTGGCGGATGCACTCGGCCTGCTCGGGGCTTGCCTGGCGCATGGCGTGGATCAGCGGCAGGGTGGTCTTGCCATCGGCCAAGTCATCGCCGAGGTTTTTGCCGATGGCGTCCACCGTGCCGGTGAAATCCAGGGTGTCGTCGATGAGCTGGAAGGCATTGCCCAAATGAATGCCATAGCGGGCCAGCGCACGCTCGCGGGCCTTGGGCGCCTTGGCGATGAGGGCGCCGACCTGGGCGCTGGCCTCGAACAGGCGCGCCGTCTTGTTGCGGATGACGTCGAAATACTGTTGCTCGGTCAGGCCGGGGTTGTGGCGATTGCTGAGCTGGACCACCTCGCCCTCGGCAATGTCGTTGGCGGCGGTGGACAGCACCGCCACGATGTCCAGCCGCTCGCTTTCCACGATCATCTGGGTGGCGCGCGAATACATGAAGTCGCCCACCAGGACGCTGGCCTCGTTACCCCAGACCTGATTGGCGGTGGGGCGGCCGCGCCGCAGCCGGGAACGATCGACCACATCGTCATGCAGCAAGGTTGCGGTATGCACCGCCTCGGTGGCGGCTGCCAGCCGCAGGTGTTCGTCGCCGGCATGACCACAGGCCCGCGCCGCGAGTAGCAGCACCGCGGGACGCAGGCGCTTGCCGCCACTGCTGATGATGTGATGGTTGATCTCTCCCACCAGCGGCACCACCGAGTTCATGGCGCGCTTGAGCAGGGCATCCATGCGCTGCATGTCATCCTGGATGGGAGCGAGGATTTCAGTGATCTCAGAGCCGTGCATGGGGTGTTCCGTTTGCCGTGCCTTTGCCGTCCAGTCCCCTGCCGGGACGGGCTGATGATAGGGGTTCGCTGACCGAGAGTTGCCGCCAGGATCGAGGGTCTGCGCGTTCGGATGCAATGGCGATTGACCTGTCTCCACTGGCGACGTTAAGATAGCTGTTCTTTGTGACTTGGGCCCGAGCGGCCCCTGTGGAGACAGTCAGTAATGTACGCGGTGATCCATACCGGTGGCAAGCAATATCGGGTGCAGGAAGGCGAAGTCCTGCGCGTGGAAAAGTTGTCCGCGGAAGCCGGCAGCCAGATTGAATTCGACCGGGTTTTGCTGGTTGGCGAAGGCGAAGCCCTCACCATCGGCCGCCCCTTCGTGGAGGGTGGCAAGGTCACCGCCACGGTGCGCGCCCATGGCAAGGGCGACAAGGTCGAGATCGTCAAGTTTCGCCGCCGCAAGCACTACATGCGGCGCAAGGGGCATCGCCAGCTCTTCACGGAGCTCGAGATCACGGCGATCCAGGGCGCTTGAAGCCGTCTTGCCCTGTGGCGGGTCCCGAGTGGCCCAATGTTTTCAGCGATCAGGTGAATACTCATGGCACATAAGAAAGCAGGCGGTAGCACCCGTAACGGCCGCGATTCCCACGCCAAGCGCCTCGGCGTGAAGCATTTCGGCGGTGAGCAAGTGGTGGCAGGCCATATCTTGGTCCGTCAGCGCGGCACCCGCTTCCATCCCGGTCTCAACGTCGGCTGTGGCAAGGACCATACCCTGTTCGCCAAGGCCGATGGCCGTGTGGTGTTCCAGGTGAAAGGCCCGAACAACCGCAAGTTTGTCAGTATTCTCGCGGACTGAGCCTTCGGCAGACCGCTGTTTTCCGGCGGCCCCGCGTGACGATGCGCGGGGCCGTTTTGTTTTTAGCGAGTCAAGCCCATGCGATTTGTAGACGAAGCCATCATCAACGTTCAGGCCGGTAACGGCGGCAACGGCTGCGTCGGCTTCCGACGCGAGAAATTCATCCCCTTCGGAGGCCCCGATGGTGGCGATGGTGGCGATGGCGGCAGTGTCTACCTGGTCGCCGACGGCAACATCAACACCCTGGCCGATTTCCGCGTGCAGCGCACCTACCGCGCCGAGCATGGCGGGGCCGGTTCCGGTGCGCAGTGCACCGGCCGCGGCGGGGAAGACTGCCTGGTCCCGGTACCGGTTGGAACCTTGGTGTTCGAGGCCGATACCGGCGAATTGCTCGGCGACCTGGTGACCCCCGGTGAACGGCTCAAGGTGGCCCAGGGCGGCTTCCACGGCCTCGGTAACCTGCGCTTCAAGAGCAGCATCAACCGTTCCCCGCGCCAGTTCACCGAAGGCAGCGCGGGCGAGGCGCGCAAGCTGCGGCTGGAATTGAAGCTGCTGGCCGATGTCGGCCTGTTGGGCCTGCCCAATGCCGGCAAGTCCACCCTCATCCGCGCCGTCTCGGCGGCCCGCCCCAAGGTTGCCGATTATCCCTTTACCACGCTGCACCCCCATCTCGGGGTGGTGCGCTTAGGCATGAATCGCAGTTTCGTCATGGCCGACATTCCCGGCTTGATCGAAGGCGCGGCCGAAGGCGCGGGTCTGGGGCTGCGCTTCTTGCGTCACCTGCAACGCACCAGGCTGCTGTTGCAGGTGGTCGACCTGGATCCATCCGCGCCGGATGAGGTCGTGGTACAGGGCGTCGAGACCCTGATTGCCGAACTGCAGCGCTACAGCGAGGACTTGGCGGCGCGCGAGCGCTGGCTGGTGTTCAACAAGGCGGACCTGCTGCCTGAGCCCGAGCGTGCGGCGCGGGTGGCCGCCCTGACCCAGGCCCTGGGCTGGACGGGGCCGGTGTTTGTGATTTCCGGCGCCACGGGGGAAGGCACCGGGCCATTGTGCGAGGCGCTGTTTGGCCGGCTGCAGGAGTTGCGCACAGAATCCGGGGAAGCCGCCCGGGAAGCGGAAGCCGCCGCCTATGACCCGACCCAGGCCTAGGCCTGAGGCAGTCAGGTCATGCTCAGACGATGACGGAAGAAATCAGCGCGCGCCAAGATCGGATGTGTCCGGCGGCGAGGTGGGGGGAGAGTCGCGGATGAACGACCGCAACAGTCTGGGACAGAGTCGGCGCTGGGTGGTGAAGGTCGGCAGCGCGCTGGTGACCAACAATGGCCGGGGGCTGGACGAAGGCGCGCTGGCGGCCTGGGCGGTTCAATTGGCCGCATTGTACCGGCAAGGCAAGCGGGTGACGCTCGTTTCCTCGGGCGCGGTGGCCGCCGGCATGGAGCGGCTGGGTTGGTCCAAGCGTCCGCAGGCGCTGCATGAGCTCCAGGCCGCTGCTGCGGTGGGCCAGATGCGACTGATCCAGGCCTATGAAACCGAATTTGCGCGCCATGGTCTGCATGCCGCCCAGATCCTGTTGAGCTATGCCGACCTCACCGACCGCCAGCGCCACCTCAATGCCCGCA
>JBARUT010000059.1:0-10828 GCA_049645885.1 Candidatus Macondimonas sp.
CCCTTGTGAGCCACGGGCGAACGGGGTGGCAGGAGCGCTCCGAGCGGCGCCATAGCGGGCCAAAGGGCGCAGGCAGCCGGCAAATCCACGCCCAGATCGACCGGTGCGCCCAGCCGGTCCAGCGTCACCTCCCCGCAGCAATCGGGTCCTGCGCCGGTGTAGAGTCCCGGCTTGGCGGCAATGAAGCTCACCGTCGCCCCCGCACGCATTGCTGCCCCCAGCACCGCGCCGGTATCGGCGGAAAGTCCAGAGGGCACATCCACCGCCAGCACTGGTGCGGGATGGTCGTTGAGAACCGTGATGGCCTGCTGCGCCGCGCCCGTCAGCGGGCGAACGAGCCCGGTGCCGAACAGGGCATCGACCCAGACTTCAACCTCAGCAGCCTGTAAGGCCGCAGGTTCCAGCGGCAGCACCTGCCCGCCCTCGGCCACGAAATCCGCCGCCGCGCGCCGGGCATCGCCCTGCAGCTCGGAGACCGGCGCCAACCCCCAAACCCGCACCGACATGCCCCAGGCCCGCGCCAGGCTGGCGATGACATAGCCATCGCCGCCATTGTTCCCAGGCCCGCACACCACGCCAATGCGCCGCGCCTGCGGCCAAAGCCGCCGTAACCGAAAAAAAGCCGCCCGGCCGGCGCGGCGCATCAGCGCATAACCATCGATGCCCTCGCGCGCCATCAACCGCCCGTCCAGCACGCGCATCTCGGCAGCGCGGTAAGCAGGAAGCGTGGCAAAGTCCGTTCCGGCGACAACGGCGTCCATAGGCGGGTGTCCTTTTTGGGAATGCCGTGAATGACAGGGCTAGAATACGAAGCATGAGCGTCCCCGCCAATGCATCCCCCGATTCAATGGTCGCTGCTGACTTCAGCGCCCTGGCGCAACAGGTCAAGGAGTGGGGCCGGGGGCTGGGTTTCCAGCAGGTGGGCGTCAGCACGCTGGCGGTGGATGCGGACGCCGACCAACTGGACGCGTGGCTGGCGGCAGGGTTCCATGGCGAAATGGACTATATGGCCCGCAATACCGATCTGCGGCGCTATCCCGAGCGCCTGGTACCGGGCGCCATGCGGGCCATCTGCGTGCGTATGGATTATCGCCCGCAGGCCGAATATCCGGACCATGTGCTCAACCAGGCGGAGCTGGGCTATGTCGCCCGCTACGCCCTGGGACGGGATTATCACAAGGTCCTGCGCAAGCGCCTGGAGCAACTTGCCCGGCGCATCGCTGACGCTGTTGGTCCCCACGGCTACCGCGTGTTTACTGACAGCGCGCCCGTCCTGGAAAAGGCCCTCGCCCGCCAGGCGGGGCTGGGCTGGATCGGCAAGCACACCAATCTGCTGGACCGGCAGGCTGGGTCGTGGTTTTTCCTCGGCGAGATCCTCACCGACCTGCCGCTACCGGCGGACCAGCCGGTCGCTGCCCATTGCGGGAGTTGCCGGGCCTGCATCGACATCTGCCCCACCCAGGCCATCGTCGCGCCCTATCGCCTCGACGCGCGGCTGTGCATCAGCTACCTCACCATCGAGCACAAGGGCGCCATTCCCGAGACCCTGCGACCCCTCATGGGCAACCGGATCTATGGCTGCGATGATTGCCAACTGGTCTGTCCGTGGAACCGCTACGCCCGTTTGTCCACCGAGGCGGATTTTGTGCCCCGCCACGCGCTGGATGCCCCGCGGCTGCTGGACCTGTTCGCCTGGGACGAGCGCGCGTTTGAAACGCATCTGGCCGGCTCCCCTATCCGCCGCATCGGGCACGCGCGCTGGCTGCGTAATGTGGCCGTGGCGCTGGGCAATGCGTCTTTCTCGCCTGTGATCACCTCTGCACTGGAGAGCCGACTCAATCACCCGGATGCCGTGGTGCGGGAACACGCGGGTTGGGCGCTGGCCCGCCAGCGTGCCCGTGCCCTCATCCCATTACCCGCCAATAAAACCGAAGCAGGCGGATAGAAGGATTCAGAAAGAGAAGGGAAAACGCCGACGCCAGAATTGGATCAGCAAGAAGCCGAACAACATCCCGCCCAAGTGCGCAAAATGCGCAATATTGCTGGCAATTCCCGCGACCCCAAAAAACAACTCAAGCGCTCCATAACCAAGCACAAACCATTTGGCCTTGAGGGGGATCGGTGGAAAGAGCAGGATGATCCGTTGCTCTGGAAACATCATGCCGAAGGCCAACAACAAACCGAAGACAGCGCCGGAAGCGCCTAGCGTGGGATAGGGCGCGCCGCCCGCCTGGAGATGCAGATGCATGACCGCCAGTTGGACCAGTCCCGCACCGATCAGGCAGACGAAATAATAGATGGTGAACCGCGCGGATCCCCAATACCGCTCAATGGTACTGCCAAACATCCATAACGCAAACAGATTCAGGAACAGATGGGAGAAATTGCCATGCAGAAAGCCATAGCTGACCAGTTGCCAGAGATGAAACGATGGCACCTGCGTCCAGCCTGCGTCGGTTCGAATCACCGCGGGATCGCCGCTAGGCCAAAGCGCGTAATGAACAATCCACTCGCCAGGGGCAGTGGATTGTGTCAGGTACACCAGGATGTTGATCAACAGCAGCAATCGAACCATGCAATCCCTAACAAGGCAAATGGCATCCGCGAGGGCCTAAATCAGGGTCAAGGATCGTCCGCAACCTTCCAAGATTAAGACCATCAACCAAACTGACGGCGGAAGCGCCACGTTCCAAACGAAAACACTGCTGTTCCCACAATCACCAAACCAACCACCGAAGGCCACAGCACTTCAAGTCCGACCCCTTTAAGAAAAATCCCCATCACGATCTCAATATAATGATGCATGGGGGAAAGAAGAATCAGATAGCCCAGAATCGTGGGCATTGCCTCAGGAGGAACAAACGCACCTGAAAGCAACAGCATAGGCGAAAGGAGCATGATAACCATCAGGCCCACCTGGGCCAGATTGTTCACCACAGTAGAAATGGCCAGTCCGAACCCTGCTGTGCTGAAGACATAAATTGTAGTCAACACATAGAACAAAAACATGTTACCCCGAAACGGAATCTCAAAGACTGGCCCGAGCACACCAAAAACTGCCAGCGTCACACCGATCAGAATAACCAGCGTCATCGCCAGCACTTTCGGCAACATGATCTCCAAAGGTGTCAATGGAGAAACCAGTAATTGCTCGACTGTACCCCGTTCCTTTTCGCGCACCATGGCTGCCGCGGGTAGCATGATCGAAAGCATGGTGATCATGGTGAGCATTTCGTTGATGGGCACGAACCATCGATCCTTGCCATTGGGATTGAACCATACGCGATGGGCGCTATTGACCATGGGCAAAGATCCGCCCATCGCACCGCCGACCGATAGGCGCTCCATGGCCTTCTGAATACCGAATCCCGCAACGATCTGAGCGGCGTAACTCGACGCGAGAGAACCGAGAACTGAATTGCTGTTATCCACCAGCAATTGTACCTGGGTAGGCCGTCCGGCCAACAAGGCCTCATTGAAATCAGCAGGAATTTCCATATAGAGCATGGTCTTGCCAGCATCCAGCAAGTTCATGGCCCGATCGCCATTCATTTCCATACCCTGATATTTAAACTGAGGTTGGCGAAAACTATAAATAAGATCACGCGAGGCCGGTGACTGATCATAGTCAGCAACTGTCAGAGCTCCTTGCTTGAGCTCCATCTCGATACCCGAACCAGCCACGTAAATGTCAACTGAAAAAGCATAGATCACGATGATGAGCAGAAAGATATCGCGGCGAAACTGCAGCAGCTCCTTCAACGTCATCACCCGCATGTGCTGGAGGATCTCTCCGAAGTTTCCGGGCATGGAGCGTTACTCCTGAGGACGTTTGGTGAAGAAATAATAGGCTACCAGAAACAGCGCCATGGCATAGATCAGCAGCGACACGACCGAAGACCAAAGCCTGTCCAGACCGATACCTTTCATGAAAGCGCCATCAATGATCTGGCCGTAATGCATGGCTGGCGCCAGATGCGCAATGACCTGGGCTTCCGGACCCATGGAGCTCAATGGGAAAAGCATGCCGGAAAAAAGGATGGCGGGAACCAGAGTCACCACCATGGTAATCACCACCGCTGCGATCTGAGTCTTGACGAAACTGGATACCACCAGACCGATGCCTGTGGTGGTGAAGGAATAGATAAATGTCGCCAGCAAATAAAATCCAAACGATCCCTTGAATGGCGCTTCAAAATAAAAAACTGCTATTCCCCACAGGAATACCCCATTCACCATGGAAATGCCTGCGTAAGGCATCAATTTCCCAAGCAAGAATTCCGCTCTGCTGACGGTTGAGGCATAGATATTGAGAATCGAACCTCTTTCCTTTTCTCGAACCACGCTCACCGCCGTCAAAAGCGGTGGTGTCATCATGAGCACCATCATGATCAGCTTGGGAGCCATCGACCAGATGCTCTTGCCGCTCTGGTTGTACAGCATGCGCATCTCGAGGCGCAGATTACCCATCTGCTGGCGCGCCTGATCCGGGCTCAACCCAGCCGCACGACTCAGGTAACTTGCAATGAGTTCCTGGGAATAATTGGCATTGATGGCACCGATATATCCACGCGCAATGTTGGCGCGCAGGGGAAACTGACCGTCCAGTAAGGTCTGGACCGAGACGGATCGCCCAGCAGCTAAATTTTGGCCGAATTTAGGTGGAATCACGACCACGGCGCGCACGTCGCCACGACCGATCAGCTTTGGAATCTGATGCTCGTCATGCAGATAGCCTTTGAAATCGAAATACCGCGAATCGATCATGCGATAGGCATAGTCGCGACTCTGGGGACTGTGGTCATGGTCGACAATGGCCAGCGGAATGTTTTCCACGTCCAGGTTCAGGCCTAGACCGAACACCACCATCAAGGCTGGCGGGACTACAAAAGCCAGCACCAGAAACAGCCGGTCGCGGGTGATTTCTGCCCACTCCTTGGCGATTACTGCTGTAAAACGCGCCCAATTCATGCTGCCATTCCCGCCTTGTGTTCCAAATCCAAGACGTTCTGCACGAATACGTTCTCCATCGTGAGAGGCAGACGGCGCATGTCATGGACTTGGATTCCGGCTTTATCGAGCACCTGTCGGACCTGTTCATTTTCTGCCTGAGCATCGCGCACCAGGACCTGAACTCGCCGTCCATGCAGGGTAACGTCCTCGAATCCCCCCTCACTCAGCACATTCTGAGCCCGATATGGCATTTCGCAGCGGATCTCCAGCAACTGACCGAAGCGACGTTCGACATCGGCCTTGAGGCCTGCCGGGGTGTCGTAGGCCACAACTTTCCCCGCGTGCATCAGGGCAATGCGATCGCAATACTCTGCCTCGACCATATAATGGGTTGTTACCAGCAACCCAACACCTTCTTGTCGAGAGAGTCGGAATAACACATCCCAGAATTCCCGCCGCCCCATGGGATCCACGCCGGACGTAGGCTCATCCAGGAAAAGAATGGGTGGGCGATGAATCAGGGCGCAGCCTAACGCCAAGCGTTGCCGCAATCCCATGGGCAGCGAACCTGTCAGCGAATGTTCCATCCCTTCCAATCCGGCCAGGTCAACGATCCAGCGCAGACGGGGTTCGATTTCCCGCTGAGGTACCGCGTAGATCCCTGCGTAGAGCCGGATATTCTCGACTACGGTCAGGTCCTGATAAAGCGAAAAGGCCTGTGACATGTAGCCAATGCGTTTTTTGATTGTTGCGCCGGAATGACGCATATCGGCACCCGCCACTGAACCCGCGCCATCGGAGGGACGCAAAATTCCCGTAAGCATTTTGATGACGGTGGTTTTGCCTGCACCGTTGGCACCCAGCAAGCCGAATATTTCCCCGGGACGCACTTCGAAACTCACATGATCCACGGCGCGAAACGCGCCGAAGTCACGCACGAGATTGATGGCCTCGATCACAGGCGCATTGGGATCAAGATGAATGACGGTGCCCTCTGGAGGAGAAGGCAGTTCGCGGATGGCCTGACCTTCACCATTCAGTTCAAGGAGGCTCACATAGACATCTTCAAGTTCTGGTGTATCAGTCAGCACCTCAGTGACCTCAAGCCCCTGAAGGACGTCTCTGATCACATGCTCAGCATCCGCTGTCTGCTCCGGAACAAAAACACGCAAATAATTCCCCAGAGCAACCACTTGTTCGAAACGTTGCCTGAGTCGATTCAAGGCCTCCAATTGCGGTTGAACCGCCATGGACACCACGGTTCCCGGTGTCATACGCAGCAATTCTGCAATCTCGCCTTCAGCGAGGATGCGTCCATGATGCATGAGCGCTGCATGGTGGAACCTCGAGGCTTCATCCATGTAGGCCGTGGATACCAGGGCAGAGATTCCTTTTTCTGCCAGCAGCTCGGCCAGAATGGACCAGAAATCGCGACGGGAAACAGGGTCCACACCTGTGGTTGGCTCATCCAAGATGATCAGTTCAGGCTCGTGAATCAGCGTACACACCAAGCCCAACTTTTGTTTCATGCCGCCAGAAAGATTTTTCATGGCCCGGTCGCGAAACTTATCCAATCGGGTCATGCGCAGTAGCTTTTCCTTGCGCTGCGCCAGATCCTCCGTCTTAACCAGACGCAAACGAGCAAAGAAATTAATATTTTCGTCGATCGACAGATCGGGATACAGATTCTGTCCCAGTCCCTGAGGCATGAATCCAACGCGCAGCTTGATGCGCTCTGCCGCAGATTCCGAATCAAGGCGTTCACCAAAAACATCCACTGTGCCAGCTTCATAGCTCATGACACCGGCAACGGTTTTCATCGTGCTGCTTTTGCCCGCACCATCAGAGCCAATCAGACCAAACAGACTTCCTTTCGGCACATCCAGATCGATTCCCCGAACTGCGTGGACATCTTTATAGTTCTTGACCAGTCCGCGAATACGAACAACCGGTGTCTCATCCATTTTTTATTCAGCCCCTTGGCGACGGAAACGTTGAATCAGCGAGCTTCAACTCACCATTTAGGTGGGGCCCACTCCACATTTTCGTCCCAACGGATGACCGCGTCCGCCGGCATGCCAGGGGTCAACAGGTAATCCGGGTTTTCCGCAAAGTAAAGTTTTACGGCATACACCTGTTTGACGCGCTCATCAGGCGTCTGCACTTCCTTGGGCGTAAACTCGGCACGCGATGCAATGTAATCCACCATCGCCGGGAACGGCCGATCGGGATAAGAGTCCACATAGACTTGTGCCTTGAGGCCGCGTCGAATCTTGCCAATCTCATCGCCTGGGACGTAGACCTTGAGGTAGAGACGATCCAGGTTCACCAATTCATACATGGGACGGCCAGCCGCCCCCACTTCGCCTGCTTCAACCAAACGTGCAGTGACGATACCCTTGGTCGGCGCCTTGACCGTCAAATTCTCCAAGGCGATGGCTGCCTCTTCTCGCATCGCGCGCACCCGATCCAACTCTGAATCCAGCGCCTTCAGTTCGGTTTCCTTTGCCGCAATATGTTCTTTACCCAGTTTGGCGCGCTCAAGTTGTTTTTGTGCGCCCATCAATCCGGCCTGGGCAGATCGGATGTCCTTGGTCATGACGGTGTATTGGAGTTGGGCCTGTTCGAGCCGTTGCTTGTTGACCGTGCCTGCTTCCGCCAAGACCTTGACTCGCTCAAGATCCCGGCTGAACTGGCCTTCCGCTGCCTGAGCCTTCTCGACGGTTGCCTGCATATGATTCACTTGAGCCTGAGCTGCGGCGATTCCCAGTGGCAGCTCTTTCTTGGCGACTGCCAGGGTCTCATTCGCCGCATCCCTGCGGGCTTCAAGGCTGGCGATACCGGCATCCGCCTGACGAAGCTTGGCCTGGATCTCCTCGTCTTCCATCTGGGTGAGCACTTGCCCCACTTCAACCAGATCGCCTTCCTTGGCCAGAATCTCCTTGACCTTGCCTGGATATTTGGCCGCGACCGTGGTGGTGTCACCCTCGATGCGCCCATTGACCTGCAACAATCCTTCCGGAAGTGGCGCACTGGAGATGCGATACATCACCAGCAAGGCCACAAGCGCAACCGCTCCCAGCCCCAGTAGCAACCATCCGATCGGTCGACGTCCCTTGTCCGTGGCCATTGATTTCATCCTATATATGTACTGACGGATCCAAAGCGAGCTTTACGGAATCAGATTCCGCCCACCACATACTTGAGCCGCAGATCGGCATAAACCGCATCGTATTTGGCGTTGTTGTAGCTCGTGAAAGCGGCGGTGCGGCGTGTTTCTGCCTCGAGCACTTCGGTATTGGTACCCATGCCTTCACGGTAGCGATCACGGGTGACGCGCTGGTTTTCATCCGCGCTGTCCAGAGCGGTCTGCGCGACCTTTAGGCGATTGAAGGCTTCTTCACGTGCCAACCATGTCTGCCTGACCTGCAGGCTGATCAAGGTGCGGGCCTGAGCGAGCAGTTCCTCGCTTGAAATCCTGCGCTTGGCCAAGGCTTCCGCCTGCTTGCGGGTCACGCCTGAGTCAAACAAGGTCCAGGAGGCACCGACCCCGGCATAGCCGATGGTATTGTCCTCCAGCGTATCGAGATCGACATAGATCATGCCGCCCAACAAGGCCACCTGGGGCAGCAGACCGCCTTTGATGGCCTTGGCTGCATAACGCAGGCTCTCGGTCTGAGCGCTGAGATTGTTCAATTCAGGGCGGTTGCCGACTGCCTTTTCGGTCAGGCTTTCCAGCGTTGCCCCAGGGGTTTCGGGGGGGGGCTCCAAGGGCTCCAGCTCAACCGGCGCGTCGAGCGGGCGACCCAGCAAGTTGTTATAAAAAGACTGGGCGAGCTCAACGGCGTTTTTGATCTGCAGATTGCGTTGTTGCGATTCGGCGAGATAGACCTGCACGGATAACAAGTCGTTCTTGGCCACCATTTCCTGGCCATAGAGATTTTGGACGTCTTGCACATAGCCGGAAACAGCTTCCACTTCGCGATCGGAAATCCCGGCGCCGCCTTGGGCGCGCAGCACGTTCACATAGGCTTCCGCCACGCGGATTTTCAGCTCCTGTTCCGTCTGGCGCACACTCCAGCCCGCCGCATCGACCTGCGATTCGGCTGCCTTGGTGATATTGGTCAGGCGTCCGCCGGTATAGATCGGTAGCGTTGCCGTGATGGTTGCCTGGGTAAGCTTGTCCTCACCGACCTCGAATTGCTGAAGATCCGCAGGGACTGGAAACGAAAAGCTGGATGGCAACAAAGGAAGCCGGATCGGTGATGGAATCGTCAGGTTATTCTGAATTGGCGACTCAATGGTGGGCGCGTTGTCCAGCTGCACCATGACGCCATTCGCCGATACCGAGGGAAAACGCCCGCGAGCGGCCGCGCTGCGCGCGGCTTCGGCCGACTGGGCCAAAAACTGGGAGGACCGGAGACCGAAATCGGTGGACCGGGCTGTTTCCCAAGCCTGATCAAGTGTTTCCGCAGCAACAATGGCGGGCATCGACACGGCAGCACAAAACAGCACCGCCGCCTTCCTTTGGGGCAATCGCATAATCACAATCCCTGTACGATTCAGAGGCTGAGCCAAATATGGATGCTAGGTTATACGCCCACAGCCCAGCCCCTGCAAGTCAGCCAATCGCCCCTTCCGAGACGCGTTTTCCATGCCAAACACCTACCCAGGGTCAAGACTAACGAGACGGCTATTTCGCCGGCAGCGGTAGTCGGATCGCCGTTTCATGCCACGCGCGTTCGTGCGCCTCAAGTTCAGCAAGCAGCGAGGCAACACCCCCAAAGGAGGGACTATCGGACTCGGAACCACGCTTGAGGGCATTGGCCAGATCGGTCCAAAGGCTTGCTACCTCGCGCATGCGAGATTCCAGCTGAAGATCATGGATCGCTGGCACCCAGACTGCCGCCTCGGCCAGAAAATCGGCGTACAGCAAGCGAAACGCCCCGCCGCCAGTGCCGCGCTTCTCGATGATCTGGTAGGCAAAGCGGGCCGTCCACTGCCAATCCGCAAGCCCAGGCCAGCGTGATAGATCCGCTTGCCAGCGCGCCAACGCGGCTACGCCCTGGAACGATGCACGGCCTGACAACAAGCTCGCGCTATTGGCCAGAATGGCCGCATGCAACCGGCCGGGCAGGTCTTCCGGAGTCGTCATGGACTCCGGCGCGTAGAACTGGCCAGACAAGGGGAAAGGACCTTCACGGGAAAATCGAGCTGCCGCCAGCGCTTCGCGGGGCAGCTCCAGCACCTGAGGGCGCTCCGTATCCGTCACCCGATACACCTGCCGCGCCGCGTCATAATCCCAGACCACAATCAAGTGGCCGGGGAAATGGGTGTGTGAACCGTAGTAGGGCAGATAAAACAGATCCGTCTGCACCAAAGCTGGATGACCCGTGGCCAATGCTTCCCACAAGGCGCTCTCCCCGACTGCCGGATCCGTGCACTGGCGCCACTGGAAACGATGCCCCAAGCGCGCAAAGAAGTTGCTTTCATAATCTGCCGAGCGCACATGCAACAAACGGCTGGGAGAACCTCGTGGCATCTCCAGGTAAAACAGCCCCAATCCGCCGCCCAGGCCGAAGCAGAATGCTTCCGACCAGTTAAGCCCATGAAAATGACTCACATCGGCAATTGCCGTGCTGGCGCAGTGACGACCCGGCTGGTGCGTGATTCTTGACATTCCGCTTTGCCCTTAATTGTGGCGATGGACCATGTCGCCAGTGAAGCTTGACAAGGTTTGCTATCCCTTCTAAAGATCTCTCATGGTTATCCGGAAAATGTCACGCCCGCTCAAGGCCGGTCGATTTCGGACGCAATCTTAGTTGAGCAACGACCATTAGAGTCTTCTACATAACAATCGCGCACAGGGGAGAGG
>JBARUT010000060.1:0-5040 GCA_049645885.1 Candidatus Macondimonas sp.
GTCTCGAAACGGCCGGTGAGTTCGGCGGCGAAATGCTGGGCGTCGGCGGCCGATCCGCCATTGCCACAGGCGAATACGCGTCCGCCCCGGCGCAGGGTCTCGGTCAGCCGGTCGGCCGCGCGCACGATGTCGGGCGCCATCTCACGCACAGCGTCGAGGGCGGCCTGATGTTGGTCGAGGCTGGTGTGGATCCAGGGGGCCATAGGGTTTCGGCTCGTGCAATACGGGGTTGCGGGGTGCCAGTTTAGCTTGCTCCATGCGTGGGCGCAGCGCTGTGGGCGGGTTGCCGGCTCGCGATTGCCCGGCCGGATTCCTGCAATGCGCTGTTTTTTCAATCAGTGGGCTTCAGGCGCTGGCGCTTCGCAGCTGGTGTTCGGGAAGGCTGAGGCGCTGCGCCTGACCCAGCAGGTCCATGAGGACAAGCACCCGCGCTGCGCCATCGCGGGCGGCGAACAGGGCTTCAAGACCGGCAAAGGGGCCTTCCAGGATGTGCAATCGCTCGCCGGGGCGCCAGTCGGGGTTGTTCACGGCCAGCCCCGCAGCGTCTGGATCGCGCGCGCGCAGCATGTCCACGAAACCGTCTGGCAAAGGCGGCAAGTGCATGCCAAATCGCACCAGTCCGACGACGCCCTGGGTGGAACGGATGGGCGCCGTGTTCTGGGTGCTCAGGTCCAGGCGCGCGAACAGGTAGCGCGGGAACAAGGGCAGCGTGACCAGGGTGTAGCGCTGGCGCAGCAAACGGCGTTCCCGCGCGCGCGGCAGATGGCAATCAAAGCCCTGGCGCTCAAGGTGGATCAGCGCCGTTTCTTCCTGGCGCGGCTTGGTGTGAATCGCGTACCAGCGGCTCATGGGCCACGCTCGATGGTGGATTCGCTGGCGTTTGCATTGGTATTGGCCTCCACAACGGGGGGTGAACTCTGTTGAGCGAGTTCCGATTGCAGGGCTTCGATTTCGGCGCGGATGGTTTCGTATTCGGCGCGCTTGCGGCGCAGGAACTGCACGGTCGCCCAGGCCTTGGCTTCGACACCGCTTGGGGTGAGCAGATAGGCGTAATGCCGTTTGTCGGGGTTGCGGCGAAAGTTGTCGAACTTGACGTGCCCTTTCTCGATCAGGGCTTGCAGGCAGTAATTGATCTTGCCGACGCTCACGCCCAGCTCGACGGCCAGCTCCCGCTGGGATACGGCCGGATCGCGGGCCAGCCGCTGCAACAGGCGGTAACGGACTTCCTCGGGGCTCATCGCCTGCTCCGTTCAAGGCTTGAACGTCAACCCTAGCGCAGAACCGGAGAGCGTGGCAAGCCATGATTTGAGGCCATGCGGCGCGCGCCATCCGCAGGATGAGAATGTGGCCTGCAAGGCAGGGGTTGAGAGGCAGTGCCAAGCCTGAATTGAACGCGCTTGCATGGTCGCAATGCAGCATTAAAAAAGCGACGTGCTCCTCAGGCTGCAAGGCATAAAGGATTTGCAGCCTGATCAGAAGTTACCTCCCTTGATGGTCTCCTTTTGCTGATAAAACCATGTCCGCTTCTCATTACAATAAAAACCAGATAATCTTGCGGCTGAAAAAGTGCTTTGTTTTGTTGGTCGAGAGGAAATGTTGATGAAGCAAGTGAGACAGAAGCGGGCCAAGTATACGCCGGAGCAACTGGTGTCCGTGGCCGAAAAGCTGCGCAGCATGCCCGCAGTTGAGGAAAAGAAAAAAAGCACCGAACTGAGCAAGCAGGATGCGATCAAGGCGCTTTCCAAAGATATTCGGGCCATGCAGAAGCGTGGCTATACCTTGGAAATGATTGCCAACATTCTCAAGGAAGAAAACATCGCCGTGAGCGTTCCCACCCTGCGCAACTATTTGCAGACGCAGCGGGGGCGTCCGGCGGGAACCACGCGTCGGACTCGGCGGGGCGCGTCCACCCCTGAAGAAACCTCAGCTGAGTGAGCCTTGAAGGGCGCAGCTCGTCTCCCCTGTAAGCGGGGAGGGGAGCTGCGCAAACGGCTGCTTGATGGAGCCCTCGCGCGATATTCTCCGCATCCTCCGCGCAGCGCCTCTTGAAGATCGCTTGGACACTCGCCCCGCTTCAGTCCAGGCTTGCTTCGGCGTGGCAGCGCAAATCCAGGGTTTCATGCCCCAAGCCCCTTTGTTGAGCCCGGCAGGATTGGGCGGATAGACGCCTGATTTTTGCGCATGGACGCTGTTGTCGCCTAGCGGGCGGGCTGAGAAGACGCATGTTTGTCATTTCGGCAGAGAAGCAATCCATTCGAATATGGGATGGCGGATGTCCGCGGTCGTGATTCCTGCGGCATTGCTGTAGGGTTCGCTTCTCTTTACGTCATTTGAATCTGCTCAGCGCCGCAATTCATGTCCCTGTAAATCCCGGGCGTTTTGCCTTGCCGCCTCAACTTGTGCGAGGCGGCTGACAGTTTGCGGGTTTTCGGAGCATCATGAATCCTGAGGTGGCGATGGAATCGAAGGAGCATGCAAAGATGGGCCGATGGACAAACAGCATAAGAGTAGGCGGCATGGCCTTGCTCATGGGAATGGGCGTGGCCTCCTGCGCCACAAAACACCCCGTGGCGCCGACTCCGGCGCCCATGCCGGCCCCCGATGTCCGGGCCCAGGCGGCCCTGGTGCCGCCGGCCACCTTTGTCGGCGAGATGCCCTGCAAGGCCTGCGGCGAAATGCGCCGCACCCTGACCTTGTTAGCTGACGGCAGCTATCGTTTGCGCCAGCAGTACGGGTCGAGCCACGGCGGGGCGGGTCTGGTGGTGCATGAACTGGGGCGCTGGCAACTGGACGGACGGCGATTGACACTGCGCAGTGAAAACGGCCGCACCGGCAACTATCAACTGGCCGATTCCACCCGGCTGGAGCAACTGGGCCGGGACGGCGAGCTGCTCACGGGCAATATGGCCTATGCCCTGAGTCGGGCGGCCCAGATCGATCCGATTGCCGAATCGATGCGGGTGACCGGGATCCTCGATCCCAAGGCCGGCCGCTTGGCGCTGTGTGGGACGGGTCAATCGGTGGCGATCCTGGGCGATGCCGGTGAGACGGCGGCGTTAACCCGGGCCGTGCGGGAAACCCAAAGCGAAGGTCGCCTATGGGTTGCCATCCAGGCGGAATGGGTCGAGGCACGCAGCCAGGGAACGGCACATGGTCAGCCGGCGCTGCGGATGGAGCGGCTGCTGACAACCCGTCCGGGACAAACCTGTCCGGCAACCGTCACGCCCGGGCCCGCGGGTTGAGCCGGGCGGATTTACCGCATGGCGGTCCAACCGTTATAATCGACGGCCTTTTTCTAGCTGCCGCGGGTCCTTAGGATGAAACTCACCGAGGAAGCGCTGACCTTCGACGATGTGCTCCTGTTGCCGGAGTATTCCGAAGTCCTGCCACGCGAGGTCAGCTTGCGCACCCCCCTGACCCGCGAGATCGAACTCAACGTTCCCCTGCTCAGCGCCGCCATGGATACGGTGACCGAGGCACGTCTGGCCATTGCCTTGGCCCAGGAAGGCGGCATCGGCATCGTCCACAAGAACATGTCCATCGAGCGCCAGGCTGCCGAAGTCGCGCGGGTGAAGAAGTTCGAGAGCGGCGTGATCAAGGACCCGATCACGGTGCGGCCCGACCAGAGCATCCGCGAAGTGCTGGCCCTCACCCGCGCCCATGGTATTTCGGGCTTGCCGGTGGTGGATGGTGAGGACCTGGTAGGGATCGTCACCGGTCGCGACCTGCGTTTCGAGGATGAACTGGACAAGCCGGTCGCCAGCATCATGACGCCCAAGGCGCGGCTGGTGACGGTGCCGGAAGGGGCGGATACGGCCCAGGTCATCGAACTGCTGCACGAGCACCGCATCGAAAAAGTATTGGTGATCAATGAGCGCTTTCAACTGCGCGGCCTGATCACGGTCAAGGACATCCAGAAAGCCAGCGATTTTCCGATTGCCTGCAAGGACAGCCAGGGGCGCTTGCGCGTGGGCGCGGCGGTGGGCACCAGTGCCGAGAGTGACGAGCGCGTCTCGGCCCTGATGGACGCGGGTGTGGACGTGATCGTGGTCGATACCGCCCACGGTCATTCCCGCGGTGTGATCGAGCGGGTGCGGCTGCTGAAACGGCGTTACGCGGGTTTGCAGGTGATCGCCGGCAATGTGGCCACGGCGGAAGCGGCGCTGGCATTGGTGGAGGCGGGTGCGGACGCGATCAAGGTCGGCATCGGTCCGGGTTCCATCTGCACCACGCGCATCATCGCCGGCGTCGGCGTGCCGCAGGTCACGGCCGTTTCCAATGTGGCGGCCGCGCTGCGCGAGAGCGGCGTGCCGGTCATTGCCGATGGCGGCATCCGCTATTCCGGCGACCTGGCCAAGGCCATTGCCGCCGGCGCCCATTGCGTCATGATTGGCGGCATGTTCGCCGGCACGGAAGAGGCGCCCGGCGAGGTCGAGCTCTACCAGGGCCGTTCCTACAAGGCCTATCGGGGCATGGGATCCGTGGCAGCCATGCAGCAGGGCTCCAAGGACCGCTACTTCCAGGACACCACCGACGAGTTGGAAAAACTCGTGCCCGAAGGAATCGAAGGCCGGGTACCCTACAAGGGCAGCGTGCTGGCGATCGTGCACCAGCTCCTGGGCGGCCTGCGCGCCAGCATGGGGTATACGGGATGCAATGACATGGCGCAGATGCGCACCCGCCCGCGCTTCGTCAAAGTGACCTCGGCCGGGGTGCGCGAAAGCCATGCCCACGACGTCGTGATCACCAAAGAGCCCCCCAACTATCGCGTGGATCCGGGCTGACCCTTTTTCATCCTGAGCGCCGGGCGGGCGATTCCCCTGGCCCGGCATCGCCTTTGCCCGGAGCCCTGCCATGGCCGACATCCATGCCGACCGCATCCTGATCCTCGACTTCGGCTCCCAGTACACCCAGCTGATCGCCCGGCGCGTGCGCGAGCTGGGCGTCTACAGCGAGATTCACCCCTGGGACATGGACGCCGCCGCGCTGCGGGCGTTTGCACCCAAGGGCATCATTCTCTCCGGCGGGCCGGCCTCGGTC
>JBARUT010000061.1:0-3748 GCA_049645885.1 Candidatus Macondimonas sp.
CTGCTGGGGTGGACCATGTGCGCGAACCAGACGTCGTCGCCGAGCCAGCCCAGCGATTCGGCGTAGTCGACCGGCCGCAGACCGAATTTCTCGACGCAGTAGCGATCCTCATCCGCCGTCTCGCCCAGATGCGTGTGCAGCCGCACCGCGCGCTGGCTGCGCGCCAGTGCCGCGGTCTCGCGCATCAGCGCCATGCTGACCGAGAACGGCGAGCAGGGCGCGAGCCCAATCCGCAGCATCGAGCCCGGCGCCGGGTCATGGAACCGCGCGATGACACGCTGGCAGTCGGCGAGGATGGCGTCCTCGTCCTCCACCAGGGCGTCGGGCGGCAAGCCGCCCTGGCTCTCGCCGACACTCATCGAGCCGCGCGTCGGATGAAAGCGCACGCCCAGTTCGCGGGCGGCGGCGATCGCGTCATCGAGCCGCGCGCCGTTGGGGAACATGTACTGGTGATCGGCGACCGTGGTCGCACCCGACAGCAGCAGCTCGCAAAGCCCGACTTTGGCGCTGACGTAGACCGCTTCCGGGTCCATGCGGCCCCAGATCGGGTACAGCTTCTTCAGCCAGTCGAACAGCACCAGGCCACCGCCGGTACCGATGCTGCGGGTCAGCGTCTGGAACAAGTGGTGGTGGCCATTGATCAGTCCCGGCATCAGCACGCAGCCGGACACATCGAAGCGCCGATCCGGCGCGCGTTCGGCCGGCGCCTCGGCAATCCAGGCTTCGAGTTCGGCGCTGCTGCCGACCTTCTCGATCCAGCCGTCGTGCAGCATCACCGCCCCGCCCTGGATCTCGCGGCCGGCATCGTCGTGGGTGATCAGCACTTCGGCGCCGCTCAACAATTGTCGCATCGGTTCAGGCTCCATCCCTGAGTGATCCACATAGCACAGCAGCAGGCTGGCATCGCTGCGGTGGACGATGATGCGGATGCCGTCGCTGACCCGCACCGACCAGAAATGTTTGTCCTTGGCCCGGTCCAGCTTGTGGACCGGCACGGCATACAGAGGTTCACCTATGGGCACCGTCGCAGCGGGCGACATCGCCCACGGCGCGGGCCAGCGTGGTCTTGCCGGCCTTGTTCATCGCCCATCCGCCGGGCCGGGCTGGCGGTGGGGACGGTCCATGACGCCCGCTTCACGACGCTTCGTCCGTCGCAGCGCCGGTCTTGCCCGTTACACGCTCGACGATGAGCCCGGCGGAAAGTCCATGGAAGATGGTCGAGAGCAGGATTGTGATTGCAACCGTCGACCACAGGCCCTCCTCGTCGATCCAGTCGAGATGCGCGGCGGCATAGGCGATGTAATAGATCGAGCCGATGCCGCGCACGCCATAGGCGCTGACGACCAGCCGCTCGCGCGGGCTGAAGCCGGTGCCGGCCAGAGAAAGCCAGGCGCAGATGGGCCGAATGGCGAAGATCAGCGCGGCGCCGACCGCGACATTTCCCCAATCGGCCTCGGCCCACAGGGCGGGCAATGCCAGGCCAAGCGCCACCAGCAGGAGCGCCGTCAGGCTGTGCTCGATCGTTTGGGTGAAATCATGCAGGCGGCGGTGGAAGGCGTGCTTGGCCTCCGAGCGGCGCAATGTCAGGCCGGACACGAAGGAGGCGATGAAGCCATAGCCTTCGATCAGCTCGGTCACGCCATAACAGAGCAGCACGCCAGCGATCGCGACGACGCCGGCCTCGGTGCGCGCCAGCGGATTGCGTGGCGGGTACTCGAAGAGGAGCTTGCCAAGCAGCCAGCCGAGACCGATGCCAGCCCCAGCGCCGACCAGGATGCGATAGCCCACATCGCGCCACGCCCAGTCCAGCAGGAGATCGCCCGTCACGGCGCCGACGGTGCCGATCGCGATCGCGAGATACACGAAAGGAAAGGCGAGCCCGTCGTTCAGGCCCGCCTCGGTGGTCAGCGTGAAACGGACTGGATGCTCTTTCCCCTCGAGCGGTGGACCGACCTGAACGTCGCTCGCCAGCACCGGGTCGGTCGGTGCCAGAACGGCGCCGAGCAGCAAGGCGCCAGCAAAGGTCATCCCGGCCAGACCGCTGCCAAGCAGGGTGATCGCGCCGATGCAGAGCGGCATGGCAATGGCGAGCAGACGGATGGTCGGCTGCCAGCCGCTCCACCCGACCAGGCGGTCGATCCGCAGGCCAGTGCTGAACAAGCCGACGATCAGGGCGATCTCGCTGCAAATCTCCCAGGGCTTCGGGTAGCGCGTCGGGTCGATCTGTTCCGCGAGGCCCGGGATCAGTTCGCTTGCGCCAATTCCGGCGAAGATCAGCAGCGCCGATGCGGCCGGCTCACGGCCCGAGACGAAGCGTGGCAGCCAATAGGCGAGAATGATGCCCATACCCAGGAGGGCCAGGCCGAGATGGAAAGTCGAGAACTCGTACAAGCTCAACCCCTTTGCTCTATCCGTCACGCGTCGCGTCGCCGATGCGCAAGTCCATGCGTGCTAGGCCGGCAAATGAAACAGGCGCAGACCCCGGCTGACGAAGGGCTCGAAATCCGCGCTGTTCAGGGTGACGCAGTCGGCCTTGGCCCGGATTGCCATCGCCGCGATGAGCGCATCGGTCTTGAGCCGGCGTTTGCTGCCGGCGGTATTGAACAGCTCGACCGCCAGCTCGGCGGCGTCCTCACCGACTGACAGAATACGTCCTTCGAAGAATGCGCGCGCCAGGCCGGCTTCCGTTTCAGCCAGCGGGCTGGTAAAGAAACTCGTACCAGGCCAGCGCACTGACGGCGACGGCCTCTCCCGCCAGCGACGTTCGCCAGACGCCTGTGGCGGGTCCACAGGGGTCGGGGCGGCGAGCGCCACCGATGCGGGCAGGTGCACGTCGATGTAACCGATGCCGCGACCATCCGCTCGTGGCAGTCGATGAAACCCAGCAATTCGGCGTCAGTGGCCACCGGGGTTGGCGGCAGGTCGCCCAGCAGGGTGAGCAGGGCGGCCCGGTTGTTGAGGTTGCCGCAGGCCGGGTCCCCCAGCACGAAGGGATGCATGGGTCTTGAGGCAGTACACGCTGGGCCCCCAGTGGGTGTCCATCGTTTGAGTTCAGGCTACGGACCGTAAGGGCCATCGCCCCTGAAACGAATGTTTATGCGAATTCGCACGCACCCCTACTTTCTGATGACCGTCTGAATACGCGGCGCGGTAGATTCTGACAGCAAGGCAAGCCCCTGCTCATTGTTCAGATACTTGATGTATCGGATATGCCTAAGATCGAACGGAACATCATCTTGGGACTGCGCAATTAGAATTACTTCCTTTCCAAGGGTATGCGCAATACCGGCCTCGTAGAACACATTTGGGTTTCTGCTTGATAGGTCGCATATGACCACCCGCGCCCTTGCTATCAGGTTCACGATGTCTTGAATAACGTAATCATGTTCCCAGAAGTTGTCTGCACGCATGGGCTCAAGCCAGATCGACTTAACCGCCGACTGTATTACCGCATAAACGGGATCGAAATCTGCCGCAAAGGGCATCATGATGGAAACAAGTCTCGGTTTAGGCTGGTGTATGGCCTCAAGGCTAAAGACCGACGAGGTAGGCTGTGCTTTTTGCTTATTAATTAGCAAAATCTTGAATAAGTCTGCCTCCTTTACATCCCAGTGCGTATGGGTCAATACACCCCGGCTAATGCCAAGCTGCGGCGCATAGTTTTCGATGTCTTCGTTGGGAATTGGCTTGATGCCGCTTTCTGCAACGTATTGAATAGAGGTCTCTGTTGACCCCTGCACTACAGAGG
>JBARUT010000062.1:0-12480 GCA_049645885.1 Candidatus Macondimonas sp.
GCCGGCCTGCACCGCTGGCAACACCTGGAGCACGGCGCCCAGCAATCCGGTTGCCGTCAGCAGTGTCACCGCCTCCCGCAGATTCGGCCAGCGCCCGGTTAACGCAATCAGCAGCGAGGCGACAGGCGGGGCAAAGATGGCCAGCATCATGGCCAGTTCCGGAGTCACGGCGCGCCCTCCAGCAAGGCCCGCATCGCCTGTCCGGCGAGGCCCACGGTGAGGCGGCTATCGATGCCGAAATACAGGTTGGCCGCCACCAGCGTCCAGGTCGGCACCAGCATGGACCACGGCGCATCCCGCACCGCATCGCGGTCGGTCGGGGCTGGCCGCAAGTAGAGCTGTTCCACCACACGCCAGACATAGCCCAGGGCCAGCAGCGATCCCACCACGATGATCAACGCCAATAGCCACTGGTCCTGCTCCAGGGTGGCACGCAGCAAGTACCACTTGCTGATGAATCCAGCCGTCAGCGGTACGCCGATCAGGCTGAGGCCGGATGCGACAAAGGCGGCGGCGGTGAGCGGCATCTGACGGGCGGCGCCGGCGAGCGCCGGCAGGCTGACCGAGCCCAGTCGGTAATAGAGACAACCCAGCGCCATGAACACAGCGCCCTTGGCCAGGGCATGGTTGAACAGATGCAGGAGGCCGGCGGTGAGGCCCAGCGGGCTGAGCAGGGCAATGCCGAGCACGATGTAACCGATCTGTGCCACGCTCGAATAGGCGAAGCTGCGTTTGGCCTTGTTCTGGAACAGCGCCCAGACCGAGGCGAGGATGACGCCCAGACCGGCCAGGAAGGGAAAGACCCGCTCAACTGTCAGGTTCGAGAACACCTGGTGCATCCCGAAGACATCGAAGGTGAAGCGCAGCATCACATACACCGCGACCTTGGTCGCGGTGGCGGCCAGGAAAACGGTCACCACAGAGGGCGCGTAGGTGTAAGCGTTGGGGAGCCACAGGTGCAGCGGGAACAGTGCCAGTTTCAGGGAGATGCCGACGATGAAGAAGGCGAAGGCCGTCTGCACGGCACGCTGATTTTCCGCCAGGGGCAGGCGCGCCGCGAGATCCGCCATGTTGAGCGTACCGGTGGCGGCGTACATGAAGCCGATTCCGATCAGGATGAAGGTCCCTCCCAGGGTGCCCATGATCAGGTATTGGAATGCCGCTGTGAGCGCCCTGCGATCCTGGCCCATGGCGACCAGCGCGTAGGTGGACAGGCTGGAGATTTCCAGGAACACGAACACATTGAAGGCGTCGCCGGTGGCCGCCATGCCCATCAGGCCGGTCATGCATAGCAGCAGGGCGGCATAGAACAGCGCGGCGTGGTCGGCGCCGATTTCCCGCAGCACGCTCATCCGGGCATAGGGCAGCAACACGGCGGCGATGGCGCTTACCAAGAGCAGTACGGCGCCATTCAGGGCGTCGATGCGATAGACGATACCCAGCGGCGCGGCCCAGCCGCCCAGCGCGTAGGTGATTGGCCCCAGGGTCGTGACCCGATCTAACAGCAGCGCGGCGTTGACCAGCACGGTCCAGGTCGTGGCAAGGGTGATCCACCAGGCCAAGACTTCGCGGCGTAGCAGCACGCACACGGGCGCGGCGGCGAGGGGTAGAACCACTTGCAGGACCGGGAAATGGGTGGCGATCACAGGCTATTGTCCTGGCGATGAATCTCGTCTTCCTCGATGGTGCCGTAGGCGCCATGGATGCGGATGATCAGGGCCGCCGCCAGGGCCGTTGTGGCGATGCCGACCACGATGGCAGTCAGGATCAGCACATGGGGCAAGGGATTGCTGTAGGTCGAGAATCCCGAGGCGATGATGGGGGCGGTGCCGCCGCGAATCTTGCCCATGCTGATATACAGGAGAAAGACTGAGGTCTGGAAAATGTTCAGGCCGATGACTTTCAGCACCAGGTTGCCGTGGGCAATGACCATGTAGAAGCCGATCATCATCAGCACAATCACGACCCAGTAGGGGAAAAGACCCAGCAGCGTCATGACGATTCCCGGGCGAATGCCGAAAAGATCTGGATCATGACGCCTGCCACGGTGATTCCAACGCCTAGCTCCACCAGCAGGATGCCCAGGTGTTGTCCATGATGAGGATCGTGTGCCAGCACGTTGTAATCGAGAAAATTCCCGCCCATGGCCATGCCCGTGAAACCCACGCCGACATAGATCAGCACCCCCAGGGCCATCATGACCTCGGAGACGGGGGCGGGGATCAGGTTTTCCGCTACCGCAAGCCCTTCCACCAGTGCATAGAGGATAAAGCCCGCGGCGAACAGCACGCCGGCCTGGAAGCCACCACCGGGACCGAAATCGCCATGGAATTGCACGTAGAGTGCGAACAACCAGATGGCGGGCGCCAGCAACCGCGCGGTAAACCGCAGGATGACCTGATCGTCCATCAGGAGCGTTCCTTGCCCTGGCGGCGACCCCGTAGCAGGGCCAGCACGCCGACGGCCGCGGTCAGTACCACGGTGGCTTCCCCCAGTGTGTCGTAACCCCGATAGCTGGCCAGCACGGCGGTGACCACATTCGGCACGCCTGTGGTGTTCGGCCCTTCGCGCAGGTAATCCGGCCCCACGTGTTGGTGGACGGGCGCTTGCGGATCGCCATAGGCGGGCATGTCCAGGGTGCCGTAGACCAACGCAGCGCCCGTTACCATCACCACAATCAAGGGGATGAGTGGCGTGTGGGTGGGCCTGTGGGTCATGCGGCTGGTGCGGTGCAAGGTAGCGAGCAGCAGGACGGTGGAGATGCCCGCGCCTACAGCCGCCTCCGTGAGGGCCACGTCCACCGCGTCCATGAGCACGAACACTCCAGCAGAAAGCAAGCTGTAGATCCCTGCCAGCATGACCGCAGTCACGCCATCGCGCAGGTGCAGGATGGCGAGCGCGGTCATGCCGAGAAAGATGAGCACGGCGAGCAGGATCAGGGTTTCCATGAGGGGTCCTTGCCGAAGTGCCGGTGTAGCACGCCGTCATGCAGCGCGGCGCGCGTCAGGGCATGGCTGGAGACGGGGTTGGTTAGCGCCAGAAAGACCAGGATCAGGGCCAGCTTGACGGTGACCAGCCAGCCGCCACCCAGCGCCATCAGCCCCAGCAGGGTGGCGAAACTGCCCAAGGTTTCGCAGACACCTGCGGCATGAATGCGGGTGAAGAAATCCGGAAAACGCAGCACGCCCACCGCGCCAACCACCAGAAAAAACCCGCCAACCACCAGCAGCAGGGCAGACAGCAACGGCAGCAGGACGTCGCTCATGGTTGGCTTTCCTCATTGCCGAGAGGCGGCGCCACGGACGCGCTGAAATCGCGCCGCTGAATGAATCGCAACACCGCGATGGTGCCGATGAAATTGATCAGGGCATAGCCGATTGCGATGTCCAGCCATTCCGGCCGACCCATCAGGAATCCCAGCGCCGCGATCAAGAGGACGGTCTTGGTGCCGAACAGATTCACGGCCAGAATGCGGTCATACAGAGTCGGTCCGCGCAGGGCGCGAATCAGGCTCATCAGCATCGTGGCCAGCAAGGCCAGGCCGATTCCTGTGATGCCCCAACTCGTCATTCGCGACTTTCCAAGGCGGTGACGCGGCGATCCATGTCGCCGGTTAAGAGGGATTCGGCACCCTCGCGCATCAGCGCATGGATCAGGATGTCGTTGGTGCCCACCGCCACCGACACCGTGCCGGGAGTGAGGGTAATGGAATTGGCGTAGAGCGTCCGTCCCAAGGGCATGCGTTGGCTGGCGGGGACACGCAGGGCGGTGGGGGTGAGCGCCAGGCGGGGCCGCAGGATCTCGCGGGTGACCTGCAGGTTGGACAGCACGATTTCCCTGCACAGCCAGGCCAGGTAGCCGACGACCGGCAGGCCCATGTGGCGCAAGCCGACAGGGCCTTCGGCGCCGTCCATCCGCTGCGCAAGGAACCCGACCAGGAGCACGGAAAAAATGCCAAAACCGACAATCAGCGGTTCCGTATGACCGGAAAGCAGACCCCACAGTAGGGCCAGCAGGATGACTCGGATCAATCCTTTTCCCATCGTGTTACAGGCTCTCCGGCTGAATGCGCCCATTGGATAGGGCTTGGCTGTTCCAAGCTACCCAATGGGGGATTGACGGTCAACCCGAATCAACGCCATGAAGTGCTGTGGAGCCGTGCTTGATTGCCTGCGGGCCGGTTTCCGCGCTCCGCTGTTGACGGGAAGCTGAGCGAGTGGTTTGCGCCACATCCAAGCCTGCTTTTGTAGCCAGAGCGTCAGCCACACCGCATGATCAATATGATCTGATCTCCACAACAAACGCGACGGCGGCGCGAGACAACGCTTGATCTCATGGTTTTCATGGGGGGCAGAATGCGGGAGGCATGCCTTGGTGTGAGCTGTCCGCGCAATTCGTTGAGGTCCGATTGCCGCAGGGGACGACGATCGGCGACAATGGCAGGCTTTGCGGGCTGGGTCGGTATGGAACAGCAGAGGCCAGTTGGTCGGCTGTGCCATGCAGCGGAATGATTTAACGGGGGAATGATGCCGTCACGTCGAAAACTTGCCAACGCCAT
This sequence comes from Candidatus Macondimonas sp., assembly GCA_049645885.1. Taxonomy (GTDB): domain Bacteria; phylum Pseudomonadota; class Gammaproteobacteria; order UBA5335; family UBA5335; genus Macondimonas. Next base: position 4,559 of record JBARUT010000062.1, read on the forward strand.
TCGGGCGCTGGCCATGGATGCGGTGCAGGAGGCCAAATCAGGCCATCCAGGCGCCCCGATGGGCATGGCGGATATTGCCGAGGTGCTCTGGAACGATTTCCTGCGTCATGATCCGGCCGATCCACAGTGGCCCGACCGCGACCGTTTCGTGCTCTCCAACGGCCACGGCTCCATGCTGCTCTATGCCTTGCTGCATCTGTCCGGCTACGACCTGACCCGCGAGGATCTGCGCCAGTTTCGCCAGCTGCATGCCAAGACGCCGGGGCATCCCGAATACGGTATGACACCGGGTGTGGAAACCACCACAGGGCCCCTGGGTCAGGGACTCGCCAACGCGGTGGGCATGGCCTTGGCGGAACGGGTTCTGGCCGCCCAGTTCAATCGCGATGATTTCCCTGTGGTGGACCACGCCACCTACGCCTTTGTCGGCGACGGCTGTCTCATGGAAGGCATCTCCCATGAAGCCTGTTCCCTGGCCGGGACCTGGCAACTCGGCAAGCTGATTGTCTTTTACGATGACAACGGCATCTCGATCGACGGCCGGGTGGAAGGTTGGTTCACCGACGACACGCCAGCCCGCTTCGAGGCCTACGGCTGGCAGGTGGTGCGCAACGTGGACGGGCACGATGCCGACGCCGTGAGCGAGGCAATCCTGGTTGCCCGGGCAGAAACGCGCCGGCCGACCCTGGTCTGTTGCAACACGGTGATTGGTTTCGGCGCGCCCAACAAACAAGGCTCCGAATCAGTTCATGGGGCGCCATTGGGTCCGGACGAGGTTGCTGCTGCCCGCGAGCGACTGGGTTGGCCTTACGCGCCCTTCGAGATTCCCGACGAAGTGGCAGCGGGCTGGGATGCGCGCGCGCGCGGGCACAAGCTTTCCGGTCGTTGGCGCGCCTTGTTCGAGCGCTACCGGCAAGCCCATCCCGAACTGGCGCGGGAATTCGAGCGGCGCGTGGCCGGCGACCTGCCGGCCGATTGGTCGGATCGTTGTGAGGCTGCGCTGGCGGAGGTTGTTGCCCAGGGAGCGAGCCTGGCAACGCGGCAGGCCTCCCAGAAAGCGCTGGAACGCCTGGGCCCCTGCTTGCCCGAACTGATTGGCGGATCGGCGGACCTGACCCATTCCAACCTGACTCACTGGGCCGGTTCGGTCGTGTTCAGCGCCGAGCAGCCGGCAGGAAATACGCTGTCTTATGGGGTGCGTGAGTTCGGCATGGCGGCGATCAATAATGGTTTGGCGCTGCACGGCGGCTTCATTCCCTTTGGCGCCACCTTCCTGGTGTTCTCCGACTACGCTCGCAATGCCTTGCGCATGGCAGCGCTGATGCGTCAGCGCAATCTCTTCGTGTTCACCCATGATTCCATTGGTCTCGGCGAGGATGGGCCCACCCATCAGCCGGTCGAGCACCTGGCCAGCTTGCGTCTGATCCCGAACCTGCGGGTCTGGCGCCCCTGCGACGCGGTGGAATCCCAGGTGGCCTGGCAGCAGGCCATCGAATACCGGCAGGGCCCCACGGCGCTGGTGTTTTCGCGCCAGAGCTGCCCGCACCAGGCGCGCAATGCCACGCAGATCGCCGCTATTCGCCGCGGTGGCTACATCCTGCGCGATACGCCCGGCACGCCCGATGCGTTGCTCCTTGCCACCGGATCTGAAATCGGCCTTGCGATGGACGCCGCCGAGCGGCTGGCCGCATCCGGGGTGGCGGTGCGCGTTGTGTCCATGCCCTGTGCAGAGGCATTCGAGGCGCAGGACGCCGATTACCGCGCGCACGTATTACCCGCGGCAGTGACCCGCCGGGTCGCCGTGGAGGCCGCCCATCCCTTGTACTGGAAGGCCTATGTCGGGCTGCAGGGCCGGGTGGTCGGGCTGGATCGCTTTGGGGAGTCGGCCCCCGCGGGTACACTCATGACTTATTTCGGCTTTACGGTCGACAATGTGGTGGCAACGGTACAGGACTTACTCTGAGCCCGGACCTTGGGGTCGGGCCTAACCCGCAGGAGTGACGCGCATGGCAATCAAAGTGGCAATCAATGGATATGGGCGTATCGGCCGCAACGTGTTGCGGGCGCTGTATGAATCCGGCCGGACTGGCGAGATCCAGATCGTGGCCATCAACGATCTGGGCGATGCCAATACCAATGCCCATCTGACCCGCTACGACACGACTCATGGCAAGTTCCCCGGCACCGTGGCGGTGGAAGGCGAGTTCATGATCGTCAATGGCGACAAGATCCGCGTGCTGGCGAACCGCAACCCAGCCGAGCTGCCCTGGGGTGAGCTGGGCGTGGACGTGGTGATGGAGTGCACCGGCTTTTTCACCAGCAAGGAAAAGGCCTCGGCCCACCTCAAGGGCGGCGCCAAGAAGGTGATCATCTCCGCGCCTGGCGGCAAGGACGTCGATGCCACCATCGTCTACGGCGTGAATCACAAGGTGCTCAAGGCCAGCGACACGGTCATCAGCAACGCCAGTTGCACCACCAACTGCCTGGCACCGCTGGTTAAGCCGCTGCACGAGAAGCTGGGGTTGCTGGAAGGCTTGATGAACACCATCCATGCCTATACCAACGATCAAGTGTTGACTGACGTTTATCACGAAGACCTGCGGCGTGCCCGCAGCGCCACCCACTCCATGATCCCCACCAAGACCGGCGCCGCGGCTGCGGTGGGTCTGGTGTTGCCGGAACTGAATGGCAAGCTGGACGGGTTCGCCATTCGCGTGCCCACCATCAACGTCTCCATGGTCGATCTGACCTTCACCGCGGGTCGGGCCACCACGGTGGACGAAGTAAACCAGATCCTGAAAGACGCCGCGGCCGGCGAGCTGAAAGGCATCCTGTATGTGAACGAAGACCCCTTGGTCTCCGTGGACTTCAACCACAATCCCGCTTCGTCCACTGCCGATCTGACCTTGACCAAGGTGATCGACGGTCGGCTGGTGAAAGTCTGCTCGTGGTATGACAACGAGTGGGGCTTTTCCAACCGCATGCTGGATACGTCCTTGGCGCTGATGAAGGCGCAATGATCACGGCCGCCGGTGCGGGCAGGGTCTCCTGTCCTGACCGGCAGCTTGTCCAGACCGGCGATGCGGAGGATGTCATGGCGATCATCAAGATGACTGATCTGGATTTGCGCGGAAAGCGCGTTTTGATTCGTGAAGATCTGAATGTTCCGGTGAAGGATGGGCAGGTCACCAGCGATGCCCGCATCAAGGCCAGCCTGCCGACCTTGCGGGCGGCGCTGGATGCCGGGGCCGCGGTGATGGTGATGTCGCATCTGGGTCGCCCCAAGGAAGGGCAGTTTGATCCTGAGGCGTCCTTGGCGCCGGTGGCGGGCGCGTTGGCCCGGGAGCTGGGCAGCCCGGTACCGCTGATCCGCGATTGGCTGGATGGGGTGGAGGTCGCGCCGGGGCAGTTGGTGCTGCTGGAAAACGTGCGCTTCAACGTCGGCGAGAAAAAAGACGACGAGGCACTGGCGCGTAAGCTGGCGGCCTTGTGCGATGTTTATGTCATGGATGCCTTCGGCACCGCCCATCGGGCCGAGGCCTCCACCCACGGCGTGGCTCGCTTCGCGCCGATGGCTTGTGCCGGACCCTTGCTGGTGCGCGAATTGGACGCTCTGAAAAAAGCCGTGGCTCAGCCTGCTCATCCCTTGGTGGCGATTGTCGCCGGCTCCAAGGTGTCCACCAAGCTGACGATTCTGGACGCTTTGATCAACAAGGTGGATCTGCTGATTCCCGGCGGCGGGATCGCCAACACTTTTCTTGCTGCGGCCGGGTTTGCTGTCGGTAAATCGCTGCATGAACCCGATCTGGTCCCCGAAGCCCAACGCCTGATGGCGGATGCCCGTCGTCGGGGGGCTGAAATCCCGCTGCCCGTGGATGTGGTGGTGGCCGAGACATTTTCCGAAGATGCCAAAGGCGTCGTCAAAGCGGTGGATGCGGTCGGGGATGTCGAGATGATCCTGGATATCGGACCCGAAACAGCGCGGCAATATGCAGCGCTCCTCAAACAGGCCGGCACCATCGTCTGGAATGGTCCCGTCGGGGTCTTCGAGTTCCCAGCGTTTCGCGAGGGAAGTCGGGTACTGGCCGAGGCCATTGCCGAGAGCCCTGCGTTTTCCATTGCGGGGGGCGGTGATACCTTGGCCGCCATCGATCTGTTCGGCGTGGCCGATCGGATTTCCTATATATCCACAGGCGGTGGCGCCTTCCTGGAATTCCTGGAAGGCAAAACCCTACCGGCGGTGGCCGCGCTGGAGGCGCGGGCCTCAGCCTGAGCTAGCCAGGAATTGAGAACTTACGCCAAGGCAGTGGATCGTGAAAACGATTTGTGCGCCGCATCGAATCTCGATGCGCGCTGGATCATCATCTCGCCCCCCACGCCTTTGGCTTGAAGCGTCTTCTGCCTGAGATGATGTCTCTGGCCCGGAGGTAGGCGGCTGGACATGCTCTAAAGAACAGGAACTGGCTGCCCGGTTTTAACGATGGCCTTGTCGGAATAGCCGGGCAAGTTGGCGCCAATGCCCACTTCCATTAACCGACCGCCGGCCTGCGAGCCCAGATCAATTCGAGTCTGCCGAGCACCTGCGAGGGCGATATCCAGGGCACGCGGGAATATCTTGATCTTCGTAAAAGCGCATGGATTCACCTTGGCTTGATTCAATAAATCACGCACGAAATCCGGACCGGACTACGCTGTAAACGACGTGGAAGGGCTGGAGCTTCAAAGTACCGCGCCCAAGAACCGAGCGAAAAGCGTAGTCAGCATATCCATTTGTGCAGTCAGGGAGTGATCGTCGTCGAGGACGATCAACTCGGCGTGATGCTCCCGGGCGAAGCGGATGCCCACTTCCACCGGGATCACCGCATCGCGCCAGCCATGTACCACGACGCAATGGGGCACCCGTACTGGCCCTGGAAGCTCGTAGCCCCCGAAGTAGAGTGCCGGCGCCATGAGAAACAGCCCGCTAACATGCAGTTGGCTGGCGGCCGCCGCACTGACGTAGCCGCCCATGCTGCTGCCCACCAGCACCAGACGACCGGAAGGGCGCGGACAGCTTTCCAATAGCTGGGCCAGACGTGCTTTGGGATCAGTGGTTTGGGAATAGTCGGGGCTGAGGACCGCATACCCCTGCTTGCGTGCCACTTCGGCCAGGGCGGTGATTTTGGCGCCCCAGGGACCGCTGTCCCGGCCGTGGGCGAAAACCACCAGATGTTGATCGGCTGCCATTGCTGCTGCCTTCTGTCTTCTGTCTGAATCGCCTGCTTAGTATAAGCCGGCAAGAAAGGGGGTGCGACATCATGACGCATATCAATGATGTCCGTTTTGGCTTACAATTGAACAGTCGGTCTGGCTATTGGCTGACATGAAACAAAGATATTGAACCCTTGTTAAATAGCAAGGTCTCAGTATTTGAGAAAACGTGCAACGGGATGCGGGCGGCGGGATGTCCCTCTGATCGGATCCATGCCGGTTGTTCCTGAGGAGGAATGAGTTTTATGAACACAATCAAGGCGGTCTGGAAATACGGCCGATTTTTCCTGTTTCCCGCCATGTCCCTCATTGCCATCGGCCTGTTTTTCATAGGCGGCAATGTGATCACGGCATTCGGCGTGCTCATGGGAGCGTTCATTCTGCTGGGGGATCTGTTCTTCGGCAAGGATGAGGGCGTCTATACCTATGAGCAGTCCTGGATCTTTTATCCCCTGCAGTATGCCTCGCAGGTGGTGTGCATCCTGACGGTGATGATGTTTGCCTGGCTGCTGGGCTTTTATGTCACGGGCAACGATCCTTTCGGTTTCGGCGGCTTTGTGCAATCCCTGACAGGTTACGATCTGATGGCCGCCAATGCCGATAACACGGCAGTCGTGCTGCTGGCGGCGCTGGGTCTTGCCGGGGTCGCGGCGACAAATGCCTCGATCATCGTCGGTCATGAGCTGACCCATCGCACCGAAAACCCGGTGGCCGTGTTCATGGGCCGGTTGGGCGAAGCCTTCGGGATGTTCACGCTGTTCTCGATCCGCCATCCCTATGGGCATCACAATCTGGTGTGCACGCCCGCCGATCCCGCCACCAGCATCCGCGGCGAGAACTACTACCACTTCGTGGTGCGCTCCACCTTGGGCCAGTACAAGATGACCTGGGACCTGGAAAAGGAACGCCTGAACCGCATGGGACAAAACCATGTGAGCCTCAAGAACCGGGCGATTCGTGGCTGGCTGATGGAGGCGGCAGTAGCGTTGTTGTTCTTCGCGGCGGCTGGTTTCGTGGGTGTGCTGGGCTATCTGGCTATTGGGTTTATTACCCGCAACGCGCTGGAGCTTGCCAATTACATGGAACACCATGGCCTGGTGCGAGTGCCCACCGAGCCCATGCAGCTGCGTCATGCCTGGAACTGCAATAACCGCATGTCCAACTGGTTCCTGTGTGCCATCAACCGCCATGCGCATCATCACGCCGATGCCAGCGTGGAGTTCTGGAACCTGAAGCCGCTGGTTCACGAAGCGCCCCACGCGCCGGCGGGCTATACCACGACCTTTTTCTATGCCCTGATCCCGCCGCTTTGGTACAAGAAGATCAGTCCATTGCTGTTGGAGTGGGATCGCAACATGGCCACCGAAGCGGAGCGCCGTCTGGCCGCCGAGCAGAATGTCAAGAGTGGCGTGTCGTACCTGGAAAACGAAACCTACGGCTACAGCCGGGAAGAACTGCTGCGCGGAAGCCAGCCGCCGCCCGATTGCAGCCTGTTGCCGGCCTGAGTTGAGGCTGGCCAGCAGCGCCGGCGGTAAGCGAAAAAAAACGGCACACCCGAGCCATGCGGGTGTGCCGATCCTCGTGAGTGCACCAAGAAAAAGGGTCGTGATCCGCGCTGGTTACCGGCTGAGAAATCCCACCGCCCGTTTCATGTAGTCATAGGCCTTGGCGGGATAGGGCTTGGTGACCCACTCGCCGGGAGAGAACCAACGACTCTGGAACTGCACTGATTTTTTGTGCGAAAACTCGGAAAATCCCCAGAAGCCATGGTAGGCCCCCGCACCACTGTCTCCACTGCCGCCGAAGGGCATGTTGAAATTGGCCAGGTGAACCACGGTGTCGTTGACGCAGGCGCCGCCGGAGATGGTTTCCGCCATCACCCGTTCCGCGCGGGCGCGATCTTCATCGAAGTAATACAGGGCCAGCGGGCGCGGCCGATCCTTCACATAGGCCAGGGCTTCCGGCATTGAATTCACCGCCCGGATGGGCAGGATGGGGCCAAAAATCTCCTCCTGCATGACCCGCATGTCATCACTGACCTCCGTGATGACGGTCATGGGAATGATGCGCTTGCCGGCGGGAATGGTTTCCTGCGCCGGATTGATTTGCCGTATTTGGGCGCCCTTGGCGCGGGCATCCTCAATAAGGGCCTGGATCCGGTTGAAATGGCGTTCATTGACGATCCAGGTGACATCGGGATTGTCGGCGAGTGTGGGGTAACGCTGGCTGACGGCCTGGGTCCATGCCTCAACAAAAGCCTGCTGGCGGTGCTGGGAAATCAGCACATAGTCGGGCGCGATGCAGGTCTGTCCCGCATTGACGCCCTTGCCCAGCAAAATGCGGGCGGCAGCCTTGTCCAGGGGGTAATCGTCGGTAATCACGCAGGGGGATTTGCCGCCCAGCTCCAGGGTGACCGGTGTCAGGTTGCGCGCCGCAGCCATCATCACGCGCCGGCCGATTTCGGTGTTGCCGGTGTACATCAGGTGGTCGAAGGGCAGGGCGGAAAAATCAATGGCAGCCTGGACATCACCGGTGATCACGGCGACATAGGACTCATCGAAGATTTGGCCCAGCATGCGCTGCAGCACCTCCGCGGTACGCGGCGTCATGTCCGGCGGCTTGATCATGACGTGGTTGCCGGCACTGATCGCCCCGATCAGCGGGGAAAGCAC
>JBARUT010000063.1:0-4995 GCA_049645885.1 Candidatus Macondimonas sp.
ACCGAGATCGCCCGCCGTCTGGCCAAGCTGGCGCGCGCGCCCTTCGTCAAGGTGGAGGCCACCAAATTCACCGAAGTGGGTTACGTCGGCCGCGATGTGGAAACCATCATCCGCGATCTGGTGGAAACCTCCTTCAAGATGACCCGTGAACTGGCCGTCGCCGCCGTGCGGGTGCGAGCCGAGGACGCCGCCGAGGAGCGCGTTCTGGATGCCCTGCGGGGCACGCCGCGCCCGGCGCCCGGTGGGGTCGGCAGCGGCCCCAGCGAAGACACGCGCCAGAAGATGCGCAAGATGCTGCGGGAAGGCGCGCTGGATGAGCGGGAAATCGAAATCGAGGTGCGCGGCAACCTGGGCGGGGTGGAAATCATGGCGCCCCCCGGCATGGAGGAGATGACCAGCCAATTGCAATCCATGTTTCAGAATCTGGCCGGCAACCTGCAAAGCCGCCGCCGGCGCCTGAAGGTGAAGGAAGCCTTGGCTGCGCTCACCGATGAGGAAGCGCTGCGCCTGGTGAATGAAGAGGAAATCAAGCAGCAGGCAGTGCGCAATGCCGAGGAAAACGGCATCGTGTTCCTCGATGAAATCGACAAGGTCTGCCGCCGCGCCGATCATGCGGTGGGCGCCGATGTCTCCCGCGAAGGCGTGCAGCGCGACCTGCTGCCCCTGGTGGAAGGTTGCACGGTCACCACCAAATACGGCACGTTGCACACCGACCACATCCTGTTCATCGCCTCCGGGGCCTTCCATGTCGCCAAGCCATCCGACCTCATCCCGGAATTGCAGGGCCGTCTGCCCATCCGCGTCGAGCTGCAATCCCTGGGGGTGGAGGATTTCGAGCGCATCCTGACCGAGCCCGATGCCGCCCTGACGCGCCAATACCAGGCGCTGCTGGCCACCGAGGGCGTGACCCTGGAATTCACGCCGGCGGGCGTGCGGCGGCTGGCGGAAGTGGCCTTCGAGGTCAACGAGCGCACCGAGAACATCGGCGCCCGACGCCTGCACACCGTGCTCGAGCGCCTGCTGGAAACCGTGTCCTATGATGCGCCCGATCACGCCGGCACCACCTTGGCGGTCGACGCGGACTACGTGGACCTTCACCTGGGCGCCCTGGCCCAGGATGAGGACCTGAGCCGGTACATCCTGTAAGCATGGAAGCCTCTCATGACTGACGCGTCTGCCCCACGCCTGACCGCCATGACCCTGCACCGCCGCTCGCGGGTGCTGGAGGTGGCCTTCGACAGTGGCGAGGTGTTCCAACTGCCCTGTGAATACCTGCGCGTGTTCTCGCCCTCGGCCGAGGTGCGCGGCCATGGCGCCGGGCCGTCGATGCTGGTGGTGGGCAAGGAAGCGGTCAACATCCAGGCCATCGAGCCCACTGGCCATTATGCCGTGCGGCTGGTGTTCGACGACGGCCACAACAGCGGCATCTACACCTTCGGCCAGCTCCATACGCTGGGCCGGGAACAGGCGCACAACTGGAGCGCCTACCTCGCGCGCCTGCAAGCAGCCGGTTACACACGCAAATCCATCCCACAGGATGCCCCGTCATGAACCGCGATCAGGATCCCACGCCGGACGACATCGATTTTGGCTTCGAGCGCGTCCGACGCGAGGACAAGCAGCGTCTGGTGCGCGGCGTGTTCGATTCAGTGGCGGATCGCTACGACCTCATGAACGATCTCATGTCGATGGGGCTGCACCGGCTCTGGAAACGCTTCACGGTCGCCCTCGCCGGGGTGCGGCCCGGCGAGCGGGTGCTGGATCTGGCCGGCGGCACCGGCGACCTGGCGGGGGCTTTCCTGCCCCAGGTCGGGCGCGAGGGACTGGTGATCCTGAGCGACATCAACGCCGCCATGCTCGGGCGCGGGCGGGAACGACAGGTGGATGCGGGCCATGCGGGCAATCTGGCCTATATACAGGCCAATGCCGAGGCCCTGCCGCTGGCTTCGGGCAGCGTGGACTGCGTCACTATTGGTTTCGGCCTGCGCAATGTCACCGACAAACCCGCCGCCCTGCGCGAAATGGGGCGGGTGTTGCGGCCGGGCGGGCGGGCCCTGGTACTGGAATTTTCCCAGCCCCGCATCGCGCCGCTGAAGCCCGTCTATGACTGGTATTCCTTCAATGTGCTGCCGCGCCTGGGCCGGCTGGTGGCCGGCGATGCGGACAGCTACCGCTACCTGGCCGAGAGTATCCGCGTGCATCCGGACCAGGAAACCCTGAAATCCATGATGGTGGAAGCGGGCTTTGCACGCTGCCAGTATTTCAATCTGGCGGGCGGCATCGTCGCCGTTCACCGAGGATTTCGGATCTAAGCATGGCGACAAACGATGCCCTTCCCCTGGCCCTGCTCGAACGGGGATTGAACCACACCCTGCGCGACAGCCCGGCCGCTGCGCGCCTGCTGGCACAGCTGAACGGCCAGGCGCTGGCACTGCATGCCGAGGAACTGGGGCGAATGCTGTATCTGGTCGCTCATCCCGCCGGCCTTCAGGTGCTGATGCAGGTGGACCGACCCGCCCAGGCGACCCTCTCCGGCACCCTGTTCAGCCTGTCCCGGCTGGCGGCAGGCAGCGCCTCGGGCCGATTGCCGCCGGGGGTGCGCCTCAGCGGCGAGATCGAGGTGGCCGAACAGTTCCAGCGCCTGCTGGCCCTGGCCCGACCCGATTTCGAAGCGCTGCTGGCGCGCACCCTGGGCGATGCCTTGGCTCATAGCGTGGGCACGCGGTTGCAGCGGATCGGCCGCTGGGTCAGCCGCAGCCTGTTCAGCCTGGGACAGGATGCCAGCGAGTATCTGCGTTATGAAACCGATCTCCTGCCCGATCGTTCCGAAGTGACAGCCTGGATCGATGAGGTAGACCGGCTGCGGGACGATGTGGCGCGTCTCGCAGCGCGCGTGGAGCGACTGCAACAATCGCCCCCTAACGTTCAACCCGACTGAACGCCAAAGGATCCACCGCCGATGTACCGAGTTACGCTGCGCATTTTGCAAGCCACCCGGGTGGTGCTGCGTTACCGGCTGGACGAGGTCCTGTTCTACCTGCCGCAAGTGCAACCCTTCGGCTGGATCCGGTATGGGCTGCCCTGGCACTGGCGCCAAGAGAAACGGTTACTGGGGATGCGCCTGCGCCTGGCACTGGAGGAACTGGGGCCGGTGGCGATCAAGCTGGGGCAGGCGTTGGCCACCCGCCGCGACCTGCTGCCGCCGGAGATGGCTGACGAGCTGGCCCGGCTGCAGGACCGGGTGCCACCCTTTCCCGGCGCCATCGCGCGGCGCATCCTGGAGGAAACCTATGGCGCACCGCTGGAGCAGGTGTTTGCCGAATTTTCCGAAACCCCGCTGGCCGCCGCCTCCATCGCCCAGGTCCACGCTGCGCGCCTGAAGGACGGTCGCGAGGTGGTGGTGAAGCTGTTGCGGCCTGGGATCGAGCAGCGTATCCGCCAGGACTTGCGCGTCATGTACCTGCTGGCGGATTTCGTCCAGCGCTATGTGCCCGATGGCCAGCGCTTGCGTGCGCGCGAGGTGATCGAGGATTACGAGAAAACCATCCTGGACGAGCTGGATCTGGTGCGCGAAGGGGCCAACGCCGCCCAGACCCGGCGCAACTTCGAGGACCGCCCGATCCTGTATGTGCCACTGGTGCATTGGGAGTTGACGCGCCGTCATGTATTGGTGATGGAGCGCATCCATGGCATTCCCATCAGCGACATCGCCACCCTGAAAGCGCGTGGCGTCAACTTCCGCTTTCTCGCCGAGCGGGGGGTGGAGATCTTCTTCACCCAGGTGTTCCGCCACAACTTCTTCCATGCGGACATGCACGCCGGCAACATCTTCGTGGACACCCGCGACCCGGCGCGGCCAGGCTACATCGCTGTCGACTTCGGCATCGTCGGCAGCCTGGGCCTTGACGACCAGCGCTACATAGCCCACAACATCTATGCCTTCTTCAACGGCGATTATCGGCGGGTAGCCGAATTGCATGTGGCATCCGGCTGGGTGCGACCCGACACGCGGGTGGAAGATCTGGAGTCGGTCATCCGCAGCCTGTGCGAGCCCATCCTGTTCCGACCATTCAAGGACATCCACCTCGACCAGCTTCTGCTGCGCCTGTTCGAAATCGCCCGACGCTTCAACATGGAAGTGCAGCCCCAGCTCGTGTTGCTGCAAAAGACCCTGGTCCAGATCGAGGGACTGGGGCGCCAGCTCTACCCCGACCTGGACCTGTGGACCACCGCCAAGCCGTTCATGGAGCGCTGGATGCACGAGCAACTGGGCGTGCGCGGAGTGTACCAGCAGTTCAAGGCCAACCTGCCCGATCTGGCCCAGCGCCTGCCGATGCTGCCGCTGACCCTTGATCATGCGCTGCAGGCGATCACCGAACTGCCCGCCCGACAGCAGGCGCTGACCCAGCAGTTGCAACGCCTGGAAAACCAGCGGACGCAGCGGCGCGGCGGTGGCTGGATGCTGATGGGTGGCACGCTGTTGCTGACAGCAGGGGGGTTGGCTGGGATGGTACTGGGACAATCCGCCGCGATCGGCCAAAATGCGTGGCCCATCGCCGCTATCCTCGGCGTCTGTGGTTTATTCAGCCTACGCCGAGCCCGCCGCGTCTGACGATTTCATCCACGAGGTGCAATGACCATGGCCAATCTGCTGCAGGATCAATTGCTCAAGGCGGGCCTGGCCAAGCCGGAACAGCTCAAGAAAGCAACCAAGGAACAGCGTCAGGCGCAGCGCGGCAATGCGCCCAACACGGCTGCCGAACAGGCCCGGCTGGCCCAGCAGAAGAAAATTGAAAGCGACCGCATCCGCAACCAAGTACAGCAGGCACAGCGCGAGCGCAAGGCCCAGGCGGCCGAAATCCGGCAGTTGATCGAGACGCAAAAACTGGATCGCAGCGGGGGCGAAAGCGCCTTTCAGTTTGTCGATGGGGGAAAAATTCGCAAGATCCATGTACACGAAACGCAGCGTGCCCAGTTGATCAAAGGCCTGCTGGC
>JBARUT010000064.1:0-3302 GCA_049645885.1 Candidatus Macondimonas sp.
CCGCATCGCCCAACGGACCCGGCCGACCGGCGGCATCATGCCAGGCAAGCCGTGGTCCGCAGGCCGGGCAGGCCAGGGTCTGGGCATGAAACCGCCGATCGGCGGGATCGGCATATTGCGCCCGGCAGTCCCGACACAGTGCAAAACGGGCCATGGCGGTGTGGACCCGGTCGAAAGGCAGGCGCTGCAGGATGGACCAGCGTGGCCCACAGTGGCTGCAGGTGGTGAAGGGATAACGATAGCGGCGTGCAGCGGGATCGAACAACTCCGCCCGGCAGGCCGGGCAGGTGGCGAGATCGGGAGCGATCGCAGCTACCGCAGCATCGCTGGTTTGGCTCGCTGCGATGACGAAGGCACTCTCCTGTTCCAGGGGCCGTTCCTCGCGGCGCAAGCGCTCGATTCGGGCGGGTGGTGGAATGCCGGGCAATTCCCGGTCAAAGCGCATCACTGCCGCCTCGGCGCCCTGGACCTCCACGATCACCCCGCCGGGTGTGTTGGCCACCCAGCCGGTCAGGCCAAGGTCTGTGGCCAGCCGATGGACGAAAGGCCGCAGCCCCACCCCTTGCACCCGCCCATGACAGGTCAGACGCACCCGAGTCTGCATCCCAGGGTCGGTCATGAATTCAGCGGACCTCGATCGACTTGAGCACCAGATGGGCAGCGTCGGGATGGGTCAGGTCCTCCGAGCATTCAATGGCCAGATGCGCCGCCTCGGCCGGTGTGCCCTGCGCCTGATGGAGGAAATGTTCGCGCAGATGGGCATCGGTGAACTGGCTGAGGGCGCCCGCCCATAATTGCACGCTGGCTACCTCGCGGGCTCCAGCGGCCCGCATTTCTTCCTCGATCTGCCGCAGCAGGCCGGCGATCACGCCTGATTCGTGCATGTCATGACCTCCTCCAATTCGGCCTGCAACCGGGATACGACCTGAGGCACGGCAGCGGCCACCTCGGGGCTGAGCCCCTCCCCCAGCCCGAAATCCGCCCCTTCGATGCCATAGACCACCAGGCGATTCGGCAGCATGCCCAGACTTTCGGCCAGCGCGATGCCCTCGGCCAGCCCCAGGCCATGGGTGGAGCCGCCCTGCCAATGCGCCGGCCAGTGCTGCGCGGCCGGTTGCAGGCGATGGCAGGTTCCCGGCGGCGCACCGGAATGGACCGCATCCACCACCCAGACCTGGCGGCGGCCTTCCCACAGCGTGAGCAGCTCCAGGGCCTGGCGTGGCAGCAGATGAATCGCCACAGCGGCGGGCGCCACGGCTCGCAGGGCCTCGACCACCACCAGCCCAACCCCGTCGTCGTGACGCTCCGGAGTGCCCAGACCGACCACCAGCAGGGACTTCATGGGTGGCGTACGACGTCCAACTTCAGAAAATGAGTGGCGCAGGAGATGCAGGGGTCATAGCTACGAATCGCCTGCTCGCACAGGGCGCGCAACCGATCGTCCGCCAGATCCAGATTGGCCTGCGCCAGTGCCACCAGATCGGCCTCGATGCGCGCCTGATTGACGGCCGTCGGGGGCACGATGCGCGCGCTGTCGATAGTCCCATCCGCCGCAATGCGGTAATGATGATAAAGCGTGCCGCGGGGCGCCTCGGTGGCGCCGTGCCCTTCCCCCGCCCGAGGCATCACGGCCAGCGCGGCGGGCTCGAAGGGCGCATACCCCTTGATCAGCCGCAGGGCTTCCTCGCAGGCCAGCAGGATTTCCACTGCCCGCACCACGATCGCCTGGTAGGGATTGCGGCACACGGTGCCCAGACCCGCCGCCGCGGCCGCCACCCGGGCGCGGGGCGTCAGGCGCTCCCGGTTCAGGGCATAGCGGGCCAGTGGTCCCATCAAGACGGGCGTGCCATCCGGGCGCCGACTTTGCAGCGCAGTGGAATGGGAGACATGGGTTTCCGTCAGCACTGCCGGGAAGTCAGACACGGGCCAGTCGCCACCCCGGCTGGACGTGAGCCGGCCAGCGTTCATGGGATATTCATCGGGATGAACGAGGGCGATGAATTCGTAATCGACCTCGAAATCGGGGAAATCGAGATCCGCGACGAAGCGGATCGTCTCCTCTGCCGCCTCTATCGCCCACGTCAGCTCCGGGATCAGCCCTTGCAGGGCTTCCAAGGGTGGCGCGCGGTAAAACCCACCCAGTCGCACGTTGACCGGATGGATGGCGCGCCCGCCGACCGCCTCGACCAGGGCATTGCCCAGCTTCTTGAGCCGCAAGCCGCGCCGCACCGCTTCCGGATACACCCGCGCCATCTGTACCGCATCAGGAAAACCCAGGAAGTCAGGCAGATGCAGGAGGTGAACATGAAGGCCGTGGCTTTCGATCCATTCCCCGCAATACAGCACCCGCCTCAGGTCCTGGATCGTGGGTGGCAGCGCCACGCCGCAGGCATCCTCCATTGCCTGGCACGCACTCATCATGTAAGCAACAGGACAGATCCCGCAGATGCGCGCGGTGATATCGGGTGCCTCGTGGAAATCCCGCCCCCGCAACAGCGCCTCGAAATAGCGCGGCGGCTCGAAAATGGCGAGTTCGGCGCGGGTCACCTGGCCGCCTTCGATCTCTAGATGCAGCGCCCCCTCTCCCTCCACCCGGGCCAGGTAATCCACGCGCAGGGTGCGGGTTTCAGGATTCATGGCGGCGACCTTCGGTTTCAAACGCGGGGGCCACGGCATTGAATGTTCGGTAGAGCCGCGTCAAGGCCGGTTTGCTCATGCCCAGCCCCGCCAGGCGTTCGCTCAAGGCCGAAGTGTTGGCCTGCTCCCGGGGACCAAAGCAGCCATAACAGCCCCGACCATGAGCGGGACACAGGGCGCCGCAGCCAGTCTGGGTTACCGGGCCGAGGCAGGGCACACCGTGGGCGACGAGCACGCAGGGATGCCCTGCCGCCTTGCAGCTTTCGCACACGCTGCCCTGGGGCAGGCGCGGGGCATGGCCATGCAGTAGCGCGGTCAACACCTCCAGCAGTTGTTCCTTGCGAATGGGACAGCCCCGCAGTTCCAGATCCACCGGCACATGAGCGGCAATGGGCGTGGCGGTGGCCAGGCTGTCGATGTACTCCGGATGGGCATAGACCGCCTGGCGATAGGCGTTCACGTCGTCGAAGTTGCGCAGCGCTTGGATGCCACCGGCCGTGGCGCAGGCGCCGATGGTAATCAGCATGCGCGATGCGGCGCGCACCTGCTGGATGCGTGCCGCATCGTGGGGGGTGGTGATGGAGCCTTCCACCAGGGAAATGTCGTAGGGACCCGGCTGGATGTCACTGGAGGCCTCCGGGAAGTTGGCGAACTGCACCCGCTCC
>JBARUT010000065.1:0-1790 GCA_049645885.1 Candidatus Macondimonas sp.
GGAGGTCAAGTCGGCGCGGCGCGGCAGCTCGGCGCCAGTTGTGCGGTTTTCGGTGTCCAGCGCGGTAAGGGCGGCGTAGCCGCGCCAGTGGCCTGCCCGGTATTCCACGCCGCCTTCTGCGCCTTGGATGCGGGCGCGATCGATGTTGTTGACGGTGTTGTTGGCGGCATCGAACACGATCAGATCGTCGATGTCGTTGTGGAACACGCTGGCGCTCAGGGTGAAGGGGGCGAGGTCATAGCGCAGGCCGAGTTCGGCGTTGCGCGCGGTTTCGGGCTGCAGATCCGGATTGCCGGCGTAGAAGCCATCGTTGGGGTAATACAGGTCATTAAAAGTGGGTGCCTTGTAGGCTGTGCCATAACTGGCGGTCAGTCGCAGATCGTCGCGCAGTGCCACGCCCCAGGTGGCATTGCCGGTGGTCTCGCTGCCGAAGGCCTGATTGTCGTCGCGGCGCAGGCCGAGGATGAACTGATGTCGCCCCATCGCGAACTGGTCTTGAGCGAAGACGGCCCAGTTGTCACGGGTGTCTTCCGTGAAGGCCGTGGTGCTGTCGACGGCGTCGCGCCAGCCGTCCAGCCCCAGGGTGAGCAGCTGCCGGCCGGGCAGGCTGAGGTCGTTCTGCCAACTGGCGCTGCTGCGGCGCGTGTCGAAGGTGGAATAATCGGCGCCGTCGATCAGGTTGTCGGCCTCATCGCGGCTTTCGCCTAGTGCGATCCGGCTGTACCAACCCGCGCTGATTTCGCCACCCAGATGGGCGCTGAGCACTTGCTGGACAAAATCGGTGCGGTTGGGGAAGCCGTCATAGTCGGTGCGGCCTTGGGCGCGCAGCGCCTGGGCGCCGAGTTCTGCGCCGTTGGCCAGGCGGTGGTTCACGCCGAGGTTCACAGCGGTATTGCGATAGCGGTCATCATCGGGCTCGATCGGGCTGGGACCGAAGCTGCCAACCGCGCCGTCCCGCTGGACATCGTAGCCATCGCTGGTGAGGCCCGATACCGTGAGGTAATAGCGGGTATCGCCCACCTCTCCTCTCGTTGCGGCGCGCCCGCTCCAGGTGCCAAAGCTGCCGCCCGTGGTGCTGGCTTGCCAGCCGCTGCCTGCACCGGGGCGGGTGAAGATCTGAATGACGCCGCCAATTGCATCGGCGCCATAGAGGCTGGCGCGGGGGCCACGTACGATCTCGATGCGCTCGATCTGGTCGGTGGGGATCAGTTCCAGTGCGGCCGTGCCGGTGGTAGCCGAGCCGACCCGGACGCCGTCGATCAACACCAGCGTCTGGCCGGGGTTGGTGCCGCGCAGGCTGAGGCTGGTGAATTTGCCGAAGCTGCCGGTGCTGGAGACGTCCACGCCGGGCTGGCCGGCAAGCAGTTCGGGCAAGCCACTGGGACCCAACCGCTCGATGTCGGCGCGGGTCAGGACGGTGACCGAGGCGAGGGTGTCATCGACGCTTTCAGCAGTGCGGGTGGCGGTCACGATAACGGTGTCGTCGGCATCTACGGCCTGCACCGAGGTGGCGACAAGGGGCAGCAACAGCCCACAGGCCAGCAGTGAACGGTGACGCAAAAGGGGGGTATCCATGAATTCTTCCTGCCCGATGGTTGTTTTCAGTGTGCATGGACGCAGGCTGCGGAATGGCAGGCGGTCGTGGCACCGAAAGCAAGCGCACAGGAAGGAGAACGGTCGGCGCTGCCCGGCTGTGTCGCCCGCCGCAACACGCATCTGGACCTTGTCCGCACAGGCCGGTCTCCGGGCTGATGAGGGGCCGGATTGAAACTCCGGCCGGCGCGGTCCGC
>JBARUT010000066.1:0-3482 GCA_049645885.1 Candidatus Macondimonas sp.
GTCTTGTTATTGAAAACCTTCAAAAACGCCCAGCAGGCCGGCCGAAGAACGTGAAAACCCTTTCCAACACCATCGCAGCGATTTTCCAGAAGCGGCTGTGCGACGAGGAGGTAGCGGCCATCGTGGAACGGCTCAGAAGCCAGGGGTATGTGACCATCGCCGAAACGAAAGTCAGCTACGCATTGCCGCAAAACGGCTGACCGGCATCGCAGAACGAACCCGATGGCGCCACGCCATCCGGGGCATGGACATAAGGTGCCGGCAGGATGAACGCCGCTTCACGCGGCGTAGGTGTTATCCAGATAATCCAGGATGCGGGTCGACTCCAAGAGTTGCGTGCCGGTATTGGGGTCCTCGAGATAGGGGACCTGCATGTGGCCGGTGCGGCGGAAATGCGTCTCCCGCTTGCCGCCGGGCACGGGCTCGAATGGCCCGCCCTGGATGCGCCGCGCCGCCGGCCCCATTTCCTGCCAGCGTTCCTTGCCGACATTGTGCAGGACATAGGGCAGTTCCAGCTCCGTCAGGCGCTCGCGCACCAGCCGCGAATAAGGACTGGATTCGAAACTCCACAAGTGCACCAATTGTGCCGGCCTCCGGGCCGGCCGCCCCTGAATCCCGCGCAGGCCGCGTACGGCGATCCCCAGGCTGTTGCCGATTTGCTTGAGGAGGGCGCCCCGATAATAGGCCGGCACCTCGCACCCGCCGTAAGTGCGAAAGAGGTAGGCGATGATCGCCTCGGATTCATACATCCGGGTGTCGGTGTTGGGATCGACCAGATAGGGAAACTGCGCCTTGCCGCCCAGCGCGATCACCTCGGGGCGAAACCGCGTGCCGCCCTTGGGGCAGGGATAGATTTCCGCGTCCAGGTGCAACGCAGTCAGCGCTTCGCGCACGGCTCGGCAATAGGGGCAACCCTCCATATCGTAGAGCTTGAGCAATTGTTCCGGGGCCGGCGCCTGGACAGATGACGCCATCACGCTGGTACCCCGCCACAGGCCGAGCGAGGACGACAGCACTGAACCCAGCACATTGACCTGATGCATCACGAAATTTGGCATGGGGACTCCGGGGTAAGGAATGATTGCGAATCATCGCATCGAGACTTGGACTGCCGAGCCGTCCGGGTTGTTCGAACCGAAGCCTTGGGCCGTAGCATGCCGAACGGGAAAGCGCTGTTTCAGCCTATGCCCCATTGCCTGGAACACCAAGCCACAATGCCAGTTGATGCCGGTCTCAAGCCCCGTCAAACGGGGTAAACCCGGCGATCACCGGGGCATGATCCGAGGGACGTTCCCAGCCCCGGGGGGTGGCGTCCACGCGGCTTTCCACGCAGCGTTCCGCCAGTGCGGGACTGACCAGGATCAGGTCGATGCGCAGGCCGCGCTTGCGGCGAAAAGCCTGCATGCGGTAGTCCCACCAACTATAGATGCCGCCGTCTGCCTCGAGTAGGCGCAGGCTGTCCCGCAGCCCCAGATCCAACAGGGCACCCAACGCCGCCCGCTCCGGCTCGCTGCACAGCACCTGCCCGGCCCAGGCAGCCGGATCGTGCACGTCGCGGTCTTCCGGGGCGATGTTGAAATCCCCGACCACCGCCAGTTGGGGGTGATTGGCCAGTTCCGTTTGCAGGTAATCCCGCAACTGGGCCAGCCAGGCGAGCTTGTAGGCATATTTGTCGCTGCCAACGGCCTGCCCGTTGGGCACATACAGGTTCACCAGCCGCAACGGGCCGATGGTGCAGGCCAGCACGCGCTGCTGCGGATCCTCGAAACCCGGCAGGCCGGTATGCACCGCGCTGATGGGCAGACGGCTGAGCACTGCGACGCCGTTATAGGCCGACTGGCCGGCGTAAATCGCCTCATAGCCGGCTGCGCGCAGTGCTTCTACCGGAAACTTGGCGTCGACCAGCTTGGTTTCCTGCAGGGCCAGCACCTCCACGGGGTTCTCCCGCAGCCAGTCCAGCACATGAGGGAGCCGCACGTTGAGTGAATTGACGTTCCAGGTGGCGATGCGCATGGACGTGATTGTGCTGGAGCAAGCGCGGCTTGCCAATCCGGCGCTGGAACGGATCAGCCCCCGGCCGGTTCGGGAGATCTGTCACCGAACGTGTGCGGACGCGCTTGATCCGTGTAACCCACCAGAGAGGCCATCACCGCAAAACGGACGGCTTGAGTGAACGGACGAGCGGCGTCCAAGCGATCAGCGAACATGATTCCCCTCAGTCGATGGTGGGGCGCGGATCGTTGATGCCAATACCGTGCAGGCGGGCGCTGACCACATCCAGATCCGTCACGTCGGCAAACGGACCCACCCATACCTTGTGCACCGGACGGTCCCCGGCGGGCTCGGTGCGGATGTCAACCGGGCCCAGTTGGGCCAGCAGCAGGCGCTGGCGCATGCGTTCGGCATTCTCGCGTTGGGCAAAAGCGCCCGTCTGGAGATACAGCCGCGGTTTTCCCATCACCGGCCGAGGTCCCGGATCGGCGACCTGCACGCCGGCGTCGCCGGGTTCGACCACTGCAACCTCCACCGGCGCAGTGCCCTTCTGGACCACACCCAGGCGGGTGGCTGCGGCAAAGGAGAGATCGATGACACGATTATCCACGAAAGGACCCCGATCGTTGACGCGCACGATCGCGCTGCGACCATTCTCCAGGTTGGTGATCCGCACATAGGATGGCAAAGGCAAGGTCTTGTGGGCTGCCGTCATGCCATGCATGTCGTAGTCCTCGCCGTTGGAAGTCTTCTTGCCGTGAAAATCGGGGCCATACCACGAGGCAATGCCGCGTTCCCGGAAGCCATGGGCTGCATCCAGCACCACATAACGCCGACCGTTCACCACATAGAAGGGTGGATTGCCCAATCGGCTGCGGGGTTCAAAGCGCGGCTCGGCGTCGCGATAGTTGCCGACGGGCGCTGGCATGGGTAACACGTTCCGGGGAGCAGAGGTTGATGGCGGCTGGGGGAGTGTGCCGCAGGCCGCGAGCAGCACGCTGAGCAGCGCCGACCCGGCCATGGGGATGCGACGGCTCAATCCCGGGCTTACCCTGGAAGGGGCGGGCTCAGATCTGTTCCTGATAGACACGGCGAATTTCCTGGCTGAGCTGGAACACGGCCATGGCGTAGAGCACGCTGTGATTGTAGCGGGTGATCACATAGAAATTGGGCAGGCTGACCCAGTATTCCGGTCCGTCGACCTGATCCAGCATCAATAGATTGGCTGGCGAAGTGGCCGGCAAGTTTGCCTCGCTGCGCACCCCAGCTTGCTTCAAGGATGCCACCGTATGGGGTGTCTCCCGTTTCTGGCTGCCCAGCGCCTTGGCCTCGGGCGTCGTGGCTTGAGCGGGATAGGCAACCAAGCCATCTTTCTGCCAGCCGTGACGGGCAAAGTAGTTGGCCACGCTGCCGATGGCATCGGCCGGCTGCCACAGGTTGCGTTGCCCATCTCCATCAAAATCGACCGCATAGCTGCGATAGCTGCTGGG
>JBARUT010000067.1:0-2945 GCA_049645885.1 Candidatus Macondimonas sp.
GGCGCGGCGGCAAGCCGCCAGGCAGGGCGCCGCCGGGTCGATGGTTGGCCAATAGACGCAATTCGCGCGCGACGGCCCACAGGATCAAAGGCGTTTCCAGCCCCTCCTCCCGCAGACCGAACAGCACTCGCCGGGTGCGTGGTGCATCCCCCGCGATCGCTGCCTCGGCCAAGGCCTGCACGTCGAAACGCGCCTGCTGTCCCACGGTTGCCAATACCAAGGCCTCATTCACTGTCTCGCCGCTGGCCAGCAAGGCCAACTGGGCCAGCGCCTGATGAGCGGCCAGCAGGTGCCCCTCGGTGCGCTCCACCAGCAGGCTCAAAGCGTCCGCGTCAATCCGCAGTCGCGTGCGCGCCAAACGACCACGGATCCATGCCGGCAATTCCGCCGCGCCCACGGGCCAGACCTGCACTGCCACGCCGGCTTTTTCCAAGGCCTGATACCACTTGCTGTTGCGCGCAGTGCCATCGAGCGCGCCGCACAGCACCAGCAGCAAAACATCGGGCGCCGGCGCGGCTGCATAGGCTTGCAGCGCACGCGCACCGGACTCTCCGGGCTTGCCGCCGGGGATGCGCAACTCCACCAGGCGACGATCCCCGAACAGCGAGCGGGAGGCCAGCTCACCGCCAAACGCCGACCAGTCGAAGCCCGGTTCGACGAACATCACCTGACGCTCTGTGAAACCGGCCTGCCGCGCCCTTGCACGCACCACATCCGCTGCCTCCTCCGCCAACAAGGGCTCATCACCCCCGATCACATAAATCGGGGCAAGGCCGCCTTGCAAGGTGGCTTCCAGTTGCTCAGGGCTTGATTTCACGGCTTCGCTTCAGCCTGGATGGTGAGTTGTCGCAGAATCTCACGCGCCACCTCACGCCGCAGGGCGTCGGTAATTTCGAGCGCGCGCAGCTCATCGGTCAGGGGATCGCCTTCGGCCTCGCTCACCAGATAGTCACGGCGCCGCTGCACGGTGCGCCGCGGCTGCAAGGACTTACCTGTCCGCAATACCTCGTAATCGGCTCGCATGATCACGGCGTAGTCGCGTCCCTTGCCAGTGCTGTCGACAGCCAGCAGTTGACGCTGGATCCGATCCCCGCTGATCACGATCACCGCTTGCGCCCGCTTCGGGGAGTCGGTCTGCGCCACGCCGGCAAGACGCAACTGGTCACGCAGTTCGTATCCCAGCCGCGAGCCCCTGCCGCTGTCCTGCACATAGACCGGACTGAACTCCGGCGGCAGATGAAACGCCCCCTGCAAACGCCAGCCGCAGGCTGTCAGCGCCAAGACCGCCACCAGAACCATCGGCAGCCGGAGCGCCATCCCCTGGACATGCTTCGGTTTCACACGGCGCCTAAACCACCACATTGACCAGCTTCCCCGGCACCACGATAAGCTTGCGCACCGTTGCTCCTTCCAGAAAACGTTGCACGTTCGGCTCCGCCAGCGCCGCCCGGCCGATGGCTTCCCGATCCGCATCGACAGGCACCCGGATCTGGCCGCGCAGCTTGCCGTTGACCTGAACCACCAGTTCCAGTGCTTCGCGCTCCAAGGCGCTTGGATCGGGCACGGGCCACGACGCATCCATCACGAGACCCGAATGCCCCAAGGCCTCCCACAGGGCCTGGCTGATATGCGGCACGATGGGGGCAAGCAGACAAACCGCCAAGGTCACCGCCTCGCGCGACACCGCCCGACCAGCCAGACTGTCATCCTCCCACCGGCTCAGGGTATTGGTCAGCTCCATCACGGCGGCGATGGCGGTATTGAAGGTCTGGCGACGACCGATATCATCACCCACCTTGGCCACGGTCTGGTGAACCTGACGCCGCAGCGCCCGCTGGGGCTCGGTCAGCAGGGCGGGATCGACAGCGGGCGGTACCGGCCGCTCGGCTTCCGCCACCGCCAGCCGCCAGAAGCGCTTGAGGAAGCGCGAGGCCCCCTCCACCCCCGCATCGGACCATTCCAGACTCTGATCCGGCGGCGCTGCGAAAAGGATGAACAGGCGCACGGTGTCGGCCCCATAGCGGTCGATCAGGACCTGCGGGTCCACGCCGTTGTTCTTGGACTTGGACATCTTCTCCAGGCCGCCAATCTCGACCGGCTGGCTGTCGGCTTTCAGCGTCGCGGCGATCATGCGGCCTTTCTCGTCGCGCTGGACCGCCACATCGGCAGGATTGATCCAGTCCTTGCCGCCGCCCTGTTCCCGATAGAAGGTATCCGCCACCACCATGCCCTGGGTCAGCAGCCGGGCAAACGGCTCGTCCCCTGTCACCAGCCCCTCATCGCGCATCAGCTTGTGGAAGAAGCGCGCATACAGCAGGTGCAGAATGGCGTGTTCGATACCCCCCACATACTGATCTACCGGCAGCCAGTAGCGCGCCGCCGCCGGATCCACCATGGCGCTGTCGCAGCGCGGTGAAGCATAGCGGGCGGCGTACCAGGACGATTCGACGAAGGTGTCCAAGGTGTCGGTTTCGCGCCGTGCCGGCGCGCCGCAGCGCGGACAGGCGGTTTCATAGAACGCCGGCATGCGGGCCAATGGCGAACCCGCACCATCCGGCACCACATCCTCGGGCAGCAGCACGGGCAGATCTTGCGCCGGCACCGGCACATCGCCACACGCCACGCAGTGAATGATGGGAATGGGACAGCCCCAGTAGCGCTGGCGTGAAATCCCCCAGTCACGCAGGCGATACTGTACCCGAGACTGCCCCAGCTGCGCCGCTTTCAAGGCGGTTTCCATGCGCTCGAAGGCCTGATCGAAGTTGAGACCGGAGAACGCGCCCGAGTCGAACAGGACGCCGGGGTCGGTGAAGGCGGCGGCAAGCGGCAGGTCCAGCGCGCCATCCAGGGGTTGAATGACCGGCTTGATCGGAAGCCCATATTTTTGCGCGAACTCAAAATCGCGCTCGTCATGAGCCGGCACCGCCATCACGGCCCCTTCGCCA
>JBARUT010000068.1:0-4219 GCA_049645885.1 Candidatus Macondimonas sp.
GCCGCGCGCGGGCGGCCGCGCGGCGCGGCGCGGTGGACCGTATCGAAGGGGAGGGTGACGCCTTTTTTGAACGGGTGCGTCAGGTTTATCGGATGCGTGCCCAACAACCGGGCTACTGGCTGCTGGACGCCAGCGGTTCCATCGACACCGTTCAGCTTCAACTGCGCCAGATTCTGGAGGACCTCTTGCGTCATGAGCGAAGCTGAGGCCGGCTCCAGCTTGATTGCCCTGGCGTCGTCGGCGCCCTTTCCCTGGCAGAAAGCGCTTTGGGAACGGCTCGTCAGTGCCCATCGAGAGGACCGGCTGGCCCATGCCTACTTGCTGGCCGGCCCGCCCGGCGTGGGCAAACGCGCGTTCGCGCAGCGCTTCGCCGCCAGTCTGCTGTGCCTTGAACCCGATGCACGCGGTCATCCATGTGGGCATTGCGGGGGTTGTCTGCTGATGCGAGCGGGCTCCCATCCCGATTTCAGTGTGCTCGCCCCGGAGAGCGGCAAAACCCAGATTCCCATCGATGCCGTGCGGGAGCTGAGCGCCTCCCTTGACCTGGCGGCGCATCAGGGCCGTTATCGAGTGGCGCTCATCATTCCGGCGGAAGCCATGACGCCGCAATCGGCCAACAGCCTGCTCAAGACCCTGGAGGAACCCGGGGCGGGCGTGATCTTGATATTGGTCAGCGATCGGCCATTGGCGGTGCTGTCCACCTTGCGCAGTCGCTGCCAGCGGGTGGACTGCCCCATTCCGCCCGAGAACGAGGTGCGCGGCTGGTTGACCGCGGATCGGCAAGACAGCGCCCTGCTGGCGCGGGTACTGGCGCTCTCTGGTGGCGCACCCCTGCAAGCTCAGTCCTTGCTGAATGCGGAAACCGCCACGCGGCTTGAACGCTTGGGGCGGGAAGTCGCCCAATTGTTGACGGGTGGCGCCGATCCCCTGGTCATCGCTGCCCGCTGGTCGATCGAGGAACCGCCTGATTTTATCGGTCTTTGGCTGGTACGCCTGAGCGAACAGGTCGCCCGCCTGCGCGTTCTCGGTCATCTTCCCGCGTCGTCACTGCTCGCCCTGCCCACTGCACAGATCCAGAAAGCCCTGGCCCGTGCCGATACCCAGGATGTACTGATGTACCACACCTTCGCGCGGCAGGCTCGTCTCTGGCTCCTGCAGGGAACCGCCAACCGCCAGGGTCTACTGGAAAGCTTGTTGGTTCCCTGGTCGATGGGGTTGCGGGGCTTCAGCATCCGCAATCCCTTGCAGCAGGAGCCATGGGGGGAGGGAGCAAATGTCTGAAGCGCAATCATCCCCGGGTGGGATTCTCAATATCGTCATCAAGGACAAAGCGGCGTTGTACGAAGCGTATATGCCGTTTGTGCGCAATGGCGGCTTGTTTTATCCCACCATCAAACCCTACCGCATGGGGGATGAAGTCCTGTTGCTGCTGACACTGATGGAGGAAAGCGAGCGCATCGCTGTGGCAGCGCGCGTGGTGTGGATCACGCCGGCCGGGGCGCAAAACCGCCGGCGGGCCGGAATTGGCGTGCAATTCAGCGCCAAGGATGGTGGCGCGACTCAGAAACGCATCGAAGTCTACCTGGCCGGCGCAGTTGACAGCGATCGCCCCACGCTAACGCTTTGAACTCGCTTTGATGCTGACCACGCAACCCATCTCTGCAACAGTGATGATTCATTGATGCTGAATCAATAGAGGCGCCATCGCCGCAGGGTGGTGGGTAACGGGTAGGGCATTCCCGGCTGCCTGCGCGCGGCGACGGCCTTCCTGCAGATCGCGTCCCAGCCGATAGGTGTACTCCTGGCAATTGATCTGAATGGTGTGGCGCGGGCTGGCCACGAAGCGCCGTTTGGTGCGCGTGTGTTCAGCCTGCATGCGGCGGGCCATTTCCTCCGGCGCCGGCGGATGGTACTGACCGGTCAGGTAGGCGGCCATCCAGCGTGATTGCTCGTCAGCGATGGGCATCATGGCGCAGAAAGGCTGCACCAGGCCGAGGAACAACAGATCCGGGTAGCGCGGATCCAGCATGCGCTGGTAGAGCGCGATGTCGTTGTCGGGAGCGCTGATCAGGCGCTCATCGAGGAAGGGAAAGCGGATCTGGTAACCAGTGGCATAAATGATCGCGTCCACGGCTTCCACCGAGCCATCGGCGAAGCGTACCCGATCGCCTTGCAGTTCAGCGATGGTCGGTTTGGGGAGTACATCCCCGCTGCCCATGCGGATGTGGATTTCGCTGGAGATGGTGGGGTGTTGCTGGCCGAACCAACCTTGCGGGCGGGGCAGTCCATAACGCTGGGGATTGCCCGCCAACAGATTCAGTCCCAAGGTCGCCAGCGGGTAGAGCAGTTTGTCGAACACCGCATCGGGCAAGGACCACGCCAGCCGCTCCACCCAGCCCGGCGGATCGCTGGGATGGCGCAGCAACGAGTCGTAGACGATCTTTCCAAAAAAATACTTCGGCAGGATATAGGTGCCGGTGCGTACCGACAGAAAGACTTTTTGCGCATTTTCCTTGTGACCCAGTTCCGAGGCAATGTCCATGGCGGAATTGCCCATGCCCAGCACCACCACCCGTTTGCCGCGCAGGTCGTGGGGTTCGGCCGGATCGACGTAATCATGGGCATGCATCTGGATGCCATCGAAATGTCCCGGAAGCGGTGGGTTGGGCCAGCGTGGATCCCAGTGATGACCGTTGGCCACCACCAGGGCGTCGAAATGTTCTGTGCTGCCGTCGCTGAGACTGACCTGCCAGCCCCCCGCTGGGAGGCGTTCGCAGCGGGTGACCGCGACGCCTAAGCGAATCGCATCGCGCAGGTCAAAGTGGTCCACGAAAGACTCGAAATAGGCCGCGACCTGAGCATGGCCCGGGAAATCCGGGTAGTCAGCCGGCATGGGAAAATCCCGGAACGCCATCTGCGCCGGGGAGGTGTTGATGTGCAGCGAGCGATAGGCGGAGGATTTGCCGTTGTAGGCGATGTTGTTCTTGAACGCCCACATGCCGCCGATACGATCAGCCGCCTCGTAACAGACATGGGGCAGACCGTGGGCCTTGAAGTTGCGGCAAGCGGCAATCCCGCTTGATCCGGCGCCGATGATGCAGATGCGCGGCAATGCCTGATTCATGGACGTGCCTCCTTGGCGATCCGATGGCCGATGTCCTGTTGGCCCGGCGCCACTATTTCAAGTCGGCACGGGCGCCGTCAATGGGTAATCGCAGAGGAATTGATCCGGAGCGGTTATTCTGGCGGCGGATTGCGCGCCGACTTGACCCGTGCGGGGAGGGTGAGGCGGTGATGCAACGGGATCAACGGCGGAAATGGATGGGGATGCAGATCATGGAAAGTGCGATGGTGGTGGGGATGGTCCTCGCCGTGGGGGTGGTGGCCATCCTGGCTTTGGTCTTGGTTTATCTGCGTGGACGCCTGCAGGCCGAGCTCAAGCTGCGACAGCACCTGGAAAATGATCATCACAATCTGCTGGGACGTCTCGCCCAGAACGAAGCCGCTTTGCGCAATGAGACGGAGCGACGCGCTACGGCCGAAGCGCGCATCGCCGAGCTGCCGGCATTGTTGAAAGAGCGGACGCAACTGCAGCAAACGCTGAGCAACTTGCAGGCGCGGCAGTCCGAGTTGCAGGAGCGCCTGACCCAGGAGCGCCAGGCCGCCGCCGAGAAACTGGCGCTGATCGACCAGGCTCAGACCAAGCTGGCCGATGCCTTCAAGGCGCTATCGGTCGATGCCCTGCAACACAACAACCGCAGTTTCCTGGAGCTGGCGCGGGAAAATCTGGGCCGTTTCCAGCAGAGCGCCCAAGGCGATCTGGAGGCGCGGCAGAAAGCGATGGGGGATCTGGTCAAGCCCATCGCGGAATCGCTGGCGAAGGTGGATTTGCGCATCGGCGAGGTGGAAAAGTCCCGCATCGATGCCTATAGCGCGCTGGACCAGCAGCTCAAATCCCTGCTCCAGCACCACCTGCCGCAACTGCATCGGGAAACCGCCAGTCTGGTGCAGGCCCTGCGGCAGCCTGCGGTGCGCGGCCGGTGGGGGGAAATCCAGCTCAAGCGGGTGGTCGAACTGGCTGGCATGCTGGAACACTGCGATTTCACCGAACAGGCCAGCATGGAGGGCGATAGCGGCCGACTGCGTCCGGATCTGGTGGTCCGGCTGCCGGGCGGTAAGCGCATCGCCATCGACGCCAAAACCCCGCTGGATGCCTATT
>JBARUT010000069.1:0-2537 GCA_049645885.1 Candidatus Macondimonas sp.
GATACCTACAACGCGGTCCATGGCTACATCCGTGCCCGATTCCCGGCGCCTCCACAAGGCTGGCCCGCTGAACTGCCAACAACCCGGCCCGCTCAAGGATCGCCCCTGCCATGAGCCATACCCCGCACCGACTGCTCGTGACCGGCGGCGCCGGCTTCATCGGCGCCAACTTCGTCCATTACTGGCTGCGCGAGCACCCGGACGCGCGCCTCGTCGTGCTCGATGCGCTCACCTACGCCGGCAACCGCGCCAACTTCGACCCGGTGCGCCACCATCCCGGCCTGCGTTTCGTGCACGGCGACATCCGCGACACCGGCCTCGCCGCCGCCCTGCTGCGCGAGGAAGCGCTCGACACGCTGGTGCATTTTGCCGCCGAATCGCACGTGGACCGCTCCATCCAGGGCCCGGACGCCTTCATCGACACCAACGTCAACGGTACGCACAGCCTGCTGAAAGCCGCGCGGCAGGTCTGGCTGGAAGAAGGGCGCACCCCCGCCCACCGCTTCCACCACGTCTCGACCGACGAGGTCTATGGCTCGCTGGGGCCCACCGATCCCGCCTTCAGCGAGACCACGCCCTATGCGCCGAACTCGCCCTACGCCGCGAGCAAGGCCGCCTCGGATCATCTGGTGCGCGCCTATCACCACACCTATGGCCTCGCCGTCACCACCAGCAACTGCTCCAACAACTACGGGCCCTACCACTTCCCGGAAAAGCTCATCCCGCTCACGCTGGTGAACCTGCTGGACGGCCGGCCCGTGCCCGTCTACGGCGACGGTCGCAACATCCGCGACTGGCTTTACGTCGAGGACCACTGTCGCGGCATCGCGCGGGTGCTGGAGCAAGGCAGGACAGGCGAGACCTACAACATCGGCGGCAACAACGAATGGGCGAACATCGACATCGTCCGGCACCTGTGCGAGCTGATCGACCGCAGCTTCGCCGCGGATCCGGCCCTGCGCGCGCGCTTTCCGCACGCCGCCCCGGCCCAGGGACAACCGAGCGCAAGCCTGATCCGCTTCGTCCAGGACCGCCCCGGCCACGATCGCCGTTACGCCATCGACGCCACCCGCATCCAGCGCGAACTCGGCTTCGCCCCGCAGGAGACCTTCGCCACCGGCATGGCCAAGACGCTCGCCTGGTATCTGGCCCATGAAGACTGGTGGCGCACCGTCATGGATGGCCGCTATCGGCAATGGGTCACCCAGCACTACGCCCCCGCCGGCGCCTGATCGCGCTGCCGGCCGGCGCAAGCGGATTGCACAGGCTGCAAAACCGGCCGCGCGCCGTCACGGGAGCTTTGCGGCAAGTTCGCGCACCTGCCGATACAGCCCCGGAAGATCGCGGTGGATCGTTCGCCACACGATTTCCAGGTCCACCTTGAAGTAGCCGTGAGCGACGGCATTGCGCATCTGGTAGGCAAACGACAGCGGCAGCTCAGGATGCGCAGCCGCAAACTCGGGATAGTGTTTCTCAATGTTATTGCTGGCTTCGCCGATGATCTCGAAGTTGCGAATCACGGCGTCCTGCACCAATTGATTGTTTAAGAACGCCTCTTCATTCATGTCCTCGGTGTAGCGCTCGATGCGTTCGATGGCTTCGAGGATGTGGCCCAGATAACCGGCCAAGCGTTGCTGGTCGTGAGTCATATCACGCGAGCCTCCGCAAGTACCTTCGCCCGGAAGCTGTCCGGTAGGGCATTTGGCGTGAGCACGTCCACCGACACACCCAACAGCTTGCCGAGTTCATGGCGGATCGCACCGATGTCGAACAAGGTCGTCTCCGGCGTCGGATCGATGAGGATGTCCAGGTCGCTGCCGTCCGTGTCCTGGCCATGCAACACAGAGCCGAACACCCGAGCGTTGCGGGCGCGATGAGATTCGACCACCTGCCGGATTGCGGCACGGTTCGAGGCCAATGCTTCGGAAGGTTTCATCTGCGCAGTTCTCCCAACGAAAACCGGATTCAGGATAGCGAAACACCAGCACTTACCCAAACCCCTGACAGGTCCGCTTTCCGCACGCCGTCCCGGCCGAGGGACAACCGAGCGCAAGCCTGATCCGCTTCGTCCAGGACCGACCCGGCCACGATCGGCGCTATGCCATCGACGCCACGCGCATGGAAACCGAGCTGGGCTTTCTCCCGCGCGAAACCTTTGAGACCGGGCTGGATAAAACCGTCGCCTGGTATCTCGCCAACGAAAGCTGGTGGCGCGACAGCCTCGCCGCCGCGCCCGCCGCCAGGAAGTGGCTCCCTAAACGCGCCGTCTCCTCGGGGCGCTGTCCCGTGGATCGGGACACGTATCGAGACCTGCATCCCGATTCACAGCAGCCTCACCCTAGCCTCTCTTCCCGCCCGTTTTTGAAGCGTAAGCCCAGCTAATGCGCTATACCGTTAAAGACAGCTCGGGCCGGCCAAGGCAAGTGGCTTGGATTATGCAAGGCAAGGGCGACTGGGAATGACTGATTCTTTACAGCAGCGCTTGGAGGCGTTGCATCCCCTTGCGGGGCGTGATGCAATGGGCGCCCCATGCGTTC
>JBARUT010000070.1:0-5472 GCA_049645885.1 Candidatus Macondimonas sp.
AGCCCATATCTGGAGATACCTTGGCAAACCTAATAAAGCGTATTGCGGCTTTACCAATGCAGTTCTTTCCAGATGAGATTGAAAAACCAGTTCCACTCGTGAAGGTCATACCAATACGGAATTCAAACCATTTTAAAGCGACACTAGAAATGCCGTCTAAAAGAATCAAGGCAAGAACTATTCCGCCCCAATGTCGGATTCAAGTTTCATGGGAAGGCGACGGAATCTCCAGATCGTTCAAAATGCCATATTTCGGACAAGCCCAATAAGTTGGGCTGACGCACGAAGCCGCACATCTTAAAAAACCGGAGACACCTAAGCACAAAGGTTGCCGGCTGCAAGCTGCCCGACGAAGCGCTTTCTGTGCGTGAAGTTTGGTTGTGGCAAGGCCGGCTACGGCGTGCGTACTATTTGCGCATGACTCGCCAGCAGATCTTTCGCTGCGGCCGCGAGACGTTTGGGACTCAGCGTAAAGGCGATCAAGCAGACGAGGCGCCATCCTCGGCTTCGGGCACGGCCGGCTTCCATTGCAGGCCGAGCCGGGTCATCAGCCCCTGCGCGTCGAACGGCGCGCGCACTTTCACATCGTTGTCGAAGTAGCAGTCGATATCCCGGGCCTTGGCCGCTGGCGCCGGTCCCGAGCCTGCACGCGCAGCATCGGCAGGCTCGCCGCCATCCGCCCAGGCGCGGATGCGCTCCGCCCAGCGATCCAGGGCCGTATCGGTGTAACCGCTGGCGTAGAGCGTTTCATCGCCGTGCAGGCGCAGGTACATGAAGTCGGCCGTGACATCTTCCAGATACGGCCAGCGACCGGCGGTATCGGCTACCACCACCGCAACCCCATACCGCCGCGCGAGTTCGATGAATTCCGGACAGGCAAAGCTGTCGTGCCGGATCTCGATCGCGTGGCGCAGGCGGCGCTTGCCGTAGGGCTTTAGGGACGGCGGTTCGCCCATTTGCGTCATGCGCTCATCGTGCTGTTTGGCGAGCTTGGCCGCGGCCTGCGTGTCGTGTGGCAAGCCGGCAAAAAAGTCCTCGAACAAGGCGGCATCGAACTTCAGGCTGGGCGGAAACTGCCAGAGGATGGGCCCGAGCTTCTCCCGCAGCTCGAACAGGCCGGAGGCGAAGAAGTTGGCGGACGCCGCGGTCGCTTCGCGCAGACGCAGGATGTGCGTGATGTAGCGCGAGGCCTTTACCGCGAAAACGAAGCCGGGCGGGGTCTGCGCATACCACTGCGCGTAGCGCGATGGCCGCTGCAGGCTGTAGAACGAGCCGTTGAGCTCCAGACTCGGCAGTCGACTCGCCACATAGGACAGCTCGGCCCGCTGCGGCAACCCTTCCGGATAAAACACACCGCGCCAGGGTGGATAGCGCCAGCCGGAGATACCGATGTAAATCGATGCACTGTTCATCGCGGCCTTCCTGTCCAAATCGGTTCGATCCAGTCGCGCCCGCGGGTCGGTCATCGTCGAGCAAAGGCTAGGCCCCGCAACATCTGCCGGCCTATCGCCCATCGCCGGCCGGTCCTTGTCGATCTGTAACCCAAGCGCTGGGAGTCCTTGCTTTTACTATCATTGGCGCCGATGAGGTCTTGGGTCCAGCCCTCTGGCTCCAGATATAGAACAGCTCCGCATGTCATACCGACAGACATCAGGGGGGCAGCCTATTTCGCATGGCGCGCGATCGGAGAGTCCAGCATCAACTTCATATCCGACTATGCCCTGCGCCCTGGGGCGAGACTGGGCTGCCTTAAAGGCTGACAACCCTCGGGGGCAAATCTCCCCGACGGCTTTGCAACAATCCACTTGCGAGCCGGCTGCCGCATCATGAACTTTACCTCGCGCCACCGCCCTAAATTAGACAGCCGGCACCAGCCGGGCAAGTGGAGCCAGGGAATGGTTCGATCGGTGAGAGTTTTGGCGGCCTTGGTGTTGGCGTTTATGGCCGTGCTGGGCGCGAGCTTGGTGATAATGGAGCTCTTGGGCTGGAACGTACTGCGCGGGCCAGTGTCCCGGGTAGTCACGGCAAGCACGGGGCGAGCGTTTTCGATTCAGGGCGACCTCGACGTGGATCTGGGGCTCACGCCGCGCATCAGCGCAGACAAGGTGCAGCTTGCCAATCCGTCCTGGGTGGATCCTGATCAGCCGATGCTGCGCATGCGGCGCGTGGAAATAGACGTGCATTTGCCCGACCTGTTGCGCGGGCGAGTGGTATTGCCGCGGGTGCTGCTGGATCATCCGGATACCGCCCTGGTGCGGCGGGCGGATGGCGAGGCCAGTTGGGATTTCGGCGGTGAGGACAAATCCGGCGACACGACCCTGCCACGCATCCGTGAGCTGATCGTCACCGAGGGCCGCTTACACCTGGATGACGCTGTGCGCGATATCGAACTGCGCGCGGAGGTCAGTTCCACCAATCGCCTTGATGCCCCACTCGCTGAACAACTGCGCGTGGAAGCCGATGGCCGCTACAACCGCCAGCCATTTCACCTTGCCGCCAATGGCGGATCGCTGTTCAACCTTTTGCAGAACGATACCCGCTATCCGGTGGCTATCGACGTGCGTGCCGGTGAAACGCACCTCACCCTGGAGGGTACGATCGGCACTGGGGCCGAAGGCCAGGCGCTGGACGCGCGCCTGAACATCAGCGGCCCGGACACGGCGGACCTGTATGGGCTGCTCGGCGTGGTGCTGCCCAATTCGCCGCCTTATGCCATCAAGGTGCACCTACGCCGCGAGGGCGACACTTTCCACGTGGATGACATCGTGGGCTTGGTTGGCGACAGTGACTTGGCCGGGAACATGAGTTTTGACACCGGCGCCGAGCGCCTGCACATGACCGCCGACCTGCGCTCAAGCCGCCTCGACTTCGACGACTTGGGCGCCCTGATCGGTGCACCGCCTGCCACTGATAAGGGCGAAACGGCGTCCCCGACTCAGGAAAAACAAGCCAGCGCGCTGGCCAAGGACCAACGCCTGTTTCCGGACTCGACCCTCCAGGTCAACCGCCTGCGCGCCATGGATGCGGACGTGCGTTACCGCGCCAACAGCGTGGACGCTAACGCCGTACCGCTCAAGGACGTGGATTTCGACGTTCATCTCAAAAACGGCATCTTACGCTTGACCCCGGCCAGCCTGAGCTTTCCGCAGGGCAGCGCTGAGCTCACGCTGAAGCTTGATGGCACGCAAACCCCGCCCGCCACGGAGCTTGATCTGCGACTGAAGAAAATCCGCATGGACGATCTGACTCCCCGCCTGGATGGTCAGGCCGCGGTGTCCGGCTTGCTCGATGGCCGAGTGCAGATGAGCGGGCGCGGCAACTCGGTGCGGGCTTTCGCGGCGCATGCTAACGGCCGCGTGGGAGTTGCCATGAACAGCGGACGCATGAGCCACCTCGTCGTTGAACTGGTGGGCTTGGACGTTGCCGAAGCGCTCGGCGTGCTGATCAGCCAGGACGAGCCGGTGGCCATCCGTTGCGCCGCCGGCGCGCTCGACCTGCGTGACGGCCAGCTCCAGACCCGTAGCCTGCTGGTGGACACGACGGATTCGCTGGTCACCGTCTCGGGCACCGTGAACCTTGCCACCGAACGCATGGACATGAAGGTCAGTACGGCTTCCAAGGGCCCGAGTGTGTTTTCCGTGCAGACGCCGGTGACGCTGCAAGGGCCGCTACGCGATCCAAACGTGGGCATCGAAGCCAAGGGTCTGGCGGCGCGCGGTCTGGCAGCAGTTGCGCTGGGGGCAGTGCTGACGCCCATCGGCGCGATGCTGGCCTTTGTGGACCCAGGCTTGGCCGAGGACAGCGACTGTGCCGCGCGTCTGCGGCAAGCCGGCGCCGGCGCGCAGTCCGCCCAGCCGTCATCCGCAGCCGGGCAGGAGTCAGCCCCGTAGACCCTGTCGGTCAGTCTGCATAATCGCGCCCTTGCACCGCGCGGAACCAGCGCAGCACAGCGCGCTCAAACCAACAGTTACCGTGATGACCGATACCAAAAAACTATCAGCCATCCCTTGACTCACAGGAGAGCCTATATGAGTGCACATACATACAAAATAGTGGAAATCGTCGGCAGTTCGACGGACAGCATCGACGACGCCATCCGCAGTGCCATCGCGCAAGCCTCGACCACACTGCGCAATCTCGAATGGTTCGAGGTGGTGCAAACGCGGGGCCATATCGTCGACGGCAAGGTGGGCCACTTCCAGGTGCACCTGAAAATCGGCTTCCGCATTGAGTAGAGATACCGAATGGACGGCCCGGCGTGAAGGCAACAAAGCCGTTGATTCAGGCAAATACTCGTTTACCTCCCATCACAATTGCGCCGCAAGCTCCGGCCAGAGGCTTTCTTTTTTCCCAAAAATGTCTGGCATTAAACAGGAGATGATGATGGAGCATCAGAAGGGCTGGGATTTATGCTATCTAGGGCAGGTTGCTAGTTTACGGAAGGGGTAAAGATGCTCTGCGTACTACGCAGGTGTGAATGAATTTGGCGCTCATACTTTTATCTGCGGATCGCAAACTCAAGGCTTCCACATCCATACTCCCGGAATCGCCCCGATCCTCGGGTAATCTTAATTGCAGTCACGCTTGCGATATTTTAGCGGCTCGCCCTGGTCGTACAGCGGGCTAACGACCGATCTGGAGTACGCGATGCCCTCGCAACGTTTCGACTTTCCCAACGCCCATGGCGAACAGCTTTCAGCCTTGCTGGAACTGCCAGATAGCGAACCCTGGGGCTGGGCCTTGTTTGCCCACTGCTTCACTTGCGGCAAGAACATTCTCGCCGCGCGCCGTATAGCACAAGGGCTTACCCGGCATGGCATTGCAGTTTTGCGTTTCGATTTCACCGGCATCGGCGCCAGTGAGGGCGAGTTCGCCAACACCAATTTCAGCTCGAACGTAGCCGATCTGCTGGCGGCCGCGGCGCATATGCGCAACACCCTGCGCGCGCCCGACCTGCTGATCGGGCATAGCCTTGGCGGCGCGGCAGTGCTGGCGGTGGCCGGCGACATTGCCGAAGCAAAGGGTGTAATCACCATCGCGGCGCCCAGCGATCCGAGCCATGTCGCAAATCTGTTCGATACGCATGTCGAACAGATCGAAACCAAAGGCACGGTCGAGGTACAACTGTCCGGGCGAGCATTTCGCATCAATCGCCATTTTCTCGACGACATTCGCAGCCAGCCGCAGACCGAGCGCATCGCCAAATTACGCAAGGCCTTGCTGCTGTTCCATTCGCCGGTCGATACCACGGTAGGCGTGGACAATGCTGCGCAAATATTCGCCGCTGCCAAGCATCCGAAAAGCTTCGTCTCGCTGGAAAATGCGGACCATTTGTTGTCGCGCAGGGAGGATGCCGAGTATGTTTCCAATGTGATCGCCGCATGGGCGGAGCGTTACCTCGATCGAACAGTTTGAAGAACCGATAACGACTCAAGCACAGCGGCACAACCCTGGGCATGGAGAGCCAGACGG
>JBARUT010000071.1:0-13629 GCA_049645885.1 Candidatus Macondimonas sp.
AGACCATTTACTGCGCCCTCTATGCGCGCTCCTTACGCAAGACCGCTTCGTTGCGCAAGGCCCATCAGCGCCGCAGCTCCCGTACGTGGGGGGGGCAGATCGACGCGGCATCCTGCCCAACATGACCTCGATCCATGGCCTCCCATCGAAGTCGCGGCGCGGCAGGTACCTGCACTGGGAGGACGACCTGATCTGGAGCGCCGGTAACAACCGCAGCGCGGTCGGCACCCCAGATCGAACGCAAGAGCCGCTACCTGCTGCTCGCCAAGATGCGGGAGCCTCTGCG
The DNA here is from genome assembly GCA_049645885.1 of Candidatus Macondimonas sp. Taxonomy (GTDB): domain Bacteria; phylum Pseudomonadota; class Gammaproteobacteria; order UBA5335; family UBA5335; genus Macondimonas. Next base: position 287 of record JBARUT010000071.1, read on the forward strand.
GAGGCTACCCTGGAAGGCTTCACCCACCAACGCTTCCGTCATGTCCGCAAGACCTTGACCGATGACCAGCGACGGGAGATGGCCTGCTGTCTCCAAGGCCCGGCATGAAACCTTGGCGCAACGGCTGAAGATCCAGGTCTTCTTCGCCGATCCGCACAGGCACAGCAGGCCGACGGCGCGCCGGCGTGACCACTCAGGTCACCGCACCGACTGCGAAGTGGTTATTGAAATCACCGGGCATGATGTCATTGAAGCGCTCGAAGGTGTGCTGTACCCAGTGCGTGACGTCGTACTTGCGGATGCTGGCCAGCATGTCGCGCATGCGTGACTGGGCTTCCTCGACGCTCATGTCGAGCGCCTGGTCGAGGGCGGCGTCCATGGCACGCTGCGAGTACGGGTTGGTCAGCACGGCCTGCGGCAGCTCGACCGCACAGCCGGCGAATTCCGACAGCACCAGCGCGCCCGGCTGGCCGCGCTTGGCGGCGACGAATTCCTTGGCCACCAGGTTCAGGCCGTCACGCAGCGGCGTGGTCATGCAGATGTCGGCCATGGCGTAATAGGCGATCACCCGGTCGAACGGGATGGCGTTGCTGAACAGCAGGACCGGTGCCCAGCTGAGCTTCGAGAAGCGGCCGTTGATGCGCCCGACCAGAGCCTCTATGTCGCGCTGCGTGTCACGGTAGATGCGCATCCCGGAGGCGGCGCGTACCGAGGTGACAATGAGCTTCACCTTGCCGTGCAGATCGGCGCGTCGTTCGAGCAGACGCTCGAAGGTGATCAGGGCCTCGCGCATGCCTTTGGTGTAGTCAGTGCGGCCGACGGCGATGATCAGGCGCTGATCGCCCAGTTCATCGCGGATGCTGCGTTGCAGGACCTGGCTGGATTCGGTGTCCAGCAACTGGCTGATCAGGCGCGGGTCGGTGCCGACCGGGAAGGCGTCGATGGCGGTGCGTCGCTCGCCGTGGCGCAATACGGTTGGCGTGCGCGGCTCGGACAGCGCCAGGCCGCAGGGCGACATGCCAGCCTCGACATCCATCTCCTGTTCCAACGTCACATTGCGCAGGCCGCGGGCGACGTCGGCGAAGTTGCAGGCGTAGCGCGGAATGTGAAAGCCGACCAGATCGCAGTCGAGCAGGCTGTCGACAATTTCGTCACGCCATGGCAACACGTTGAACACGTCCGGTGCCGGAAACGGCGTGTGATGGAAAAAGGCGATGCGCACGTTCGGCTTGAGCTGGCGCAGGTATTTCGGCACCAGCCACAGGTTGTAATCGTGCACCCACACCAGGCCGTCGTCACTGACCTGCTCGGCGGCAGCCTGCGCGAACAGCGCGTTCACCTCGCGGAAAGTGCTCCAATCCACGTTCTCGTAACGGAACAGCCACGGGAACGAGTGCAGAATGGGCCACAGCGCCTCCTTGGAGGTGACGTGGTAGAACGAGCGCACCTGCTCGGCGGTCAGCGGCAGGCGCGAGACCACGTAGCGGCCGTGACGGTCGTCGATTTCGATGACGCGCTCGAAGCGCTCGCGCTGACGTGGCGTCACCTGTTTCCAGGCCACCCAGGCGCCGTGGCCGTCGACGACGCGGCCGAAAAAGCTCTTCAGCGTCGGCACGATGCCGTTCGGGCTTTCGTGCTCGCGGTAGACGGTGCGGCCGTTCTCGACCACTTCCTGATACGGCTGGCGGTGATACACGATCACCAGGGAGGATTTCTTCATGCCGTGTCTTCCTCGTCGTGCAGTCCGAAATGGCGGATCGCCTCGGCGATGCCGGCGGCGCCCTCGCCGCGTGCGCGGTGCACCCAGTCGAAGCCTTCGATGGCCTCCAGCAGCTTGCGCTCCGAGTTGCCAACCGCCACGCCCTTGAGGCCAGTCTTGAACAGCGACAGGTCGTTCAGCGTATCGCCGGCCACCAGCACCCGCTCGGCCGCCAGGTTCAGGCGCTCGATCAGGCGCAGCAGCGTTGGTCCCTTCTGCACACCGCGCGGCAGGACGTCGAAGTAGGTGTCGGCCGACAGCAGCCAGTCGAAGCCGGCTTCCTCGACCTTGCGCAGTGTCTCCTGGCGTAGCTGCTGCGGGTCGTAGTAATAGCTGACGCGGTGGCGGAACGGCGTCGGTTGCAGCGTCAGGCCCGGCTCATCGGCCAGCAGATCGAGCACGCGGGCGTTGGCGTCGTTCCACAGGGTGCGGATGTCCTGTTCGAGGGCTTCGATCGGCTCCCAGGTGGCGGTGTCCCAGACACTGGTGCCGACGTCGCCGATGATCAGGTCCGGCTGCGGCATGCCCGGTTGCTGGACCAGCCCGCGCAGGAAGTCGACGTCGCGGCCGGTGACGAAGATCAGCAGCACGTCGTCGCGCCGCTCGAGGTCCCGGTACAGGGCCTGGCGCTGCGCCTCGCTGCCACCCAGGAAGGTGCCGTCGAGGTCGGTGGCCAAGATTAATCCCGGCGGACGTTGTTTGACGGATGTGTTCATAACGGAGGGGCGGAGCAGCTGGATCGGTTTCTCGAGTGGCGCCGATTCGGCGCGCAACATCAGGCCATCAGCAGATCGATGGCGTCGTCGATGGGGTAGGAGGAGAGGAGTATACCCCGCCTTTTCAACGAAAGGCCACGCTGACCGTTCCCAAGCACCCCAGCCAGTCGCCGTCAATCTCAGCTGATGCGTGGCCTAATCGGCAAAATCGACCAGACTTCGGCGTTGAGAATTCCCCAATCTGAACCGGCGGCCGAACGCGGCTCTTGCCTGGTGTCACCGGCACTGCTTGTGTTCCCCGAACGGATTTTCCTTAGTCAAACAAGCTCGTTCGTGGCGGGCCGCGGCTCTCGGGTAACCGGCCCAGACTTTGAAGTCAGCAGCGCATATTGAACGGAATGCATCCGCTTCCTGGCCTGGCGCGCGCATTTACAGCAGGGATCGCAGGGGACCGCCGTCGGTGTTTCGCCTCACAGCGGTTTCCGTTTTTGCGAAGCGTCGGGTCATTCGGCCGGGAGTTTCTGCTCCAGGAACAGCGCCAGACGCGTCATCCGTTCCAGCGCGTTGACCGACAGGGTGGCGCCGGAAATACCGTTGATGGTGCGATCCAGGCGCTGGTTCTCGCTCAGGCCAGCGCCCTCGAACTGGCGCGTGAACGCGGGGTACCGCACCTCACCGCCGCGGCTCTCCCGATAGACCAGAATGCGGACCTGCTCGATCCGGCCGTCCTGAATCAGGATGCCCGTCGTGATCGGTTGCTCCTTGCCGATTTCCTCAAGGACAAAAGCCACGCGGCCGGCAGCCCGCCAGTAAGTGATCCGAGGGGGTGGCCGATGGCCCAGGATCGAAGTCGCGCCATCGCCCAAAGGGCCAGTGAGCCAGAGTGTCTGGGCAGTCGGCGGGTTGCCGTCAAAGCTGTCGGCGATGAAGGCCTCCGGTGCCTGGTACACGCGGGTTGCCCCGCACAAAGCCATGATCACGAAGACCCCGCATCCGGCACGCGCGACGCGCCGAATGCGGGTTTTCCAGCGCGCCGGAGCGCTTATATCGCGATGCTCAGAATTGATAGCCAATGCCCAGATTGAAGCCATCGAAGCCACCGCGCCCATCGGGTCCGTTCTCCCACTGATAGTCGGCCTTCAGCACCACCTGCGGGATGGGCCAGAAGTTCACACCGATGTCGGCCTGGTCGAAGGTGTTGTCCCCCGCTGCGCCCGCTTCGGTGTCCCACTCGCTGTAGCGCGCAAAGACGCCCCACTGCGGCGCGATGCGCCAGGACGGCTCGACATACCAGCCATACTGCTCATCCCGGCCGACAGCTTCCGCCTCTGCGCTGTCCAGATCCCAACGTGCGTAGAGCGCGCGCAAGCCCAGCGGACCACGCTCCAGGACGACATGGGTTTCCACCAGCACCGCGGGGGTTTCAGGTCCTTCGCCCTGGGTGATGTCGCGTTGGTACTGCGATGAAACCCCCCAGGACACACCCGGTACACCGGCCCAGCGCAAACGCCCGGTCACGGCCGGATCGCTCGCATCGGCTTCGGAGACTTTTTGGCGGCCGCCGCGAATACTGAAATCGTCGCTGCTCAGCCCCGAATGCAGGGCCAGGTCGTATCCCCAGCCGGCGCCGAAATTTCCGGAGAGGGCAGCGCCGCCTTCCCACCAGGTGGTCGGGATGATCACGCGCTCGATGGGATTGCGTTCGACGCCGTAGAAGGTCGGAGGTTCGTGGGTTTCATTGAGTATCCCCACCGGAACCAGAAACAGGCCGCCCTTGGCCTGAGTATTGTCGTTGAGGTCAAACTCGATGTACGCCTGTTCCAGCTCGATTTCGCCGTTCTGGTCGTCGCCGGCGATGGCATGTTCCAGCTCGACTTCCGAGCGAAAGCGGATGCGATCAGTGAAGTCGTAGCCGAAGAACACCACGAAGCGATGAAAATCGATCTCATCTTTGGTTGCGCCGGTGTCATCGTTCTCCAGATTGTTGTAGTGCAGCTCGCCGTAACCGCCCAAATGGAAACCATCGAGGGGAGACGTGGCGTTTCCGGGCGCCTCGGCGGCGTCGGCCAGCGCATCGAGCCGGCGTTCGGCTTCCTCGAGTCGGTGGCGCAGGTCGTCGATTTCTTCCTGGGGCGTGGGCGCAGCAAATGCGGTTCCCATGCCTACGAGGCTCAGTCCGCCCAGTTGTAACGCGGTCCTGATCAGTCGGGCTGATGTGGGATGTTTCATTGAGGGTTTTCCGTCTGTCCTGAGTAAAGGCGGATATAAATCTAACAAACCCTTCAGAGAATGAGAAGTATTATTGCTATGAGTCAACTTCAGCAAACGGGTCAGTTTGTCCCAGCTGTGGTCCATGGATGATGGCGGGCCGACGGAAGACTGGTGATGCAAGTTTCTGGTTCGGCGGGCACCTACCCCAGGAATACGCGACTCGCTGGATAGCGGATTCTGGGTGTCGCGCGCGTCGCCAGGAAGAAACCCAGGGTCAGGGGCCCCACGCGGCCGATGAACATGAGCAGGATGATGACGGCGCGGCCAATGCCATCCAGCTCGCCGGTGGCGCCACGGGAGAGCCCCACGGTGCCGAAGGCTGAGGCGACCTCGAAAATCAGATCGAGAAAATCGCCGTCATGGGAGACCGTGATGATGAATGCGCTGATCATCACCAGCAACATACTGAGGACGGTAAGCGCCAGAACCTTCAGAACTTCCTCATAGCCCAGGCTGCGGCCATAGGCATGCAGCGTCGAACGACGCTTGAAGAACGCCACCGTTGCCAGCAGAAGAACGATAAACGTCGTGACCTTGATGCCACCGGCCGTCGATGTGCTGCCCCCGCCAATCAGCATGAGCGAGATGAACATCAGCGAGGTACTGTCGTGAATGGCGCTGATGTCCACGGTATTGAAGCCGGCCGTGCGGGTGGTGGTCGCCTGGAACCAGCTCACGCTGAGCTTGTCCGCAATGCTGTCGAACTGACCCAGGGTGAGCGGGTTGTTCCATTCCAGCGCGGCAAAGGCCGCAGTCGACCAGACGATGAGCACGCCCGTCCCCACCAGCATGAGTTTGGTGTGCAGCGCCAGTCGGTGCCAGCGCCGGGTGCGGTAAAGGTCGGCGAGCACGCTGAAACCGATGCCGCCGACGATGAACATCAAGGGCACGAAAAGATTGATCAGCGGGTTGGTCGCCCACTGCGAAAGGCTGTTGGAAAAGAGCGAGAAACCGGCGTTGTTGAAGGCTGAAACCGCATGGAACAACGCCTGCCAAAGCCCGTGCGCAACACCGAATTCGGGCACGAAAACGGCCGCCAGCACCAGTGTCCCCGCCAGTTCGCAGAGCAGGACCACGCGCAGGATGATGCGCACCAGATGCATCAGATCAGTAATCGACGTCTGATTGAGATCCTCGCGCAGAAACACCACTTGCGGCAGGCCGATGGGTACCCTGAGCATGGAAAGCACCAGCACGGCAAAGGTCATGAGGCCCAGACCACCAAGTTGGATCAGCCCCATGATGACGGCTTGCCCAAACAGCGTGAACTGGCTGCCCGTGTCGACCACGGCGAGACCGGTTACCGTCACAGCGGAGGCCGCCGTAAAAACGGCGTCCGACCAGGAGATGGGAGCCACGGTCGCGACCGGCAGTTTCAGTAGCCCGGCGCCGGTGGCGACGAGGGCTGCGTACAGGAGCATCAGCACCGCCGGCGGCGGCAGACGGATACTACGCCGCCTACGTCGCCGAAACAGGGGATGAAAACGCTTCAACACGGACGCGACGGTATCGCTAGAGCGATTCGTGGAAAGCGCTGAGATGCTGCCGAGAGCCGAGGAGGATCAGCTTATCGTGAACAAGCAACCGAAGATCTTCGGTCGAACACGCATGGTATTCCGCGCCACGCATCACGCCGAGACACCGGATCTTGAATTTTTCCAGAATTCCCAGGGGCTCCAGCGTCTTGCCTTCCAGATGCTCGGGAACCGTGTAATAAACGATGAAATTGCCATGGTCCAGGCTCACATAGTCATTAAGCTGCGGGTTGTGGAGCATCTGGGCGATATGCTGACCGATCTCGAATTCCGGCTGAATGACGCGATCGACACCGAGTTTGCGGAGAATGAGCTTGTGGTTTCGGCTCGTCGCCTTTGCCCAGATCACCGGCACACCGAGCCGCTTGAGGTTCATCGTGCTCAGGATATTGGCCTCGAGATCCTCGCCGATGGCGACAACGGCGACATCGTACTTCCCCACGCCTGCTTCCCGCAAAGCCTCTTCGTCGCGACCGTCGGCTATGATCGCTTCGCTCAAGGTGTCGGCCAGAGCGCTGACATTGCGATCATCCAGGCCGATGCCGAGCACATGGCCACCCAGCCTGGCGAGCTCGGCGGCAACGGTGCTGCCAAAAGAACCGAGCCCAATGACCACAAAGCTGCGACGTTTTCGATTCATCCGTAGCTCCCGTTACTTCGGATAGATGGTGCTGATGCGATGTCGCTACAATCGCGCACCGATTCTCTGGAGACTAAGCGCCCAAGGCAAAAGGCTGCTCACCTGCAGAACGCCTTGCCACCATCGAGCGCACTGGTTGCAAACCATCACGCAGCCGAAGCGAAAAAAATGCGGCATCGGAAGCGCCAAGGCCTGCGTTCGGCCAATACCCGAAAGCTGGCGAAGCCAACATCGACGCCTCCCCGGTTTTGAGTAGCAGGCTGATTTGGAGTCCAATCCTATCTCTCAAGGAGATTGGACGTGTAGAAGCGATCCAGCGAAGAGCAGATCATCGGCTTGCGCATCATTTCTAACGGTCCTCGCGGGTATGCCACAGCCGCAGCACGTAGATGAACGAATCCTGAATTTCGTAGCGAAGCTCGTACTCCCCGACCAGAATACGCCGTACCCCACGCGGCTCGAACGCGACAAGCTGTTCGCCGATGCGCGGATTGGTCAGCAGGATGGCCGGCGCCTTGGTCAGCGCCTGCACCGCCCGCACGGCCACCGGCTTGTTCACCGGAGCCAGGAATTCATACAAGCGCGCCAGATCGGAAAGCGCCTTGCTGGTCCACTTCAGCTCCATCAACGTGGCAGCGGCAGCGGCTCTTCGGTGCTCAGGCTATCGGCCCATGCCTGCACGGCCTGATGATCGACGACGAGGCCCGCATCCACGTCGGCAAGGGCCTCGCGGGTCAGCAGCTCGCGCTTTTCTTCCTGGTCGAGCCAAGCCGCCAGCGCCTGCTTGATGATCCAGCCGCGTGAGCGCTCCAGCCGTTCGGCCATCAAATCGACCTTCTCGGCCAGTGGAAGCGGCACATGCGCGGTCAGCACTTTGGTTCCAGTCTGTGCCATGTTGAGTCTCCATCTATCGGAGCGTGTCTTGCCGGAGCCGGCAACGCTGCGGTCACGGTGCAGCGGGTTCCCGCCTTGAAGAAGGTCTTGACCGACGCCACTGCGTCAGCCGTCTCGCCAGCATGATGCGCATCGGTTTTGCAATGCCGGAATCACCCTTCCTGATGCGTTCTGATTTTTAAATAATCATGGTGATTAATCCTGAATCGGTCAAGCACAATGTCAGTGAGCGACACCCCATGCCGACATCCCGGAAGCCGCCAGCATTCTCACAAGAGAAAACCGGGATGGCTTCCAGGCGCGGGCTTTGGCAGCTCCCGGCATCCCGAGCAGGTGGTAGACCTGGAAGCGGTGCGGCAGGACCGGAAACCGAACTGGCCGGCTTTCTGAGAAATATCACTGCCGGCCATCGAAATCGCTGATCAAGGCGCTGGAGGCCGCCGCCTCAAGATACAGCGCCGTTTGGGCGGCCGGCTCGGCTTGGCTCGCATGGGGAAGTGAGGATTTGATGGAAGCTGACACGGTCTGGCAATGCGTTCGCTCTAGCCGTTCAACTGATCTTGAAGCCTCAGCTGTGATACCAGCCAGCGCCGCTCAATGCTGGTCACTCCCACGCGATCGTCGCCGGCGGCTTGCCGGAGATGGCGTAGACCACGCAGAAGTGGCCCGGCACTTCGTTGGTCCGGCCGATGGCGCGCACCTCGTCCTTGAACGGCTCGCGTAGCGACTCGACCAGCTTCAGCTTCATTTTCACGGGCAGGCCGCCGCCGTTGTGGTGGCTTTTGATGACGTGCATCTTGCCGTGCGGTAACACGGCTGGGTCGGGATGCAGCGGGTCGGAAGGCGTGCATTGCGCTGGCACTTTCCATAGGCTGTTTCGGCACAGGAGGCATACAAGAACAAGGGGAGCGGCCGTGGAGTTGTCCATTCATCCGATCGATATCGGAGTGATCATTGCGTACTTCATCGTGGTCATCGGGATCGGCGTCTGGGTCGCCCGCCAGACCCACAGCGGCGACGACCTGTTCCTGGCCGGCCGCACACTGGGCTTCGGCGTCATCGGCTTCTCGCTGTTCGCGTCGAACATCTCGGCGCAGACGCTGATCGGCCTGGCCGGAGATGCCTATGCCACGGGCATCGCCGTCTCGGCCTACGAGTGGATGGCTGGGCTGATCCTCGTGTTCTCCGCGATTTTCGTCGTGCCGTTCTACCTGCGCACCCGGATCTCGACGATTCCGGAGTTCCTGGAGCAACGCTACGACGGCCGCGTGCGACTCTACCTGTCCTGCGTCACCATTTTCCTGTCGATCATCGTCGACATGGCCGGCGGGCTGTACGCCGGCTCCCTGGTGCTCGACAAGCTGTTCTTTCCCGACGGTGGCGGCCAGCACCTGTTCTGGTTCTGCCTTGGACTGGGACTGTTCGCCGGCATCTACACCGCGGCCGGCGGGCTCAAGGCCGTGGTGCTGACCGACGTGGTGCAGGCGGTGATCCTGATCGTCGGATCCACCGCGATGGGCTTGATCATCTTCGACCGCTTCGACTGGTCGTGGGCGCAGGCCACGGCGCAGGTGCCGGACGGGCACCTGTCGATCTTGCGGCCAGCCGATGACGACGTGCTGCCCTGGCCGGGCCTGCTGTTCGGCGTGCCGCTGATCGGTTTCTACTACTGGACCATGAACCAGTACGTCATCCAGCGGGTGCTGGGCGCGAAGAACCTGGACGCCGCCCGGGCCGGTGCCATGCTCGGCGGTGCGCTGAAGCTGCTGCCGCTGTTCATCATGATCCTGCCGGCGACGTTCGCAATCGCGCTGTTTCCGGACATCGAGAACAAGGACCAGGTGTTCCCGACCATGGTCACCGAATTGCTGCCTGTCGGGGCCGTTGGGTTGGTGCTGGCAGGGCTGATCGCGGCCATCATGTCCTCGGTGGACTCGACGCTCAATTCGGCGTCGACGCTGGTGACGTTGGACTTCATCAAGCCGCGGCGACCGAACCTGACCCCGGAGCAGACCGCGCGCATCGGCCGTATCAGCACCTTCGCATTCATGGCGATCGCCATCGCCTGGGCGCCGCAGATCCGGGACTTCCCCGGACTCTGGAACTATATCCAGTCGGCCTTCGCGTACATCACAACGCCGCTGGTGGCGATCTTTCTCATCGGCCTGTTCTGGAAGGGGGCGCACCCGCGCGCAGGGTTCTGGGCGCTGGCCGGCGGCCATCTGACCTCGGCTGTGCTGTTCGTGCTGGGGCCTGTTGCGGGCGTGCTGGCCGTGCACTTCACGTACATGGCCATCGCACTGACGGTCTGGACCGCAGTCCTGCTGGCGGTGATCTCGCTGTGGATGGGCCAGGATTTCCAATTGGCCAACCACGTGACCTGGCCGCCGGATGAGCGCTCCCGGCAGATGCGGCCCGGCCACCTCCTGACCGACTTCCGCGTGCAGGCTGTCGCGCTCGTCGCGCTGACCGTGGTGATCGTCGTCATTTTCCGCTGACCGGCCGGCGGCATGCGGTAACAGCGTATCGTCAGGCCGGTCCGTCGCGCACCGCCACCAGGCCTTCGCCGTTGCTCAGCGTCAGCTGCATCGGCAACGGTGACTCATCCGGCAGCACCTGGCGCCAGCCGCTGCCGACTTTCGGAATCAGATCGGCAAGGTTCAGCGTCACCGGCTCGCCTTCCAGGTTGAGCAGCAGCAGCACCTGACGGGTGTTTTCCGGATGCCGGCGCAGGCCGACCACCAGCACCGTGCCGGCCACGGGGCGGCGGAAGTAGAAGCGGTCCTCATCGCCCAGGTTCGCGGCCAGCCACGGGTTGTCCTGGCGAAAACGACGCACCGTCAGCATGGCCGCGGTCTGCCCGGGGTCCAGTTCCTCCTGGTGCAGGGCGACGTTGCAGTAAGCATGCATGTCATCCATCCAGGCGCGGGCGATGGCGTTCATGGCCGGCACATCCAGCGGCTTGGGGCCGACCATCGACGGCGCCAACGAGTCGAGGAACTGCGCCACCCGCGCCACGTCGTTCTGCGTGGCCAGCATCGAGCGCGCCAGGCTCTGCATGAAATACTCGAGGTCGGGGAAGGTAAGAAAACCGAGCTCCTTCAGGCGGATAAAGAAATCCGGCCGCTGGTAGCGCTGTTCGTCGATCTGCCACAGCATCGAGCGCCACTCCTCCTCCATCACCTTGACCGCGTAGCGGTCGTCGGTGTTGCGCAGAAAACCCCACGGCGAGCGCGCATTGGTATTGATGAAGTCCATCGGCACGCCCGGCAGGAAGGCATGGAACAGCAGATTGAAGCCGATGTGGTCGTAGGCGTTGCGCAGGATGTCCGACAACGTGTCGCCCAGGCGGCGATTGAGGGACACCGATAGTGGGTCGGTCTGCGCGCCGCGTCGGCGGGTATCGTGGTTGGCCACACCGGAAATCCACTTCTCCCCCAGGAAGGCGCTCTCCTCCAGGCGCCACCACTTGCTGATCCAGACTGCCGAGGCGAACGGCGTGTTGTGGGCAAAGGTCAGCGGCCCCCACTGGAAGGCGCGCGAATCCTGCTCGATCAGCGCTCGGTAGGACGACGACAGCTGGTAGTCCTCGCGCGGCCAGGGCCGGCCGTCCTCGAAGATGGTCCATGGCCGGTATTCCATGCCCTCCACGGCAATCGGCTGATGCCCCATGGCCAGCAGGAACTCGTCGTCGTGCACCAGGCAGCTGTCTTCCTCGTTCCAGTAGTTGAAATCCTGGGCGCCGTCCACGCGCAGGCCATCGGCACCGAAGCCCATCTTGCGGGCCGCCATTTCCAGCAAGATGGCGCGCACCACCGGATGGCGGTAGTTCAGGTTCTGACCGTACATGTTCTGGCCGGCAACAAAGTGCCGATTCAACAGCGTCAGCGCCTGGTTGTCGGCGTGGCCATAGACCAGGTCGAACACCACCTTGATCGGGCGGCCCGGGAAGGTGTGCAGGGTGGCGATGAAATCCACCAGCTCGTCCGGCCGGCTGCTCTCGAGCAGGCGCGGATTGACTGCCGACATGGCCGAGATGACCACGTCGTAACCCCAGTTGATGGCCATCGGCCGGCGCAACGTCACCTGCGCGCTGTCATTGCCGGGCTGGTCGTCATGGATCTCGAAGAATGGCGGCCCGTTCTCGAAGGTGACGGTCGGCTCGATGGGCATCAGCTGCACGCCGTCATAGCCGGCATAGCACTGCTCAAACGGTGTCAGCGGCTCGCCTTCCCTCAACTTGCGGGCAATACCGGCGAAGATCCGCGTCAGGCCCGCCAGCGAGGTCTCGGCACAGGCGGTGGTCGGGTGGATCTCCAGCAGGTTAACCGATGGCTCGATCCACGCCATGCCGTCGGCGTCGCGCGGGAGGCCATGGAAGTAGTCCAGATCGGCCCGCTCGCGGTTCAGCCGCGCGCGGTCATACAGCTCGGCCGGCGCAAAGGCGCCAAACGGCGACGACCACGGCAGATAATCCGGCCGCGTCCACCAATTGCCCTCGTTGTCCTGGCAGCGCACCCAGTACAGGGCCCCTACCCGCTCGCGATTACCGGATGTCAGGCCGGACATGGCCACCCAGAAGTAATCCTCGTCGTCGGCCAGTGGCAACAGGTAACGTCGAAATGAGAGTTCTTGCATGGGCAGGCGAAAATCCACCTCTCCCATCGGCTCGAACACCTCCAGGAACACGCACTTGGGATGAATCCCGCGCTCGCGCACTTCCGGCAACCAGAAACCGAACGCCGCCGTGCCATCGGCCATCACCTGCCCACCCAGGCGCCCGGCAATCGCCCGCGCCGCCTCGAACGGTGATTTATCCACCCGCTGCCGCTGTGCCCATTCACACAACGCCATGGTTTCAGCTTCCAGAATTACCGGTCCTGATGCAATCGAATCCAGCACCACAGGCCTCCTCCAGTTGTTAATTGGCCGCACCGGTCCTGCGTCCCGGCAATCGTTCGGTTTATTTCATGACCGGCATCGTTGCCAAAACCGCGTTATCCACGGCGACCTACGACAGGCTGGCGGTGAATCACCCTACGGGCCATGGTACGTTGCCGGCTCTGCCTCGACTACCTGACCCCGCGCCGACGGCCAAGGGTCCCTCGAAGACCCGAGATAACGCGCACTCCAAGGTGCTGTATCCACTGTTAAATCACGTCCGGCTCGCGGGCTGGGCTACATCGCCCACACCCGGTGTCCCGTTCCAGCAAACCTTGCCGCTCCAGAAAGTGGCCGACCCGATGGGCAATGTCATGCGCCAGATTGGTCGGTGCCTTGACCCAACGAAACCGGGTTGATCAACATACACGACGTCAAGAAACAGCATATGGTTCCTGTGCGTTGCGGTCGCCGTGCAAGCCGGCCGCCTGGCGCCGGCTTGGTCGGGGCGGTTCGTTCTCGCCATGGCCGCCGATCTGCTTGCTGGCGAAAGCCTGGCCGGCGTCGCCGCGGCGCTGGTCAGGATGGCCGCCGGCTAACGGCAGGCCGCTGCCGGTTCCGGGGACGCGCCAGCCAACCGGCCAGCA
>JBARUT010000072.1:0-17385 GCA_049645885.1 Candidatus Macondimonas sp.
GGCCACGGCTGTCTCGCTCACTTGGCCACCCCAGCCGCTCCCGCCAGCACACCCTCGTAGCCTTCCGCCTCCAGCTCGTGGGCCAGTTCCTTGCCGCCCGAGCGGATGATGCGGCCGCCGGCCAACACGTGCACGTAATCGGGGCTGACGTAATCCAGCAGGCGCTGGTAATGGGTCACCAGAATCATCGCCCGATCGGGCGAGCGCATTGCCTGGATACCCTTTGAGACCACCTTCAGTGCATCGATATCGAGCCCAGAATCGATCTCGTCCAGGATCGCCAGGCGTGGCTGCAAAATCAGCATCTGCAGGATTTCATTGCGCTTCTTCTCGCCGCCCGAGAAGCCTTCATTCACCGAACGGCGCAGAAACTCCTCCGGAATGCCCATCATCTCCATCTGTCCACGCACCAGGCGCAGGAACTCGAAGGCATCCAGCTCGGGCTCGCCGCGATGGCGGCGCTGGGCGTTGAGGCTGGCCTTGAGCAGATAGACATTATTGACGCCGGGAATTTCCACCGGGTATTGGAAGCCCAGGAAGATCCCCTCGCGCGCCCGCTCCTCCGGCGCCATGGCCAGCAGATCCTGGTCGCGGTAGCGCACCGTGCCGCCGGTGTGGACATAGCCCTCGCGGCCCGCCAGCACGGCGGCCAGGGTGCTCTTGCCCGAGCCGTTGGGGCCCATGATGGCGTGGACCTCGCCGGCGTTGACCTTGAGACTCAGGCCCTTGAGCAAGGGCCGGTCGTCCACGCTGACCTGCAAGTTGTCGATCTGTAGCATGAATCTTCATTCCCGCGGCGCCAGGAGGGCCGCTCACACGGTTGAAAAAAGGCCTCAGCCCACGGCGCCTTCGAGGGAGACGGACAGCAGCTTCTGTGCCTCCACGGCGAATTCCATGGGCAACACCTGGAACACTTCCTTGCAAAAGCCGTTGACGATCATGTTCACGGCGTCCTCTGCGCTGATGCCGCGCTGGCGGCAATAGAACAGTTGGTCCTCACCAATGCGCGAGGTAGTGGCCTCGTGCGCCACCTGGGCCGTGGGGTTCTTCACCTCGATATAAGGCACGGTATGGGCGCCGCAGCGGTTGCCCATGAGCAGCGAATCGCACTGGGTGTGGTTGCGCGCGCCCTCGGCACTGGGCAACACCTTCACCAGCCCGCGATAGGTCTGCTGGCCGAAGCGCGCCGAGATGCCCTTGGAGACGATGGTGCTGGTGGTATTGGGACCAATGTGGATCATCTTGGTGCCGGTGTCGGCCTGCTGATGGTTGTTGGTGGTCGCTACCGAATAGAACTCCCCCACCGAGCCCGCGCCGCGCAGGATGCAACTGGGGTATTTCCAGGTGATGGCCGAGCCGGTTTCCACCTGCGTCCAGGTGATCTTGGAACGGTCGCCCCGGCAATCGCCGCGCTTGGTCACGAAGTTGTAGATGCCGCCACGGCCCTGCTCGTCCCCCGGATACCAGTTCTGCACCGTAGAATATTTGATCGTCGCATCGTCCAGCGCGACCAGTTCCACCACGGCGGCATGAAGCTGGTTTTCATCGCGCATCGGCGCCGTGCAGCCTTCGAGGTAAGAGACATGGCTGCCGGCCTCGGCGACGATCAAGGTGCGCTCGAACTGGCCGGTGTTGGCCGCGTTGATGCGGAAATAAGTGGACAGCTCCATCGGGCAGCGCACCCCGGCCGGAATGAAGACAAACGAGCCGTCGGTGAACACCGCCGCGTTCAGCGCGGCATAGAAATTGTCAGTATGCGGCACCACCGAGCCCAGGTATTGCCGCACCAGTTCGGGATGCTCGCGCACCGCCTCGGAGAAGGAGCAGAAAATCACCCCCGCCTCGCGCAGCTTGCTCTTGAAGGTGGTGGCCACCGACACGCTGTCGAACACGGCATCTACCGCCACCCCGGCGAGGCGCGCGCGCTCGTGCAGCGGAATGCCCAGCTTTTCGTAGGTTTCGAGCAGCTTTGGATCGACTTCGTCCAGGCTCTTGGGCGCGTCATCGCGGGATTTCGGCGCCGAATAATAGGAAATCGCCTGGTAGTCGATGGGCGGGTAATGCACGCTCGCCCAGCGCGGTTCGGTCATCGTCAACCAGTGCCGATAGGCCGCCAGCCGCCATTCCAGCAGGAATTCGGGCTCCTCCTTCTTGGCCGAGATGAGGCGAATGACGTCCTCGTTCAGACCGGGGGGAACCGTGTCCGATTCGATGTCGGTCACAAAGCCCGCCAGGTAATCGCGCGTCAGCAGGCGTTCCAGATCATCCTTGTTCGATGCCATGTTCGCGGCCTCCGATCAGAAAAAACGGGATGATACGTTCAGGGCAGCGCCGCGGCGGGGAGATCCGCAGCGCCATACCATTTGAGGGCTCGCATGGGCGTGGCCATCTGGGACAGGCTGACTCCCCGCAGCGCTCCCTGCACGGCCCGGTTGATGACGTCCCAATTGTCCGACAGGCTGCAATCGCCCTGTTGGGAACAACGCTGCGGCGCCCGGCTGCACTCGGTCAGGCCAAACGGCCCTTCCAGCGCGGCAATCACCTCCAGCACCGAAATCTCCGCAGGCGCCCGCGCCAGGCGGTAACCCCCCGCCACACCCCGCACCGAGATCAACAGGCCCGCCCGCGTCAGCGACTTGAGCAGCTTGCTGACCGTGGGCACGGTAATGCGGCAGGCGGCGGCAATCTGCGCGCCCGTCTGGATGGCCTCGGGTTGACGGGCCAGGTGGGCCATCATCACCACGCCATAATCGGTCATCTTGCCGATGCGGAGCATGCTTCCCCTCCGGATAGAGGACTAAAGTGGTCCTATTATGCCACAGCCATCCGCCCTGGCATATGGCGACCCATGCCGATAACCGGATTTGGCAGGACGTCAGTGGTCCATGTCAGCCTTGCCGTCGCGCGTCAAGGCAAAACGATCTGCATGCCGCTTTCCCTAACCTGCCCCCTCGCCCCAGACGCGGGCGAGGGGGACTGGATTTTCTGCTCGAAGCGGGCGATCGGTTCGCCGCTGGAGACCAGCACCTGCTCGGCTTGGATCTCGGCGACGATGGATTGCCGGGCGGCGAGAAAATCATGCATTGCCATACGGGTATTTGAGGCTTTGGTTGAGGCACTTGATACCAGAAAAGCCAGCGTGCACTTGGTGTTCGAGATGTCGAAGGCGGCACATACCTCAATCTCTTTTTGCGAATGATAACCGCGCCTTGCCGGTCTTGTAGGCGGGGATGAAATTGCCGGGGAACATCCGGTCGGCCATTTGTATCTGATCGAGGATCTGCGCCAGCTTGGCGGCGTGATGCGGGGGAGGCGGTGGCTTCCTTGGTCACATCAACATCCATGCAATCGTTGTGCACTTCATCGGCAATGCGCCATGGACCTGACGCCTCGGGGCGTGCGACCCTTCGTATCCGATGCGAGCGGCGATTTCCCGCCTTGCACAGCCGGGCCGCTTCGATCGGCGATTGTTCCACAATTTTTTGCCGTGAGCTGGACAGACAAAGGCTTTTGACCTGATTTCAGCCCGTTGCCGCCCGTTTGCGTCGACCTTGTCCAAACGCGGACGGATGTCCAGCTTGATCGAATCGGACTGATCGTCGGTATTGGTATATCGTTAGCACGAATACTTATCAGGCCCCACAAAGCGGAGACACCCATGCCCTTTGACGCCGTCATCCTGGCCCGCTTGCAGTTCGCCTTGACCATCAGTTTTCACATCCTGTTTCCCACGCTCACCATCGGCCTGGCGCTGTTCCTGGTGATCCTGGAAGCGCAGTGGCTGCGCACCGGACAGGCGGTCTACCTCACGCTGTATCGCTTCTGGGTAAAGATCTTTGCGCTCTCCTTCGGCATGGGCGTGGTGTCCGGGGTGGTGCTGTCGTATGAGTTCGGCACCAACTTCGCGCGTTTCTCGGAGGTGACAGGCAATATCCTGGGGCCGTTGCTGGGTTATGAGGTCCTCACGGCGTTCTTCCTGGAGGCGAGTTTCCTGGGGGTCATGCTGTTCGGCATGCAGCGGGTGCCGCCGCGCCTGCATTTCGCCGCCACCTGCATCGTCTCGATCGGCACCATGATCTCGGCGTTTTGGATCCTCGCGGCCAGTTCCTGGATGCACACCCCGGCCGGCTATCGCCTGGTGGATGGCATCTTCCACGTGGAAAGCTGGCCGGCGGTGATCTTCAACCCGTCGTTTTTCTATCGTTTCCCGCACATGCTGATGGCTTCCTTTCTGACCACATCCTTGGTCGTCGCGGGGGTATCGGCCTGGCATCTGCAGCGTATCCAGAGCGCCGCGCTGGCGCGGCCCGCCTTTGCCATCGCCACGCTGGCCCTGGCGATCCTGGCGCCGCTGCAGATCGTGATGGGCGATCTGCATGGCTTACAGGTCCAACGCCATCAACCTATGAAAATCGCCGCCATGGAGGGGCTGTGGGAAACCACCGCCGGCGCGCCGCTGCTGGTGTTCGCCTGGCCCGATATGGCGGCCGAGCGTAACCACTTCGAGATCGCGATCCCGAAGCTGGCCAGCCTGATCCTCCAGCACGATCCGGAGGGAACCGTTCTGGGTCTGAAGGAGGTCGCGCCCGCCGATCGGCCGCTGGTGCCGCTGGTATTTTTCAGCTTCCGCATCATGGTGGGACTGGGCTTCTGGTTCCTGTTCCTGGGCGGGCTGGGATTGCTGTTGCGCTGGCGTGGGACGCTCTACAGCAATCGGCCCTACGCCCTGCTCTGCATGGCCAGCGCGCCACTGGGCTTTGTCGCCACCCTGGCCGGCTGGATCGTGACGGAAACCGGGCGCCAGCCGTGGATCGTGCAGGGCCTGATGCGCACCTCGGAGGCCGTCTCGGCGGTGCCCGCCCGCGCCATCCTGACCACGCTGTCGCTGTTCGTCGCAGTCTATGGAACCCTGTTGCTGGCCTATCTCTATTACCTGTCCAAACTCATTCGCCAGGGTCCTGACGTTGCCGCCACGCAGCCGGACCATGACGAGCCCACCCGCACCGCCTGGATGTAACAAGGAGACGCTGCCGATGGACGCGAGTTTCTGGATTCCGTTGATCTGGGCCGGGGTGCTGTGCCTGGGGCTGATGCTGTATGTGATTCTGGACGGCTTCGATTTGGGGATCGGCATCCTGTTTCCCTGGGGTCGCACCGACGAGGAACGCGACCTGATGATGAACAGCATCGCGCCCCACTGGGACGGCAACGAAACCTGGCTGGTGCTTGCCGGCGGCGGCTTGTTCGCCGCCTTCCCCAAGGCCTATGGGCTGCTCATGACGGCACTCTATATCCCCATTCTGTTCATGCTGTTTGCCTTGGTGTTCCGCGGCGTGGCCTTTGAGTTCCGTTTCAAGGCGGAGCGCAGCCGGGGCGTGTGGGACGTAGCCTTCAATTTGGGCTCGGTAATGGCGGCATTCTTCCAAGGGACAGTGCTGGGCGCCTTCATCCAGGGATTCCAGGTGACGGACGGGAAGTTCACCGGCAACGTGATGGACTGGCTCACGCCATTCAGCCTGATGACCGGCTTTGCGCTGGTCTGTGGCTACGCCTTGCTGGGGGCGTGCTGGCTGGCCTTGAAGACCGAAGGCGCGTTGCAGCGCTGGGCGTTTCACGCCGGTCAGGTGTTGATGTTCGTGGTGCTGGCCTGGATCGCCATGGTGAGCCTGGCGACACCGCTGATGTCGGCGGAGGTGGCCGCGCGCTGGTTCAGTTTGCCCAATCTGTTCTGGCTGATGCCGGTGCCGATCCTGACCAGCGTGGTTGGCTGGATGCTGTGGCGGGCGCTGCGCCGACAGTCCCCCTGGGCACCCTTTGTGCTCACCATCACGCTGTTCGCGCTGGGCGCCTTTGGCTTGGCGGTGAGTCTGTGGCCCTATACCGTGCCGCGCGTCTTCACCCTCTGGGAAACCGCTGCGCCGCCCGCCTCGCAAGGCTTTCTGCTCGTCGGCGCAGTGGCCTTGTTGCCACTGATCCTGGGCTATACGGCCTACAACTACTGGGTGTTCCGCGGCAAGGTCCACCCCGGCGCCGGGTATCACTGAACACAGGCGGGAACGACGTGACGCGCATCAAACCGGAGGCCCGCACGGCTCGACCAGATCTGTGCCGCGCTCCAAAAGAACGCGCAGGCTGTCAGCGAGCCATTTGAGATGTCGCTCGACCTCAGAGCCATCCTTCTGGATGGCCGATGTACTCGACGTTTTTGCGAAGTCCAGCGCCTGCGCAGGCGGTGTGGGCGCACCTACATAGAGCAAAATATTGCGCGGCAAAGAGGAGCGATGGGTCATGCGATTGCGCAGATTCACCCAGAAGGACCACTCATCCGAAGCCACCATCGCTCGCACGGCGCTTTCCAGCCTACTGGCCGCAGCATATTCCTTCAGCCAGTCCGCGAGCCTGACGGGATTGCACGCACGCTGGCGTTCCGCATCAAACGGAAGCGACAGCACGTGCGGATGACTGGCCAGAGCTGCCAGCGAGTAGGTCATGCTCTCGATGCACGAAACGCCGCTGCTGAACATGCCGAACAAGGCACGCTCACGGCGGAAATTCGCCTCGTGAGACGGCTGCGATTCAGACTTTGCGAACCATTTTTGATAGGCCTGCCAATCCTCGTGACAGGCACGAAAGCGCCAGCCGATCAGGTTGGAGGCGCCCCAAAACTCCTTTTGAGCATCAGTGCCGTAGGGCGTTTCCAGCACCCGCCGCGCCGTTTTCAGGTACTGCGTGAATGCCTCGCACGGAAATGCGTCCGGCATGTCGAGGGCATTCTCTGTGCAATACATACTCTTCGCGCCTCCAGAATGGAGCGGCTGATCCGGCGGATCAACGCGGTCCTGGTAACCCCCAATCGGCGTTGTTCAAAGGGGCTTGAGCGCGGAAGTGGTGCAACGCCTGCCGCCTGTTGAGTAGGCTCACATGCCCATCAAGCGCCGACGCCGGGTTTCGAACAGGACGACGCCAGCGGCGACGGAGACATTCAGGCTCTCCGCGCCGCCCTGCAAGGGGATGGACACGCGCACATCGCAGCATTCCTGGGTCAGGCGGCGCAAACCGCTGCCCTCGCCGCCCAGCACCCACACCAGCGGTCCGGACAGATCGGCGGTGTAGAGGCTTTCGGTCGCCTGGGCTTCGGCGCCGAGGATGCGAAAACCTTGGTCCGCCAACATCTTCAAAGTCCGCGCCAGGTTGGTGACCTGGAACAAGGGCACCTGTTCCGCCGCCCCCACGGCGACCTTGCGGACCGTGGGCGTGAGCCCCGCAGCCCGATCCAGGGGCACGATCACCGCTTGCGCGCCGGCCGCCCAGACGGTGCGCAGGCACGCGCCCAAGTTGTGGGGATCCTGCACGCCATCCAGTACCATCAACACCGGCGTCGCGCCCCAATCCGCCAACTGCGCCTGCAGATCGGCCTCGCCGAGTCGCGGTGCAGGCAGCGTCCACGCCACCAGACCCTGATGCCGCAGACCGGGCAGGCGGCTGTCCAGCGCGCGCCGCGGCAGCACCTCCACGGCAATGTTCAGGCGGGCGGCACGCTCCAGCACGGCAGCCACCTGATCCTCGCGGCGGCTGTCCTGCACCCAGATTGCCTGAACGCGATCCGCGTCGAAGGTGAGCAGGGCGACGACCGCATGGAGGCCGAAGACGCCCTGGGTTCCCGGCGGTCCCGTGTCAGCGGGACAGCCGAAGGACTCAGCTCGCTTCCTTGGCTTTGGCCTTGCGCCGCTTGCGGGGGCGTCGGCGCTTGGTCTTGTCGGCGCCTTCGCCTTCCTTGGGTTTGGGCGCGGCTGGGTCGGGGATGCTGGCGGCTGCTGGGCGCTTGCCGCTGCCCCGTCGGGCCGGGGCTTTGGCCGCCCCGTCGCGGTTGCCTTCCGCCGGGGCGAGTTCGAAGTCGATTTTGCGTTCATCAAGATTCACGTTGATCAGGCGAACCCGGATGCGGTCTCCGAGCCGGTAGATGTGGCCGGAACGTTCGCCGCGCAGGCGATGTTGCACCGGATCGTGCTGGTAATAGTCGTTGGACAGGGAGGTGACATGCACCAACCCCTCGACATACACCTCATCGAGCAGGACGAACAGGCCAAAGCCGGTGACGGCGTTGATGCGTCCGTCGAAGACCTCGCCGACCCGCTCCAGCATGAACTCGCATTTGAGCCAGTCCGCCACATCCCGGGTGGCCTCATCCGCGCGCCGCTCGGTCAATGAGCACTGCTCGGCAATGCGATCGAGTTGTGCCGGTGTGAGGGGATAGTTTTCGGCCGTTCCGCCCTGAACGACGTGCCGGATCCCTCGGTGGACGATCAGGTCGGGGTAACGCCGGATGGGCGAGGTAAAGTGGGTATAGGCCGCCAGCGACAGGCCGAAATGACCGTCGTTGGAAACCGTGTATTCGGCGCGGCTGAGCGAACGCAGCAGCACCGGTTCGATCAAGTGCCGATCCTCGCGCGCTTCCAGGGCGGTCAGCACCCGGGCGTAATCCTGCGGGCTTGGCTTGTCGCCGCCACCCAGGGACAAGCCAAAGCCCGTCAGGAATGCGCGCAAATCTTCGAGCCGTTCGGAGGACGGTGGCGGATGGACCCGATAAAGGGCCGGGATGCGGTGTTCGCTGAGGAAGCGGGCCGCCGCCACGTTGGCGGCAATCATGCACTCCTCGATCATGCGATGGGCATCGTGACGCAGGAACGGCTTGATGGCGGCGATCTTGCGATCCGGCCCGAACTCGATCACCGTCTCGGCGGTGCCGAAATCCAGGGCGCCGCGGCGCTCCCGGGCCTTGCGCAGCACCTGGTAGAGACCATGAAGGTCTTCCAGATGGCCCAGAATGTCTTTCAGACGTTCCCGCGTCGGGGCGTCCCGATCGATCACGGCCTGGGCAAATTCGTCATAGGTCAACCGCTGCGCCGAGCGCATCACGCCTTCGAAGAAGCGGAAGCGGCTGATCTCGCCATCGGCGCCGATTTCCAGGGCGCACACCATGCAAAGGCGGTCGACCTTGGGGTTGATCGAGCACAGGCCATTGGAAAGCACTTCCGGCAGCATGGGCACGACCTGCTGGGGGAAGTAGACCGAGTTGCCGCGCGCGGCCGCCTCCAGATCCAGGGGATCGCCGGGGCGCACGTAATGCCCCACGTCGGCGATGGCCACCAGCAGGCGCCAGCCCTCCCCGGCCGGCTCACAGAAAACCGCATCGTCGAAATCGCGCGCATCGGCGCCATCGACCGTCACCAGTGGATAGCGCCGCAGATCGATCCGATCACGCTTGTCGGCGGTCTCGACCCGGTTGCCGAACGGTGCGCAGGCCGCTTCCACTGCTTCCGGCCACACCGAGGGAATGCCGTGGGCGCGGATGGCGACCTCGATTTCCATGCCGGGCGCCATGTGCTCGCCCAGTACCTCGCGAATACGACCCAAGGGCGGCCCGCGTTTGCTGGGGGGTTCGACGATATCGACCACCACGATCTGGTTGTCGTGGACTTCGCCCTGGGCGTCGGCCGGAATCATGATCTGGTGGGTGATACGGGGATTCTCGGGCAAAACGAAGCCCACGCCCTGTTCGCGGTAAAAACGACCCACCACCTGCTGGGTGTTGCGTTCCAGGATCTCGACCACCACCCCTTCGCGGCGGCCGCGACGATCCTCCCCGCTGATCCGCACCAAGACGCGATCACCGTGGAACAGATCGCGCATCTGCCGCGCGGGCAGGAAGATGTCATCCCCGCCATCATCCGAGACCAGAAAGCCGAAGCCATCCCGATGGGCGATGACGCGCCCCCCCACGAGATGCATGCGGTCTACCAGGCCATAGGCGCCCTTGCGGTTGATCGCCAACTCGCCGTCGCGGACCATCGCGGCGAGCCGTCGCTCCACCCCTTCCAAGGCCTCGGCGCCGGTGATGCCGCCGCGCTCGATGATGTCCTCGCGGGACAGCGGTTCGCCCGCCTCGGTCAGCAATATGCGCAAATATTCCCGGCTGGGCGCGGGCTGGGGATACTTCAACCGCTCCTGCTCGTAGTGGGGATCGCGGGATTGCCAGTCAGCTTCAGCCATTCAGTAGTTCCATGAATAAATTGATTACCTCTAAGGTCGGGCATTTTGCCCGTTGACAACGGCTTTGGGGAGTCTTAAAGTTCGCAGCCCACGGGGTTGCAGAACAAATGCAATTCCGTTGAGCCGAGATGGCGGAATTGGTAGACGCGCTAGTTTCAGGTATTAGTGGGGGAAACCCCGTGGAGGTTCAAGTCCTCTTCTCGGCACCATCTTGATTTCAAAGCAAAAAAGGCTTTCCGTTCCCGGAAAGCCTTTTTTGTATTTACATCGCGAATTGGCATGCAGGTCCCTCAATCCAGGGGATTGCGCAAGATGATGGTCTGGTTGCGATCCGGACCGGTGGAGATCATGTCCACGGGAACATCGACAATTTCCTCGATGCGGCGCAAGTATGCGCGTGCCGCAGCCGGCAGATCATCAATCGTGGGCACGCCCACGGTGCTCGACCGCCAGCCGGGCATTTCCTCGTAGATCGGCTCGCAATCCGCCACCGCCTCCGCGCCGATGGGCAGGGATTCCATCGGCTCGCCATCGACCCGGTAGCCGACGGCGATGCGGATGGCATCCAGTTCATCAAGGACATCCAGCTTGGTAATGCACAGCGACGTCAGGCTGTTCATCACCACACTGCGGCGCAGCGCCGGGGCGTCGAACCAGCCGCAGCGACGCGGCCGACCGGTGGTGGAACCGAACTCGTGGCCGCGTCGGGCCAGATAGGCGCCGCTTTCATCCAATAGCTCCGTCGGGAAGGGTCCGGCCCCAACGCGCGTCGTATAGGCCTTGACGACGCCCAGGATGCCATCGAACCAGACGGGGCCAATGCCCGATCCGGTCGCCGCTCCGCCCGCCGTGGTATTGGACGAGGTGACGTAGGGGTAAGTCCCCAGATCGACGTCGAGCAAGGCGCCCTGCGCGCCTTCAAACAAGACGTTACACCCTTCCCGGCGCAGCCGGTTGAGTTGCTCGGACACATCGATCACCAGCGGCCGCAGGATCTCCGCTGCGGCCAGCAAGGATTCCAGCGTCTGCTGGAAGTCCACCGTGTCGACGCTGTAATAATGGCGCAGCACGAAATTGTGGTAGTCGAGCAGTTCCCCCAGCTTGGCGGCCAGCCGCTCACGGTGAAACAGGTCCCCCACCCGCACGCCGCGGCGCGCCACCTTGTCCTCATAGGCCGGACCGATGCCGCGGCCGGTGGTGCCGATGGCCAGGGTACCGCGCGCCAGTTCACGCGCCCGATCAAGTGCCACATGCGAAGGCAACACCAGCGGGCAAGCTGGGCTGATGCGCAACCGCGCCAGCGCGTCCACGCCTTGGTCGGCCAGCGTCTGGATTTCCTCCAGCAGCGCCGGGGGGGATACCACCACGCCGTTGCCGATGAAGCACTGCACCTGCGGGTGCAGGATGCCGGAAGGAATGAGGTGCAGGACGGTCTTCTTGCCGTCGATGACCAGGGTATGGCCGGCATTGTGCCCGCCCTGGAAACGCACCACTGCCGCGCAGCGTTCGGTGAGCAGATCGACGATCTTGCCCTTGCCTTCGTCGCCCCATTGGGCGCCGATCACGATGACATTCTTGCCCATGATGTCCTTCTATCCAGCCAGCCCGCCGGGCCGACCATTGTTCAGGGAGTCCATGCATCCACACGCCATTGCCCGTCGCGCCAGATCAGGCGGCGATCGCAATGCAGCGCGCTCGGCAAGCCATTTTCCTCGCTCAAGGCGCGGATGACCCGCTCGCCTTGATGACGCAATGCGACCACCGCCGCCTCCAGCGCCGGATCCTCGCCGGCGACCGGCGCCCAGATGGCGCACGCAGGCGCGGCGCGTGAGCGACCGGCGTGATACAGGGCGTGCAAATCGGCGCTGAAGCCCGTCGCGGGGCGGGCGCGACCGAATACCTCGCCCACATGATCATACCGGCCACCGCGCGCCAGATCCTGTCCACGACCGGACTGGAACGCGGCGAACACCACGCCGGTGTGGTAGTCGTAACCGCGCAGTTCTGCCAGATCCAGATGCAGCGTGACCTGGGGGTAACGCTGATCGAGGCGCTCGGCCAGACGGGTGAGTTCCGCCAGCGCCGCTTCCACACCCGCGCCGGTCCCAGCCAGGACAGTGCGCGCCCGCGCCAGCACGTCCACCGGACCATTGAGATCCGGCAAGGCCCACAGCCAGCCCGCCACCTGCCGCGACATGGGGTGGCCCGCCAGAAATGCCCGCAACTCCGGCATGGCCTTGCGCTGCAGCAGGTCGAACAGCTGCCGTTCATCCTGGCCCGGCAAGGCCGCCTCCTGCATCAGGGCGCGATAGATGCCGACATGCCCCAGATCCAGATGCAAATCGTCCAGTCCTGCGCGCAGCAGGGTCTCCAGCATGAGGGCAATCACTTCCAGATCACTTTGCGGGCTGGCGTCCCCAAACAGCTCGGCACCCACCTGCAGCGGACAACGGGAGCCCCCGCGGCCATCGGACCGGGTGTGCAGCACCGGACCCAAGTAACACAGGCGCCGGGGGCCATCGCCGCGCAGCACTTGGGCGTCGATGCGGGCCGCTTGCGGCGTGATATCCGCTCGCACACCCATCAGGCGGCCACTCAACTGATCGGTGATCTTGAAGGTCTCCAGATCCAGATGCTGTCCCGTGCCCGTCAACAGCGACTCCAGGTATTCGATCAGGGGCGGATCGATGGCATCGTAGCCCCACGACCAGAACAGATCCATGACCGCGCGGCCCAGCAAATCCATCGCCCGAGCATGGGGCGGCAACACCTCGGAGACAGCTTCGGGCAAGAGCCAGCGGTTTTCCATGCTCATGGGCGACTTGCTCCGCTCATCGGGCCGCGCGCACGATCAGCCAACCCGTGGCCAGACTGGCGAGCCCCAGCAACCGGACCACACGGGGCGGCAACAGGCTGAGTTGGTTCAGCCCGCGTTGCCAGAAACGCGGCGCGGCCATGGGCAAAATGCCTTCCAGCACCAGAACCAGCCCGAACGCGGCAATCAAATCCCTTGGCATGGCAACTCAGCGGGTGGGCGCTGCAGCAGGCGGCGTGGGCAATGATTTGAAATAGCGGAAGAACTCGCTGTCCGCGGAGAGTACCATGGTGGTGTCGCCACGGCCCAAGGCTTCCCGATAGGCCTGCAAACTGCGGTAGAAGCCATAGAACTCCGGCGCGGTCTGGTGCGCCTTGGCGAATGCTTCCGCTGCCAGCCGGTCGCCTTCACCACGCAATCGCTCGGCGTCCCGATAGGCCTCGGCCAGCATCACTTCACGCTGGCGCTCCGCTTCCGCACGCACCCCCTCGGCGGCTTCCTCACCCTCGGCCCGCAACTCGCGGGCGGTGCGGGCCCGCTCGGCTTCCATGCGGGCGAACACCGAACTGCTCACTTCGTTGGGCAGGTCCATGCGCTTGATACGCACTTCCTTTACCTCAACCCCCAATTCCTGGCTTTGCCGGCTGGCCAGTGTGGTCATGGTCTGCACCAGCTGGACGCGATCGCCCGATACCGCCTCCTGCACGGTGCGCCGGCCGAACTCGCTGCGCAGACCGTCTTTCACGATCTGTTCCAAACGCTGCGCGGCGATGAATTCGTTCCCACCCGTTGCGCGGTAGTAGCGCGCCACATCGTCGATGCGCCATTTGACGTAGAAATCGACGATCAGGTTTTTCTTTTCCAGGGTCAGGAAACGCTCCGGCGCGATGTCCAAGGTCTGGAGCCGGCCATCGAAGGTGCGCGCCACATCCAGCAAGGGCAGCTTCAGATGCAATCCTGGCGCCACATCGGCTTCCACCATTTCACCCAGCCGCACCAGAATGGCCCGATCGCGGAGATCCACCACATAAAAGGCGCTCGACGCTACCAACAAGGCCAGCAGCACGAGCGCGCCGGCCATCATACCCAATCCCTTCATCGCACTCTCCCCCGGCCGCTGCGGTCATAACCGGATTGCTGCTCCTGGACCGAGCCACGCGCCGAGGGTTCTGGCACCGCTGGCGGCGCGCCCTCAGGGGGAACGCCAACCCGCGGCGCCGGGGCTTCCTTCAGCCAACGATCCAACGGCAGATACATCACGTTATTGCCATTCCCCGCCTCGACCACCACCTTGGGATTGGCGCCCAGCACGCGTTCCATGGTTTCAAGATAGAGCCGGCGCCGGGTGACCTCCGGCGCCTGCCGGTACTCCCCCGCCAACGCCAGGAAACGATCAGCCTCACCCTGCGCCTCGGCCACCCGCCGTTCGCGATAGGCCTGTGCTTCTTCAAGTTGGCGCGCTGAAGCACCACGAGCCCGGGGTAGGATGGCGTTGGCGTAAGCATAGGCTTCGTTGATGATGCGCTGCTTGTCTTCGCGGGCCTTGATGGCGTCCTCGAAAGCGGATTGAACCTGTTCGGGCGGCTGAGCGTCCTGCAGGTTGACTGAAGTCACCGCCAGCCCCGTGCCGTAGCTGTCCAGCGTCTTTTGCAACAGATCCTGGGTGCGCGCGGCCACTTCGCTGCGGCCCTCGCCCAGCACGAAATCCATCTCGCTGGTGCCGATCACCTCGCGCACCGCGCTGATGGTGGCATCACGCAGGGTTCCCTCGGGCTCACGCACATTGAACAGGAAGTGCTGGGCATCGGCGACACGGTACTGGACCGCCACTTCCACGTTCACGATATTTTCGTCGCGCGTGAGCATCAGGCCCTTGTGGGTGCTGGTGCGGATGCTGTCGACGTTGACTTTCTCAACCCGCTCGATGGGGTAGGGCAGATGCCAGCGGGGACCTTCAAGGGTGATGCGCTGGAACTGGCCAAAGCGCAGCACCACGCCGCGCTCGGCGGGATCAATGATGTAAAGCCCGGACAGCAGCCACAGCACCAATACGCCCGCCCCGACCAGACCGAGACCTGCAGCGCTGTTACCGCCGCCCCCTCCCCAACTCGGTAGGCGCTGGCGCAATTTACGCAAAACCTCATCGAGGTCGGGAGGGCCACTCGGCTTGCGATTCTGCCCCCCCCAGGGGTCGTGTCCACCCGGTTCATTCCACGCCATGAAAAACCGTCTCCCGCCGTAGATTTGGAAAGCCGTTGGCTTCCGATGTGCATGCCCGAGGCATTCTAGGGATGACCTGTCGTAGGGGCAACCGCAGGCCCACCGTCGACAGGCTTGCGAATCATCTCCGCCAGACGATCGGGTGGACCTTCCACCTGTAGCCACCAACCATCGTCCTCGATGCGTTCGGCGCGTACCGCGCCTGCCGCATACAGGCGTGCCCGAATCCCACCTTCGGCATGCGCCAGGTGCAGCCACTGACATGCACTGCGCCCCTGGAAATACTGCTGAACAGCGGATCGCAGTTCTTCCAGGCCCGCGCCGGTATGTGCTGAAAGATGTACCGCCACGGGATCGCCCATCCCATCGCGGCGGATCTCGGCGGGCCAATCAACCAGATCGATCTTGTTGAAAACCATCAAGCGCGGAATCTCATCCGCCTCGATTTGCGCAAGGACTTCGGCAACCGCGGCCTGTTGCAGATCCGCTTCCGGATCACTGGCATCGACCACCTGCAACAGCAGGTCCGCCTGACGGGTTTCCTCCAGCGTGGCACGGAATGCGGCCACCAGCTCGTGAGGCAAATCGCGCACGAAGCCCACTGTATCGACCAGCACCACGCTCAGGGTACCCAGATCCAATTGGCGCGCAGTGGGATCCAGGGTCGCGAATAGCTGGTCGGCGGCATAGGCCCTTGCCCCGGCCAGGGCATTGAACAGGGTCGACTTGCCGGCGTTGGTATATCCCACCAGGGCCACCGTCGGCACCGCGCTGCGCTGGCGCAGGGCGCGCCCCTGGGCACGCTGCCGACCCACCCGGACCAGGCGGCGTTCCAATTGATCGACTCGGGCACGCAGGAGGCGGCGATCGCTTTCGAGCTGGGTTTCACCAGGGCCGCGCAGACCAATGCCCCCTTTCTGGCGCTCCAGATGGGACCAGCCGCGCACCAGGCGAGTCGCCAGATGGCGCAACTGGGCCAGCTCCACCTGCAGCTTGCCCTCGAAGGAACGGGCGCGCTGGGCAAAAATGTCGAGGATAAGGCCAGTCCGGTCCAGCACCCGACACTGGATCAGCGCCTCCAGATTGCGCTCCTGGCTGGGCGACAAGGGGTGATTGACCAGCACCAGGCCGGCGCCCGCCTCCTGTACCACGGCGCGGATTTCCTCGGCCTTGCCGGTGCCGACGAAGTATTTCGGCTCCGGGCTGACACGATGCCCCCCCACGCGCGCGACTACCTCTGCGCCAGCCGAGCGGGCCAGCTCCTCGAATTCAGCATGGGAGGCGGCATCGCGCGCGCCAATGTCCAAGCTCACCAGCACGCAGCGGGGGTCGATTACGGGGCGTTCGAACATGGACGCCCCTTTGAGGAAAAATCAGTCAGAATTAGAAATTCCCGTCATTGGGGTCGACCACTTCCGGGGCATCCGGATCGCTCAGCTTGACGTTCCGGGATGGCACGATGGTCGAAATGGCGTGTTTGTAGACCATCTGGCTGACGGTGTTTTTCAGCAGAACCACGAATTGATCGAATGAATCGATATGGCCCTGCAGCTTGATCCCATTGACCAGATAGATCGAGACGGGGATACGCTCTTTGCGCAGGGCATTGAGGAAAGGCTCCTGCAAAGACTGTCCTTTCGCCATGACATCACTCCAGCATTGTTATTATGGTCGCCTGCCTTTGAGGTCGGGCGGTACCGCATGTTGAAAAAATAATTATCCAAATCCGACATTTCCGCACCCTTTCAGGTGGCCGGAAAAGCATAGCATGATTGCGCTTACCCACGCTTATCCAATTGATCCAGAATGGCCGCAAAATAGTCGACCGACTGCACCCGCACTGCCCGATCTTCAGCCGGCAAAGCCAAGACGCCAGGCAGCGGGCGCAGCGCTGTCAATTGACGCTTGGCAAACTGACGGGTGGCCTGCAACACCGACTGGAACAAGAGCGCTTCATCCAGCCGCCCTTCCAAACAGGCCCAGACCTGCCGATAGCCCACGGCGCGCAAGGCGGGAAGGTCGGCATGCAGATCGCCGCGCGCCTGCAATCGCGCGACTTCCGCCACGAAGCCGGCGGCGAACATGGTCTCCAGCCGCTGGGCGATGCGCTGGTGCAGCCAGGCCCGATCCGCTGGCATCAGCGCCAGCGTCTGGAGTACGAGTCCCGAGTGGGCCGCGCGCGCCCAGTGGCTGCTGAGCGGGGCGCCGGTGAGTAGCCAAACCTCCAGTGCACGCTGGATACGCTGGGCATCATGGGGATGGATGCGCGCGCCGGCTGCCGGATCGACGTCGGCCAGCTC
>JBARUT010000073.1:0-5491 GCA_049645885.1 Candidatus Macondimonas sp.
CGCTGATATATGCCATCAGAAGGGAATGTCGTCGTCGATTTCCATGTCGTTCCGGCCGGAAGGTGCTGCCGCAGGCGCATCCCAATCGTCTTTCACCGAACGGCGCGGGGGCGGCGTCGGGCCCTTGGCGCTGGAGGAGGCGCCCCATTCATCGCCCTCGCCCGGTGAGGGGCCAGATCCTGCGCCCCCGGAGCGGCCATCCAGCATCTGCATTTCGTTGGCGATCACTTCGGTGGTGTAGCGGTCTTTGCCCTCATTGTCCTGCCACTTGCGGGTCTGGATGCGGCCTTCGAGGTAGACCTTCGCACCCTTGCGCAGGTACTGGCTGGCGATTTCGGCGAGCTTGCCGTACATGGTGACGCGGTGCCATTCGGTCTGCTCCTTGCGCTCCCCACTCTGGCGGTCATTCCAGGATTCGGAGGTGGCAATGCGCAACGAGGTAACTTGGGAACCGCTGGTGGTGGTGCGCGTTTCCGGATCGGCGCCCAGATTGCCGATCAGGATGACTTTGTTGACGGAGCCCTTGGACATTGGTTTTCCCCTCTGGCGTTCGAATTGGGTGGCGCTCATGGCTGGCGGCGCAATGGTTTCATCTTAGCATCGCCGGGGCCTGGGAGATCAGCGGGCGACCCTTCAGGTCTCGATGGCACGTGTGGGCAGTGACATCCGCCCCGCCTGCATCGACAGGTGACGCAAGGGCCAGCTCAGGACCAGCCACACCACGCAGAGCAGGGCGTGGATCTCGAACAGCGTGGCCCCGCCCCAACGGTTCACCAGCGTCCCCCCCAATACCCCACCGGCAAAGGCGCCGAGGAACTGGGCCGTCGAATAGACCCCCAGTGCGGCGCCCTTGGCATTGGCCGGGGCGGCCTGAGAGACCAGCGCCGGCTGGGAGGCCTCCAGCACGTTGAAGCCGGTGAAAAAGATCCACAGCATCACCAGCAGAATCACCCAGTGATGGGGCGCCCACAGCAGCCCGAACTGGGCGATGCCCAAGAGGCCGATGCTGGCCAGGAAGATGGGGCCGACCGGGCCGCGACTGGTGCGCATCACCAGCGGCGCCATGGTCACGAAGGCGGCCAGCATGACGGGCAAGTAGATTTTCCAGTGATCCCCCTGGTCCAGCCCCATGTCGTCCTTGAGCAGCATCGGAATGGCCACGAAGCTGGCGGTGAGCATCAGGTGCAACAGGAACACACCCAGATTGAGGCGCCACAGCAGGGGATCCACCAGATGGCTCCAATCGGGCGGCGGCAGCTCCAGTTCCCGTGATTCCATTGGGGTGGGCAGGCGCCACACCACGACGAGCGCCACAGCCGTAAGAAAGGCGGTGAGCAGGAAAATTCCGCGCACGCCCATCAGTCGATCAAGTACGGGGCCCATGAACATCGACAGGGAAAAGGAGATTCCGATGGTGACGCCCACGATGGCCATGGCCTTGGTGCGTTGATCGGGCCGGGTCAGGTCGGCCAGCAGCGCGCTGAGCACCGCCGAAATGGCGCCCGCGCCCTGTAGCGCGCGGCCGAGGATGATGGTGTCGATGCTGCTGCCCAAGCCAGCGACGAGGCTGCCCAGGCCGAACAGGACCAGCCCGAACAGCAACATGGGCTTGCGCCCGATGCGGTCGGACAGGCTGCCGAAGGGGATTTGCAGCAAGGCCTGGGTCAGCCCGTAAATGCCCAAGGCGAGCCCCAATTTGAACGGGGTGGCCCCGGGCAGGCCACGCGCATGGAGCGCCAGGACCGGCAGTACCATGAACAGCCCCAGCATGCGCAAGGCATACAGCCCGGCAATCTGAAAGCTGGCGGCGCGCTCGGCGGCGCTCATGCGGGTGGCGATGTCATCTTCGGCTGGTGCAGGCAAGGGGAAACCTCCTTTGCCCGGTGTCATAGAGGGTGGTTATAGTAGCAGGTCGAATTCCCAACGGTGAGCCTATGCAAAGCATCCGGATTCGGGGCGCCCGAACCCACAATCTCAAGAACGTCGACCTGGATCTGCCCCGGGACAAGCTCATCTGCATCACCGGCCTGTCCGGTTCGGGAAAATCTTCGCTCGCCTTCGACACCCTCTACGCCGAGGGCCATCGGCGTTATGTCGAGTCCCTGTCGGCCTATGCGCGACAGTTCCTGTCGCTGATGGACAAGCCCGATGTGGATCACATCGAGGGCCTGTCGCCGGCGATTTCCATCGAACAGAAATCCACCTCCCACAACCCGCGCTCCACCGTGGGCACCGTCACCGAAATCTACGACTACCTGCGTCTGCTCTATGCCCGGGCCGGCATTCCACGCTGCCCCGAGCACGGCGTGGCGCTGGCGGCGCAGACCGTGAGCCAGATGGTCGATCAGGTGCTGGCGCTGCCGGAGGGGCTGCGCATCATGGTGCTGGCACCGGTGATACAGGACCGCAAGGGCGAACATGATCAGGTGTTTGTCGACCTGCGCAACCAGGGCCTGGTGCGGGCGCGGGTGGATGGCGCGGTGCGCGAACTGGAGGAGATCCCCCAGCTCGATCCCAAGCGCAAGCACCGCATCGAGGCGGTGGTGGACCGGTTGCGGGTGCGCGCGGATGCGGGCCAGCGTCTGGCCGAGAGCCTGGAAACCGCCCTGCGGCTGTCCGACGGCCTGGCGGTGCTGGCCTTCATGGACGAGCCGGAGCGTCCCGAGCAGTTGTTCTCCGCCCGCCTGGCCTGTCCCCATTGTGGCTACAGCCTGCAGGAACTGGAGCCGCGGCAGTTCTCCTTCAACAACCCGGCGGGCGCCTGCCCGGACTGCGATGGGTTGGGGGTCAAGCAGTTTTTCGATCCGGCGCGCGTGGTGGCCCATCCTGAGCTGAGCCTCGCCGGTGGTGCGGTGCGCGGCTGGGACCGGCGTACGGCCTACTATTTTAACCTGATCCAGTCGCTCGCCAGCGCCTATGGCTTCGATGTGGAGACCCCCTTCGCGGAACTGCCGGAGTCGGTGCGAGAGGTGATTCTCTACGGCAGCGGCGAGCGCAAGATCGAATTCCGCTACCTCTCCGAGCGGGGCACGGAGATGGTTCGGCGTCATCCTTTCGAAGGCATCCTGCCCAATCTGGAGCGGCGCCACCGCGAGACCGATTCCAACCTCATCCGCGAGGAACTGGCCAAGTTCATCAGCACCCGGCCCTGCCCGACCTGCGGCGGCGCGCGGCTCAACCTGGCGGCGCGCCACGTCTTCATCGAGGACACCAGTCTGCCGGTGCTGACCGCCTGGTCGGTGCGTCAGGCCCAGGCTTTTTTTGGTCGGCTCAATCTGCCGGGACGGCGCGGGGAAATTGCCCAGCGCATCTGCAAGGAAATCGCCCAGCGGTTGGATTTTCTGGTCAACGTGGGGCTGGATTACCTGAGCCTGGACCGCAGCGCCGAAACCCTTTCCGGGGGGGAGGCCCAGCGCATCCGGCTGGCCAGCCAGATCGGCGCGGGCCTGGTGGGGGTGATGTATGTGCTGGACGAGCCGTCCATCGGCCTGCACCAACGCGACAACGACCGCCTGCTGCGCACCCTGATCTATTTGCGTGACCTGGGGAACACCGTGATCGTGGTGGAGCATGACCACGACGCCATTCTCGCCGCCGATCATGTGGTGGACATGGGTCCCGGCGCCGGCGTACACGGCGGCCAGGTGGTGGCGCAGGGAACGCCGGCCGAGATCGCGGCCCATCCCGAATCCCTTACTGGCCAATACCTCAGCGGCCGACGCAGCATTGCCATCCCTCGGCCGCGGCGCCAACCTGACGGCGACCACTGGATTCGCATCAAGGGCGCGAGCGGTCACAACCTCAAGCACCTCACCGCAGAGATCCCGGTGGGCCTGTTCACCTGTGTGACCGGCGTGTCGGGCTCGGGCAAATCCACTCTCATCAACGACACGCTCCATGTCGCGGCGGCGCGCTATCTGCATGGCGCCGCCGCCGAACCCGCCCCCCATGAGCGCATCGAGGGACTGAATCAGTTCGATCATGTGATCGATATCGACCAAAGCCCCATCGGCCGCACCCCGCGCTCCAACCCGGCCACCTACACTGGCCTGTTCACACCCATTCGCGAGCTGTTCGCCGGCACGCCGGAAGCGCGCAGCCGGGGTTATGGTCCCGGCCGCTTCAGTTTCAACGTCAAGGGCGGGCGCTGCGAAGCCTGTCAGGGCGATGGGGTGATCCGGGTGGAGATGAATTTCCTGCCCGATGTGTATGTCACCTGCGATGTGTGCAAGGGCCAGCGCTACAATCGGGAAACCCTGGAAGTGCGCTACAAGGGGCGCAGCATTCATGAAGTGCTGGAATTGACGGTGGAGGACGCGCTGGCGTTCTTCGCCCCGGTGCCTACCGTGGCGCGCAAGTTGCAAACCTTGATGGACGTGGGCCTGGGCTACATCCGCCTGGGCCAGAGCGCCACCACCCTCTCGGGGGGTGAGGCGCAGCGGGTGAAGCTGTCGCGGGAGCTGTCCAAGCGCGACACCGGGCGGACCTTGTATATTCTGGATGAGCCCACCACGGGCCTGCATTTCTACGATATCGAAATGCTGCTGGCGGTGCTGCAGCGGCTGTGCGGTCACGGCAACACGGTGGTGGTGATCGAGCACAACCTGGATGTGATCAAGACCGCCGACTGGCTGCTGGATCTGGGGCCGGAGGGCGGTGATGGCGGGGGGCAGTTGATTGCCGCAGGACCGCCCGAGGCAGTGGCCGAGGTGGCCGCTTCCCATACCGGCCGTTATCTGCGGCCTTTGTTGCCGGATCTGGCGGGCGCTGCCTGAGGGTGCGCGCCGGGCGTTTCAACGGACGAAACAGTGAGGAAGCATCGGTATGGCCACGCATTACCCCCCGGTGGTGATCGTCACCGGTTGTTCGAGCGGCATCGGGCAGGCGCTGGCGCTGGCGTTTCACCACCATGGCTACCGAGTCTATGCCACGGCGCGGCGATCCGAGGATCTGGCGCAACTCAGCGCCCTGGGCCTGCATGCATTGCCGCTGGATGTCTGTGACCCGGCCAGCCGTGCGGCGTTCTGGACCGCGCTGGACGCCCAGGAAGATCATGTCGACATCCTGATCAACAACGCGGGGTACGGCGCCATGGGGCCGACCGTCGAAATGCCGGAAGCGGAGCTGCAGCGTCAGTTCGCCACCAATGTGTTCGCGCCCCTGCTGATGGCGCAGGCCGCCGCGGCGCGCATGCGCCAGGGCGGGGGGCGTATCGTCAACATCGGCAGCGTCTCCGGGGTGCTGACCACGCCCTTTGCCGGCGTGTATTGCGCCACCAAGGCCGCCCTGCACAGCCTGTCCGATGCCCTGCGCATGGAGCTCGCACCCTTTGGCATCGCGGTGATCACCATCCAGCCGGGCGCAATTCGCTCGCGCTTCGGGGATCATGCCAGCGAGGCGGTGGAACGGGTGTTGCGGGCGGACTCCTGGTATGACCGGTGCCGGGAAGCCATTTATGGACGGGCACGGGCCTCCCAGCGCCGTGCGACGT